>CAZEIW010000111.1:0-63532 GCA_964512305.1 uncultured Burkholderiaceae bacterium | reverse complement strand
GGCGGCTCGACCTTGCGCGACTTCGCCGGCACCGACGGTACGTACGGCGATTTCACCCGCTTCGCCCGCGTCTACGGCCGGGAGGGCCAGCCGTGCCTGACCTGCGGGCGCCGGATCCGCAAGCTGGTGCAGGGCCAGCGGACCACCTACTACTGCTCGCGCTGCCAGCGACCATAAGCCCTGCTTCGCGCGCCCTGACGGGCGCGCTTCGCAGGGCGGGCCCTTGCTAAACCGCGCAAGCGAGGGGCAGGCAGGCTTGCCGGAGATAGTCCCGTCGGCCTGGCCCGACTCCCCATGTGGCAGAGGACTCGTCCTCCGTAGCCCACCGGGGCGGGCCGCCAGCCCGCCCCAGTGGGCGAAGGAGGATGTGTTAGATTGCACGCGGCGGCCGGCGGCTTGTTCGCGCGGCCAGCCTTCGCTGGCCTTCGATGTCGCAGCTCGCCAACAGCTTCCAACAGTACGGCGCCTGGCGCGATTCGCTCGCCGTGTCGATCGGACAGTTGCGCCGGTGGTTGGGGGAGTCGCAACTGCTCGAGGCCGACGCGGCGCGCCGGCTCGACCTCGCGCTCGACCGCCTGACCGGCGACAAGCTGGTGATCGCGTTCGTCGCCGAGTTCTCGCGCGGCAAGTCCGAGCTGATCAACGCCATCTTCTTCGCCGACTACGGCCGCCGCATCCTGCCGTCCGCGGCCGGGCGCACGACGATGTGCCCGACCGAGCTGATGTACGACGAGTCGCTGCCGCCTTGCATCCGCGCGCTGCCGATCGAGACCCGGGCCCGGATCGGCACGACGTCGGACTTCAAGAAGGCGGCCGCCGAGTGGCGCGTGTTCGCGGTCGACACCGATTCGCCCGAGGGCATGCTCAAGGCCTTCCGGCTGGTCGCCGACACGGTGCGCGTGTCGTCCGAGGAAGCGCGCATGTATGGCCTGCTCGATCCGGACGATCCCGACCAGGCGCATGCGATCGACGCCAGCGGCATGGTCGAGATCTCGCGCTGGCGGCACGCGGTCATCAACTTCCCGCATCCCCTGCTCAGACAGGGGCTGGTCATCCTCGATACCCCCGGCCTGAACGCGATCGGCACCGAGCCCGAGCTGACGCTGTCGCTGGTGCCGAACGCGCACGCGGTGTTGTTCGTGCTGGCGGCCGACACCGGCGTGACGCGCAGCGACCTCGACGTCTGGCGCCACATCGTCGGGGACGGCGCGGTCAGCAACAACCACATCGCGGTCCTCAACAAGATCGACGGCCTGTGGGACGTCCTGAGGACGCGCGCGGAGATCGAGGCCGAGGTGCGGCGCCAGGTCTCGAGCGTGAGCGAGACGCTGAGGCTTCCGCCCGACCGCGTGTTCCCGGTTTCGGCGCAGAAGGGCCTGGTCGCGAAGGTCACCGGCGACGCCCAGCTGCTGGACCAGAGCCGGCTGCCGGCGCTCGAGGCCGCGCTGGTCGACCTGCTGGTGCCGGCGAAGCACGACATCGTCCGCCAGCAGACGCTCACGGTGACCGACCGCGTGGCGTCGGAGGTCAGGCAGGCGCTGGGCGCGCGCGAACGCAGCCTGGTCGAGCAGCTGTACGAGCTGCGCGCGCTGCAGGGCAAGAACCAGAGCGCGATCGAGCGCATGCTGCTGAGGGCGCAGAGCGAGCAGTACGACTTCGAGGCCAACGTGCGCAAGATCGTGGCCGCGCGCGCCGTGCTGGCGCGCCTGGCCGAGCAGGCGTACGCCGGCCTGCGGCTCGAAGCGCTGCGCAATTGCGTGCTGATGGCGCGCGACCGCATGCGCAGGGTGCGGCTGACGCCGCAGTTCATCGGGGTCGTGCGTGAGTACTTCACGCAGCTGCGCGACCTGCTGCGCCAGTCGAACGCCGCGCTGGCCGAAATCGAGCGCATGGTGCTCGGCGTGCAGCGGCGCTTCGCCGAGGAGGTCGGCTGGAGCATGCAGCCGCCGATGCCCTTCTCCCTCGATACCTACCTGGCCGAGCTCGAGCGCATAGAAGCGGCGTACCGGACCCACTTCGGCGCGCTGGCGGTGATGACGCGCGACAAATGGGCGCTGATCGAGCGCTTCTTCGACACCGTGGTGTCGAAGTCGCGCACGACGTTCGCCGCCGCCGAGCGCGACGCCGAGGCGTGGGTCAGGTCGCTGCTCCCGCCGCTCGAGATGCAGGTACGCGAGCAGCGCCAGCAGCTGAAGAAGCGCGCCGAATCGGTGGCGCGGATCCGCGACGCCCAGGAATCGCTGGACGAGCGCATCGGCCAGCTCGAAGACGCGCTGCAGGACGTGCAGTCGAGGCTCGACGAGCTGAAACGGCTGATGGAACGCGTCCATGCGCCGCCCGAGGCGGCGCGCGCGGCCGCCGCGGCGCGGCGCGGTGCGGTGACCGACGCCGACCTGGCGGCCTACCTGCGGATCGAGATCTGAGGCGCGGCGCCGCGAACCCGCCTGCACGCCCGGCGACCGGCGCGGGCCGGGGCGGCGCGGCCGCGCGCGGGCCGCAGGCCAGGTTCGCGCAGCGGCTGGTCGCCTGGCAGCGCGAACACGGCCGGCGCGACCTCCCCTGGCAGGCCGATCGCGACCCCTACCGGGTCTGGGTCAGCGAGGTGATGTTGCAGCAGACCCAGGTCGCGACGGTGCTGCGGTACTACGCGCGCTTCCTGCTGCGATTTCCCGACGTCGCGGCGCTCGCGGCCGCGCCGCTCGAACAGGTGCTCGAGCTCTGGGCCGGCCTTGGCTACTACTCGCGGGCGCGCCAGCTGCATGCCTGTGCGCGCATTGTCGCCGCGGACCGCGGCGGCCGCTTTCCGGACCGTGCGCAGGACCTGCAACAGCTGCCCGGAATCGGGCGCTCGACCGCGGGGGCGATCGCGGCGTTCTGCTTCGACGAGCGCGCAGCGATCCTCGACGGCAATGTCAGGCGCGTGCTCGCGCGCCGGTTCGGCATCGAGGGCACGCCGGCCGTGCCGGAAGTCGAGCGCGAATTGTGGCGCCTCGCCGAAGCGCTGCTGCCAGCGGCCGGATCGGTGGCCGCCTATACGCAGGCGATCATGGATCTGGGCGCCACCGTGTGCACGCGCACGGCGCCGCGCTGCGACGCCTGCCCGGTCGCCGCGGAGTGCGTCGCCCGCCGCGACGGCCGCGTCGAAGAGCTGCCGGCGCGGCGGCCGGCGCGGCGGGTTCCGGTGCGGCGCGCGCATCTGCTCGTCGCGCTGCAGGGACGCGCGGTGCTGGTCGAGCAGCGCGCCGCCGCCGGCATCTGGGGCGGGCTGTTGAGCCTGCCCGAGTTCGATACCGCGGCGCTGCTGCGGGCCCAGGCGCGCCGCCTGGGCGCCGCGCGGCCGCGCGCGCTCGCGCCGCGACGACACGGGTTCACGCATTTCACGCTCGAATTCACGCCCCACCTCCTGCTGGCCGACCCGCCCGCGCTGCATGCGTCGGACGCGGCGGAGCGCTGGCTTCCGCTGGACCGGATCGAAGGCGCCGCATTGCCCGCGCCGATCCTCGGGCTGCTGAAGGAAGTCAGGGACCGCGAGCTGCGCTAGCAGTCGGCCGCTACGGGAATTCCTTCTGCGGCGCAGCCGACTGCTAGCCGATCACCGAGTGCTGCTTCAGGAAGTTCTGCACGATCTCCAGACGCATGTAGGCGTCTTCGAGCTCCATGAGCTTCTGCTTCGCGCGCAGCGGGATCGACAGGACTTCACACAGGCGGTTGCCGACCCATACGCTCGATTGCATCCGGTGCGGCTGCGCGAAGCGCACCGCGTCCATCGCCGGTTCGTCCTGCGGCCCGCCCGCCGGTTGCTTCTTCTGCTGCCCGTCGTGATCGTCGATGATGCGCCTGAGCAGGTCGGCACAGGGCTGGTGCTCGGGTGCGATCGGCGAGTCCGGATCGGGCGCTATCGGCTCGACGTCGCCCCGCAGCAGGCGATCGGCGCCGGCGCGCGAGCGGCGGATGCGGAAGCGCTCCACGCCCAGGGCCCGGATGTGAAGCACGCCGAGCTGATGCATGTCCCAGGCATCGATCGTGGCGACGCATCCGACCGCCTCCGGCTGCGCCGGTTCGCCGACCTCGTTGCCGCGCGCGATCATGCACACGCCGAACGGGCGCTGGTGCCGCAAGCAGTCGCGCACCATGTCCATGTAGCGCGGCTCGAACACGCGCAGGCCGAGCATTCCGCCGGGGAAAAGCACGGCGTTGAGGGGAAAGAGGGGAAGATCCATCGGTGCCGGGCTCAGCGCTTCAGGACGCGGTGCCGCACCAGGACCCTGTCGCGCCCGCCGAATCGCGCCGCCAGGCGCTCCACGACGTACGGAGAGCGGTGCTGGCCGCCCGTGCACCCGATCGAGACCGTCAGGTAGTTGCGGCCGTCCTCGACATAGCTCGGCAGCCATTTTTCGATGAACTGCGCGATATCGTCGATCATGCGCTGGGCGGCCTCGACGCCGTCCAGGAACGCGATCACCGGCGCGTCGAGTCCCGTCAGGGGGCGCAGCACGGTGTCGTAGTGCGGGTTGGGCAGATTCCGGACGTCGAACACGAGATCGGCCGCCACCGGAACGCCGTGCTTGAAGGCGAACGACTCGAATGCGAGCGTCAGCTTCGATTGCTCCCCCTCGATGAACCCCCGCACCCACTGGCGCAGCGTTCCGGGCTGCAGGCCGCTGGTGTCGATGACGTGACCGAGCATGTCCAGCGGCGCCAGCAGCTCCCGCTCCTGCTCGATCGACTCCTCGAGCGTCGGCTCGCCCTGCGCGAGGACGAGCCGCTGCGACAGCGGATGGCGGCGTCGCGTCTCGGAAAAGCGCTGCACGAGCGCTTCGGTCGATGCGGTCAGGAACAACACCCGCACGTCGTGGCCGCGAGCGCGCAGGTCGCCGAGCACGGCCGGCAGGTCCGACAGCGAGGCCTCGGAACGCGCGTCGATCGAAACCGCGACTTCCGGATGCCCGGTGCCGGACAGGTACGCGCAGACCTGGGTCAGGAACTGCGAGGGCAGATTGTCCACGCAGTAGTAGCCCGTGTCCTCCAGCAGCCGGATCGCCACGGACTTGCCGGAACCGGACATGCCGGAAATCAGGACGAGGCGCACTTGACGACCGTACCGCCGACCGTGCGTTGGGCCCCGAGGCGGCGATCGGGGTCTGTGGTCAGCCCTTCAGGCAGTCGGACATGAACTTCTTGCGGTCGTCGCCCTTGAGCTGCTTTTCGCCGGCCTCCTTGTTGCAGACGCCCATTTTTTCCCGCTGCGACATCTTCTTCTTGGCGGACAGGCATTCCGACATGAACTTCTTGCGCTCGTCGCCCTTCAGGTCCTTGGCGCCGGCGTCCTTGTTGCAGGACGCCATGCGTTCCTGCTGCGGCGTCATCTTCTTGGCGTCGCCCTTGGCCTCGTCGGCCGCAAACGCGCACATCGGCACCGCGACCAGCGCCGCGATCAGGAGCCTTTTCATCATCGGTGAGTTCTCCGCAACGGTTGAAGTTCGAGGGATGGGTCCTGCAGGCGCCGGCTTGCCGGCGCTGCGAGAACGGAATTAGATCACCAATTCGCGCCCCCTCATCGCATCCGCTCGGACCGTCGCGGAGATTCGTGGGCCGGCCCCCCCGGTGCCGCAGGTGGAGCCGACCCGCGCGTCAGGCCGGCGATTTCGCCCGCGGCGCGGTCTTCGCGGATTTCCCGGCGGACAGGCACTCCGACATGAACTTCCTGCGCTCGTCGCCTTTCAATCCTTTGGCATGCGCATCGCGGCTGCAGGCCGCCATTTTCTCGCGCTGCGGCGTCGCCGCCTTCTTCGTCTCGTCGGCGCCCTGTGCCAGCAGCGGTGCCGCGATCAGCGCGGCGATCAACAGTGTCTTGGACATACGCAACCCTCCATCAAAGGGATTCGGGAAGATCGGTTCAACGGGCGTCCCGCTTCGGGCGCATTCGAGCGTCCGGAAACGGGGAACAACGCGGCGGAGCGGCGGGTGCCGCGTCGCCCGCATTGGAGCATCGAGCGAGCTTGAGCGCGCTGCCGCGCGCGGTAGGTGCGGGAGAGCCCGCTGCCGCTTCGGCGGCGGCACACGGACCTCTCCATGAACCACGGCTTCGACGGGCGACAACGCTGCCGTTTGGCGATGTGCCCGTCGGAACCGAAAAGCGGGAGGATCGGCTTCGAGGGGTGGCTGCGCCCCCCCTCGAGCACCCCCCGCGGCATTCGCGGGCGTCATTCTTGCTGGCACCGAAGCGGCAGGCGGCAGGCGCCAGACGTCCGACTCCGCCGCGTTCGGAGCGGCGGTTCATGGAGAACCTCAAGCGTCCATCGCGCGCCGCTGCCGCTCCAGGAAGTCTTCCATCGTATCGATGCCGCGCAGCTTCAGGATCGTGTTGCGCACCGCGGCCTCGAGCAGCACCGCGAGGTTGCGCCCGGCGGCGACGGGGATCACGACCTTGTGCACGGGCAGGCCGAGCACGTCCTGCAACGTGCCCGCGAGCGGCAGCCGCTCCATGGTGTCTGCGGCGCTGCGCCGCATCAGCTCGACGATCAGCCGCAGCTTCATCCTGCGGCGCACGGCAGTCTCGCCGAAGATCGCCTTGATGTCGAGCAGGCCCAGGCCGCGCACCTCCAGCAGATTGGCAAGCAGCGGCGGACAGCGGCCCTCGATCTGATCGGGAGCGACGCGCGCGAAATCGACCACGTCGTCCGCCACGAGGCCGTGGCCGCGGCTGATCAGCTCGAGCGCGAGCTCGCTCTTGCCGAGGCCCGACTCGCCGGCGATCAGGACGCCCATCCCCAGCACGTCCATGAAGACGCCGTGCATCGAACAATGCGGCGCCAGCACCTTGGCCAGGTAGATGCGCAGCACGTCGATCACCTCGGCCGATGGCCGCGGTGACGCGAACACCGGCAGCTCGGCCTTGTCCGCCGACGCCAGCAAGGGCTCGGGCATCGACTTGCCCTCGGCGACGATGAGCCCGAGCAGTCCGCCTTCCGCCAGCTCGTGCGCGAAGTGCAGCTGGCGGGGAATGCTCATGCGCTCGATGTACCCGACCTCCGCGGCGCCGAGAACGTGTATGCGCTTCGGATGGATCAGGTTCAAATGACCCACGAGCTCCGCCGCCTGCACCGTCTGTGCGACGGTGTCGGGCAGCGAGCGCAGCGCCTGGCTCTCGCCGCAGATCCAGCGCAGGCCCAGTGCTTCCCGGTTCTCCTCGAACAGCGAGTGAAGCGTCTGCATCGCCAGGTCGTGGTGTGCCGGCCCGGGACGCGGTCCGCCCTCAGGCGGCCGGCCGGATCGGCTCCCACGCGGTAACCCGCGCGTGAAGGACCGCCGGCTGCGGGGCGGCCATCAGGTCGTCGCGGAAGTGGCGGTCGGACAGCATCTGCGCCAGCTCCGACAGAAGCTCGAGGTGATGTTGCGTCGCCGCTTCCGGCACCAGGAGCACGATCAGCAGGCCGACCGGCCGGCCGTCAGGCGCGTCGAAGTCGACCGGCTGGGCCAGCCGGAAGATCGCCGCCACCTCGTGCTTGAGGCCGCGCAGGCGTCCGTGCGGGATCGCGACCCCCTGGCCGAGCGCCGTGGATCCAAGGCTCTCGCGCGCGGTCAGGCTGGCGAGCACCTTGCGCGCGTCGAGCGACTGGTTGGCGGCAAACGTGGACGCTGCGAAGCTCAGGACGTGCGGCTTGTCGGACGCATGCACGTCGACCACGACGTTCGACAGCGGCAGCAGTGATGCAAGCTGGTTCATCGGTGTGCGACGCACTTCGGCCGCCGGGCCATCCGCGTCACGGCATCAAGCTACATGAACAGGCGACGCTCCAAACCGGGTGCAGGCAGTCCAAATGCCCGTCATTCCGCGGCAACTTCGCCGGGCGGCAACGGGTGTCTGTCCCCACCACCCACCAGGCACCACGACCAAGCTAGGCCGTAACGCCGATACCTGAAGAACCGGGCGCGAGTATACGCGCCACCCCCAGTCCGATCCGTCCCTTGGCCCGTGCCCGCCCGAATCGTTGCTCTGCAGCAACAGCGCGACAATTCCCCGCGGCGCCATGCGTTCAAAAACGGGTGGCGCCCTCGATGGGTAGACGGAACAATGCCGGCATGTCCAATTCCGACTCCGACGCCGGAGGTTTCGAGACCGTTGCCGCGGCGATCCGGCTGCTGCGTGCACAGGCGCTCGAGCAGCCGTCGCTGCCCCAGATCGCGCAACGGCTGGGCGTCGCCCCGGCGACCCTGCAGCGGCGGTTTTCCGAGCTCGTCGGGGTCTCGCCGAAGCGGTTCCTGCAGTTCCTGACCAAGGAGCACGCGATACGGCTGTTGCGGGAATCCCATGACGTCCTGTCGGCGGCGCTCGACTCCGGGCTGTCGAGCCCCGGGCGCCTGCACGATCTGCTGGTCAGTTGCGAAGCCCTGACGCCGGGCGAGATCCGCCGGCGCGGCGCCGGCATCCGCCTCGGCTACGCCTACGGCAGCACGCCGCTGGGGCGTGCGCTCGCGGCGACCACCGCGCGTGGCCTGGCATACCTGGGCTTCGTCGGCGCCGATGGGAAGAGCGGCGCGTCCGGTGCGGCCGATGCACGCGCCCTGGAGGACCTGGCCGGGCGCTGGCCCGGCGCCGACCTCGTCTACGATCCCGGCGTCGCCGGCACGATCGGGCAGGTCTTCGCCGGCTGGCGCCGCGGGGCGCGCCCCCTGCACCTGCTCCTACGCGGCACGAATTTTCAAATCAAGGTCTGGGAGGCGCTGCTGGCGATTCCCGAGGCGACGCTGGTGTCCTACTCGCAGGTCGCGGCGGCGATCGGCCGGCCCGAAGCGGTGCGCGCCGTCGCCGGCGCCGTCGCCCGCAATCCGATCTCGATCCTCGTGCCGTGCCACCGGGTGGTCCGCGACAGCGGCGAACTCGGGGGATATCACTGGGGGCTCGAGCGCAAGATCGCCCTGATCGCCCTCGAATCGGCCCGCCGCTCGCGCGCCGAAGGCGCCTCCGTCCGGAGCCCGGCCGAGGAACGGCGGGCGCTGGCGGCCTGACAGCGCCGCGCGCGGCGCGGCGGGTCAGGGGCTCGTTTCCTGCTGCGGGCTCTGCAGTTCCTGGTGCTTCAAGGGTGCGTGGGCATGGTTCTTGATCCGGTCCTTGTGGCGCAGGACCTGGCGGTCGAGCTTGTCCATCAGGCAGTCGATCGCGGCATAGAGGTCTGGCTCCACGGACTGGGCGTGCAGCGCGGTGCCGCTGACCCGCAACGTGATCTCGGCCTTCTGTCGCAGCTTGTCGACCGACAGCAGCACGTCGGCCTCGATCACCTGGTCGAAATGGCGTCGAACGCGTTCGAGCTTTTCCTCGACATAGCTGCGCAGCGCGACAGTCACATCAAGATGATGGCCGTGGATGATGAGGTTCATGCAGCACCCCTTCTCAAAGACCGTTGCGGGTCGTCACAGTGGGTCGACCGGGTGCGCATGCCTCGTCGGGCGCTCCCCGCTCCTTCGTCATAACGCTTTGCGCAAGGCG
This sequence comes from uncultured Burkholderiaceae bacterium, assembly GCA_964512305.1. GTDB lineage: Bacteria > Pseudomonadota > Gammaproteobacteria > Burkholderiales > Burkholderiaceae_F > CAZEIW01. The sequence continues at coordinate 54,045 of CAZEIW010000111.1, read as the reverse complement.
ACCGGGGGAATCTGCAGCAGCTCGCGGTATTTCGCCACCGTGCGGCGTGCCACGACGATACCCTGCTCGCCAAGCAACTCGGCGATCCTGCTGTCGGACAAGGGATTGGTCTGGTCTTCCGCTCCTATCAATTGTTTGATCAATGCGCGAATCGCCGTGCTCGACGCCGCGCCGCCGGTTTCGGTAGCGACGTGGCTGCCGAAGAAGTAGCGCAACTCGAACACCCCGAACGGGGTGGCCATGTACTTGTTGGCCGTGACGCGCGAGATCGTCGATTCGTGCAGGCCGACCGTGTCTGCGATCTCCCGCAGCACGAGCGGCCGCATGGCGATCGCGCCGTGCGTGAAAAAATGGCTCTGGCGCTCGACGATGGCCTGGGCGACGCGCTGGATCGTCTGGAAGCGCTGGCGCAAATTCCGGATCAGCCAGCGCGCCTCCTGCAAACGCGCCGACCACCCCGACTCCGAGTGCTTTCCCTTTTCCCTCTTCAGGATCGCCGCGTAGGCTTGGTTCACGCGCAATCGAGGCATCACGTCGGGGTTCAACTGGGCGGACCAGCGCCCCATCACGCGCCGGACCACGATGTCCGGTACGACGTAGTCGGGTGCGGACGAGGCAAAGCCTACCCCCGGATGGGGGTTGAGTCCACGAATCAGATGCTGCGCCGCACGCAAACTCTCATCGCTTGCCGCCAGCAGCTTTCGCAGTTTCGTGAAATCGCGTGCGGCCAATAGCTGCAAGTGGTTACTTACAATTGTCTTGGCCAGCGCGACTGCTTCGCGGTCCACCGGGCCAACCCCGGCTGACGGCCGTGAACGGGCGATCGCATCGAGCTGGAGCCAAAGGCATTCGGAAGCCGTCCGTGCCGCCACCCCGGCGGGGTCGAAGCTCTGCAGCAGCCTGAGGGCGGTCGTCAGCTCGTCCAGCTGGACCGCCGACTCGGGGCCGCACAGGGCGGCGAGCTCTTCGAGCGAAGCACCCAGGTAGCCGGTTTCGTCCACCGCCTCGATCAGGAACGCCACCAGCACGCGGTCGCGCTCGGTCTGGCGCGTCGCGGCCAGTTGGGTGCGCAGATGATCGCGCAGCGTCGGCGTGGCCACCGCCCAGGTCTGCGGTCCATCGTCGTCGTCGCGCGCCTCGCGCTGGCTGCCCCCGCCCCAGTCGCCGGCGTCGCGCTCGTCGCGCAGCGCCTCGTCGCCTTCGTCGCCGGCAGGTCCCGCCTCGGCGGTCGGCGCCGAACCCTCGTCGCTCGTGTGGTCGGCGGGCGCCGGGCCGACGATCGATCCGTCGGCGGCGAGCCGCAGGTGCACCGAGAGCGGATCGTCCTCGCGTTCGAGCAGGGGATTGTCGAGCAGCGCCTGCTCGATCTCCTGGTTGAGCTCGAGCGTCGACAGCTGGAGCAGCCGGATCGACTGCTGCAGCTGCGGAGTCAGCGCCAGCTGCTGCGAAAGCCGCAGCTGAATCGAAGCCTTCATCGAACGCGGGGACCCGGCACGGAGTCGCTACATCCGGAAGTGCTCGCCGAGATAGACGCGGCGGACCGACTCGTTCTCGACGATCTCTTCGGGCCGGCCGGCGGCGAGCACCTGGCCTTCGTTGATGATGTAGGCGTGGTCGCAGATGCCGAGCGTTTCGCGCACGTTGTGGTCCGTGATCAGCACCCCGATGCCGCGCTGCTTCAGGAACCGGACGATGCGCTGGATTTCGATCACCGCGATCGGATCGACGCCGGCGAAGGGCTCGTCGAGCAGGATGAACCGCGGCCGCGCCGCCAGCGCGCGCGCGATCTCCACCCGCCTGCGCTCGCCCCCCGACAGGCTCAGCGCGGCGTTGGTCCGGATGCTCTCGATCTGCAGGTCCGCCAGCAGCTCCCGCAGGCGCTCCTCGATGGCGTCGGACGCGAGCGGGCGGCGCTGCGCGTCGAGCTGCAATTCGAGCACGGCGCGGATGTTCTCCTCGACGGTGAGGCGCCTGAACACCGACGCCTCCTGCGGCAGGTAGGACAGCCCCATCCTCGCGCGGCGGTGTATCGGCAGATGGGCGATCGAACGGCCGTCGAGGCGGATCGACCCGCCGTCGAGTGGCACGAGGCCGACCACCATGTAGAAGCACGTGGTCTTGCCAGCGCCGTTGGGCCCGAGAAGCCCCACCACCGCGCCGGCCTCGACCGTCAGCGAGACGTCCTTGACGACCTGGCGCCCGCCGTAGCGCTTGGCCAGGTTCTCGACGACGAGCCCGGCATTGCGCGGCTGCGCCGCCGCGACCACCTGGGTCGTCTCGGGCGCGTTCATCGGCCGCCGTCCCGCTGCGGCTGCTCGGGCTTCAATGCCGCCGGCGGGGCCGCCTCGGCGCCGGCGCGCGGCGCGATCAGCACGTGCACGCGCCGGTCCGGCGCCTCGGCGGCGGCGGCGCCGTTCAGGTCGTACTTCGAGTTGAGCGCGTCGTAGACGACGCGCGCGCCGCTCAGTTCGTCGCGCAACACGCCGTTTTCGAACCGGCGGACCTGCGCATGGCTGATCAGCGTCACGGTATCGGCCTTGCCGTCGTACTCGATCCGCTCGGCCAGGCCGTCGACCGTTTCCTCGATGCCGGGCCGGCTGGGATCGCGACGCTCGTGAAACGTCGCCGGCGGGTCCCCGTTCGAGGTCACGATCGCGTACTGGTATCCGTCGGCGTCCTCCCGGTACTCCATGCGGTCGCCGGTGAGGCGGATCGTCCCCTTGGTCAGGATCACGTGCCCGGTTAGGACCGAAACCTGGTTCAGGTCGTCGACCGTCTGATGGTCGGCCTCGATGCGGGTCTCGCGGTTGCGGTCGGCGCGCTCCGCGGGCGCCGGCGGCGCGAGCGCGAGCACGAGCGCGCCGCACAGCAGCCGCATCGTCGCCACGCGGGCGCCAGGCGGCGTCATCGCGCCTCGCGCGGCGCTATCAGGCTGCGCACGTCGGACTGGAACACGACCCGGCGCGCGACGTTGTCGAAGTCCATGCCGATCGCCCTGACCCGCGCGTCGCCGCGGTCCACCTGCACCGGCTGATCGGTCGAGTAGCGGTCGCTGTCCGGCAGCGCGAGCAGCGCCTCGGTCTCGATCCTCATCGGCGGCTGTGCGCCGTCGGGCGCGCGCGTGATCACGACATCGCCGTTGAGCAGGATGCGCTCGCCGTTGTTCTCGACGTGCGCCACGAGCGCGCTCGCCCGCACCTGCGGCTGGTCGGGACGCAGGCTGACCATGCGAGGGTGCGTCATGTCGACGTCGTCGCTGTCCGGATAGTGCGTCATCCGGTCGGCGAACAGCTTGTAGCGGGCCCTGCCGAAGGGGTCGAACTGGGTGAGCGCGATGCCCTCGGCGAAGAAGTCGACGCTGCCGGGCCGCGGCGGCGCGGTCCCGGAAACGACGAGCAGCGACTGCGAGTACCAGTAGCTCGTGATCAGCACCACGGCCAGCAGCACGATCGCGACCACCGACGCCAGGCGCTCGCGCATGGCTAGCGTCCGGTCGCCGCCTGCGCGGCGCGGCCCGCCTGCAGCAGGCGCTCGAAGCGGCTCTGGGCCCGCAGCACGTATTCGGCGAGCGCGCGCACCGCGCCGCGGCCGCCCGCCGCGGGCGCGACCCAGTGCGCCGCGCGCCGGACCTCCGGCGCCGCGTCCGCGACCGCGGCGGCGAATCCGACCTCGGCCAGCACGGGAAGATCGGGCCAGTCGTCGCCCATGTAGGCGCAGCGCTCGGCCTCGACGCCGGCGCGCCTCAACAGCCGGCGCAGCCCGGCAAGCTTGTCCTGCTGGCCCTGAAGGACGTCGGCGATTCCCAGCTCTCTCGCGCGCGCGGCGACGATGCGCGACGAGCGTGCGGTAAGGAGGGCCACGCCCAGGCCGGCGGAGCGCAGCAGCTTGATGCCGTGGCCGTCGCGCACGTCGAACGCCTTGAGGACCTCGCCGCGCGCGCCGAAATAGAGGCGCCCGTCCGTCAGCACGCCGTCGACGTCGAGCACGACCATCGTCACCCGCGACGCCCGGCGCCTGGCCGCGCCTGCCGCGCGCGGACCGCCCCGGACCTCGGCCGTCGCGCGCGGCATCAGATGACCTTGCCCGCCATCAGATCGTGCATGTGCAGCGCGCCGATCAGGCGCGCGTCGGCGTCGACCACCAGCAGCTGGTTCTTGCGGCGCGAGTCGAGCAGGTTCGCGGCTTCGGCGGCCAGCGCTTCGGGGCCGATCGTGAGCGGCGTCCGCGTCATCACGTCGGCGATCGGCGTCCGGCGCGCATCCCCGCCGCGCTCGAGCAGGCGCCGCAGGTCGCCGTCGGTGAAGATGCCGGCCAGCCTGCCATCGCCGCCCTCCACGGCGGTCATTCCCATCTGCTTGCGGGTGATCTCGTGCACCGCCTCCATGACGGTCGCCCCGACCCCGACCGCGGGAATCGCGGCCCCCGTGCGCATCACGTCGGCCACTCGCGTCAGCAGGCGGCGCCCGAGCGCGCCGCCGGGGTGCGAGCGCGCGAAATCGGCCGCGCCGAAGCCGCGAGCGTCGAGGCAGGCGATCGCAAGCGCGTCGCCCAGCGCCAGCATCGCCGTGGTCGAGGAGGTCGGCGACAGATTGAGCGGGCAGGCCTCGCGCTCGACCCGGCAATCCAGGTGCACGTCGGCCAGCCGGGCGAGCGTCGAGTCGACCTTGCCCGTGATCGCGATCATCGACGTGCCCTCGCGCTTGACGATCGGCACGATCGTCAGCAGCTCCGGGGTCTCGCCCGAATTCGACAGCGCGATGAAGACGTCCTGCGGCGTCACCATCCCGAGATCGCCGTGCGCAGCCTCGGCCGCGTGCACGAACAGCGCCGGCGTGCCGGTCGACGCCAGCGTGGCGGCGAGCTTGCGGGCGATGTGACCGCTCTTGCCGACGCCGCTGACCACGACGCGGCCGCGGCAATGGAGCAGCAGCTCCACCGCCTTCAGGAACGCGCCGTCCAGCCGCGGGCCGAGCGACGCCACCGCCTGCGCTTCGATCTCGATGACCTCGCGCGCCAGGGCCAGCGCGGACTCGAGCGTGTTCAGGGCAGCCATCTGCGCCATGCGGAGCGGATCCCCATGCCTGGGTTCGTTGAAGCAGGGCGTCGATGATACTCTCGGGGCCAGGAGCTGGCACAAGACTTGCAGCGCGCCGGCCCGCCGCCCGCTCGACCAACCCCCGGATGCCGTCCGCCCTCGACCTGACCCTGCTGCTGCTCGCGACCTCCGTCTTCGCGGTCGCCGCGCTGCGCCTGCTCAACCTGCCGCCGGTGATCGGCTACCTGGCGGTCGGCATCGCGATCGGGCCGCACGGGCTGGCGCTGGTGCCCGACGCGCCCGGCACGCGCTATCTGGCCGAGTTCGGCGTCGTCTTCCTGATGTTCTCGGTCGGCCTCGAGTTCTCGCTCGGCCGCCTGCGCAGCATGCGCCGCATCGTGTTCGGCCTCGGGCTGTCGCAGGTGCTGCTGACGCTGGCCGCGACGCTGGTCGCGGGGGCGCTGTTCGGAAGCCGGCTCGGGGTCGGGCCGCTTGGCGCATTCGCGCTCGGCTCGGCGCTGGCGATGTCGTCGACCGCGATCGTGATGAAGCTGCTGGCCGAGCGTCTCGAGCTCGAGACCGAGCACGGTCGGCGCATCGTCGGCGTGCTGCTGCTGCAGGACCTGGCGGTGGTGCCGCTGCTGGTGATCCTGCCGTCGCTGTCCTCGCCGCAGGCCGACCTCGTCCCGGCGCTCGCGTGGGCGGCCGCCAAGGCCGCGCTGCTGCTGGCGCTGCTGCTGGTGGGCGGCCAGTTCCTGCTGCGCCGCTGGCTGCACCTGGTCGCGAAGCGGCGCTCGCAGGAGCTGTTCATGCTCAACCTGCTGCTGCTCACGCTGGGGCTGGCGTGGCTCACGCAGCGGGCCGGCCTTTCCCTTGCGCTGGGCGCTTTCGTCGCCGGCATGCTGATCTCCGAAACCGAGTACCGGCACCAGGTCGAGCAGGACATCAAGCCGTTCCGCGACGTGCTGCTGGGGCTGTTCTTCGTCACGATCGGCATGCTGCTGGACCTTCGCGTCGTGGTCGGGCAGTTCGGCTGGGTGATCGCCGCGCTGCTGCTGCCGAGCGGCTTCAAGTTCGCTCTCACGTTCGCGCTCGCGCGCGGCTTCGGCACGCCCCCCGGAACGGCGATCCGCGCGGCGCTGCCGCTGGCCGCGGCCGGCGAATTCGGGTTCGTGCTGCTCAACATCGCCGGCGATCGGCAGCTGCTGCCGCCGGCGCTGCTGCAGGTGGTCCTGGCGGCGATGCTGCTGTCGATGCTGGCGACGCCGCTGCTCGTGCAATACGGCCAGCAGATCGCGATGCGGGTCGCCGGCTCGGAGTGGATGCGGCGCGCGCTGGAGCTGCACCGGATCGCCGCGCGCTCGATGGCGATCGAGCGCCACGTGGTGATCTGCGGCTATGGGCGGGCGGGCCAGCACCTGGCGAAGATGCTCGAGCGGGAGGACATCGCCTACATGGCGCTCGACCTCGACCCCGACCGGATCCGCGAGGCCAACGCCGCCGGCGACTCGGTCGTCTACGGCGACGCCGCCCGCCGCGAAACGCTGGTGGCGGCCGGCGTCACGCGCGCGGCGGCGCTGGTGGTGAGCTACAGCGACGTGCAGTCGGCGCTGAAGGTGATCCATTTCGCGCACGAGCTCAATCCGCGCCTGCCGATCATCGTGCGCACGCAGGACGACATCGATCTCGATCGCCTGCTCAAGGCCGGCGCCACCGAGGTCGTGCCGGAGATCTTCGAGGCCAGCCTGATGCTGGGTTCGCACGCGCTGGTGCTGCTCGGTGTCCCGCTGACCCGGGTCGTGCGGCGCTTGCGCGACGCGCGCGACTCGCGGTATCGGCTGCTGCGCGGGTACTTCCACGGCGCCGACGACGTCGAGGAGGGTGTCGAGGAGGATGAGCACGTGCGCCTGCACTCGATCGCGGTCGAGGCCGGCTCGCCGGCGGTCGGCCGCCGCCTGGGCGACATCGGCCTCGAGCGCTCCGGCGCCGAAGTCACCGCGCTTCGGCGGCGCGGAATCCGGGGCGACGATCCGAGCGGCGACCTGGTGCTGCAGGCGGGCGACGTGTTCGTGATGCGCGGCACTCCCGAGGCGCTTCTGCGGGCCGAGGATCGGCTCGCGCAGCCGTGATCAGGAGCCCGCCCCGTGCCGGCGGCGCAGCACGACCCGCAGCGTCTCGAAGGTGATCGGCTTGCGGATGAAATCGTCCATGCCCGCCGACAGCGCGCGCTCGCGGTCGGCGTCGGTGGCGCTCGCCGTGAGCGCGATCACGGTCTGGCGCGGGCGCCGCGAGGCGCTTTCGCGGCGGCGCAGCTCGCGAGTCGCCTCGAGCCCGTCCATCAGCGGCATCTGGACATCCATCAGCACCAGGCCGTAGCTGCGCTCGGCCGTCCGCTGCAACGCCTCGAGACCATCGGCCGCCGTGTCGCACCGATAGCCGAGCAGGCACAGGAACTCGCAGGTCACCAGGCGATTGATCGCGTTGTCGTCGACGACGAGCGCGGTGGGAGGAGCAAGCGCGGGCGCGGTGTCGGTCATCGGTCGTTCGGGCGGCTGCGGCGCGGGCGTCAGGACCGCGGCGCGACGTGGCGGGCGGCGATCGCTGCCAGGTCGGAGATCCTGTACGGCTTCGCGAGGTAGTCGTCCATGCCGGCGTCGAGACAGCGCTGGCGCTCGTCGGGCAGCGCACTGGCGGTCAGGGCGACGATCGGCAGGCGCCTGCCGGGTCGCGCGCGCTCGCGCCGCCGCCATTCGCGCGTCGCCTGGTAGCCGTCGAGCACGGGCATCTGGCAATCCATCAGCACCAGGTCGAAGGGCGCCGCGGCCATGCGTTCGAGCGCGCTGCTGCCGTTGTCGACCGTCTCGACCGTCATTCCGAGCTGCTCCAGCATCGCCTGAGCGACCAGCTGGTTGACCGGGTTGTCCTCGGCCAGCAGCGCCCGCCCGCCGAGGGGCGCCGACCTGGAATCGGACCCGGTTTCGCCGCCGCCGCCGACGGCGCAGGCCGACTCGAGCGCGCGCCAAAGCTCCGCGTACCGGACCGGCGTGGCCAGCCGCGCCGTGCCTGCGCGGGCGCTTTCGGGCCCCGCGGCCGGCACGCCGGCCGGATCGCCGATCAGGATCCGCGAGGGGCTTGCGGAGGCCAGCGGCTGCGTGCGCGCGCAATCCTCGTCCATCAACAGGCAGTCGACGCGCGGAGTCGGCCGGGCGAGGCGCTCGCCGGCCCAGGCCATGTCGGCGATGGCTTCGCAGGTTGCCCCGGTGCGCTCGACGTAATCCCGGACCACCTCGCGCAGCAGCGGATTGCGGACCAGCAGCAGCACGCGGCGGCCGGCAAGTCGCGCGCGAGCCGCCGGCGCCTGGCGCGTGTCCGTTCCGGCCGCGCCGAGGCGGACGGTCACGTCGAACACGGAGCCGGCGCCCAGCGTGCTCCGGGCCTGGGCGCGACCGCCCATCAGCTCGGCCAGCTGGCGCACGATCGCGAGCCCGAGCCCGGTGCCGCCGTAGCGGCGGGTCGTGCTGCCGTCGGCCTGCGAGAACGACTCGAAGACGCTTTCGAGCTTGTCGGCCGCGATCCCGATGCCGCTGTCGCTGACCTCGATGCCGAGCACGATGCCGGGACCGGAATCCCCGGACGGCTGCGCCCGCAGCGATGCGCGCACCATCACATGTCCCGACGAAGTGAACTTGACCGCGTTGCCGACCAGATTGACGACGATCTGGCGCAGGCGCAGCGGATCGCCGAGCACCGCCTCCGGCAGGTCGGGCGCGAGCCAGACGAGCAGGTCGAGCCCCTTGTCCGCCGCCGCGGACGCGAGGAAGCGGGTGGCTTCCTCGATGACCTCGGCCGGATCGAACGCCGCGTGCTCGAGCGTGAGCCTGCCGGCCTCGATCTTCGAGACGTCGAGGATGTCGTTGATGATGTCGAGCAGGTGCCTGGCGGAGCCGTCGATGATCTGCGCCTGCCGCCGCTGCTGATCGCTCAGCGCGGACTTGAGCAGCAGCTCGGTCATGCCGATGACGCCGTTCATCGGGGTCCGGATCTCGTGGCTCATCGTCGCCAGGAAGCGCGACTTCGCGCGGCTCGCCTCCTCGGCGGCGTCCTTCGCCGTCTGCAGGTCGACCTCGTTGCGCTTGCGGCCGTCGATGTCCGCGACGGTCCCGAAGGCCCGCAGCGGGCGGCCCTGCGCGTCGCGCTCCGTCACCATCGCCTCCGAGGCGATCCAGCGCCAGCCCCGCTCGCGCGAGGCGATTCGAAACTCGATCCGGTAGCGATCGACCCGGCCCCTGACCACGCTTTCCAGCGTCGCCGCCACGCGCTCGCGATCGTCCGGATGCGAGGCCGCGATCGTCCGCGCCGCGCTGGTCTCGCGCCTCAAGAGCGGCTCGCCGAGATCGCTGCGCCAGCCGTCCTGCAGCGTGACGCGGCCGGTCGAGATGTCCCATTCGAAGATGCTCAGGCGCGCGCCCTGGATCGCCAGGGCGAAGCGCCGCTCCGCGGTCGACAGGTCGTGATTGCGGCGCTCGATCTCCGTCAGCATCTCGTTGAACGCGGCCGAAAGGTCGCCCAGCTCGTCGCCGCGATCGACGCGCGCGCGCCGGCCGTAGTTCTTGTCGAGGGAGATCTGGCGCGCGATCGCCGCCAGGTCGAACACGGGCTGCAGGATTCCGCGGCTGGCGCGCAGCGTGATCGCGGTGGCCACCGCCAGCGCGACCACGGCGCCGAGCAGGCTCAATCCGAGCTCCGCGAGCACGGACCGGCGCAGCGAGCGGGTTTCGATCACGACGCCGACGCTGCCGATCGGCTCGTGGTCGAGGCGGATCGGCTCGTCGGCGCGGGCGAACCCGCTCCACAGCGCCTGCAGCGCCGAAGGCGGCGCGGCAGCCGGCCAGACGTCGGGCGCGGAGCCGCGCCGCACATAGGTGGCGATCGGGACGCCCTTCGCGTCGCTGATTCGCGCCGCGACCACGACCGCTTCGCCCTGCAACGCATCGAGCGTCTCGCGCGCGGCCTTGGCGTCCGAGAACGCGACCGCGCCGGCGCTCTCGCCAGCCAGCAGGCGCGCGAGCCCGACCGCCTCGGCGTCGATTTCGTGCTGCGCGCGCAGCGCAACGCTCGCCGTCTGCAGCAGCACGAACACGATCAGCATCAGGCCGCCGGCGGCGGCCGCGAAGGCCAGCGTGATGCGGCGGATGACGCTCGGGCGGCCCGTGGCTTCCATGATCAGCGCTCGCCGACGATGCGCGACAGCTGCAGGGCCTGGGACCCGATCCGGATCCCTGCCGACTGCATCGACTTCAGGTTGACCGCGAAGCGCAGCCGGTCTCCGCTGCGGTAAAGGCCGACGATGCCGCCGCCCTCCGCGAACGCCAGACCGACCCCGACCGACAGCAGATAGGGGCGCCGGCTCGCTTCGATCCAGGCTTCGTCGGCGTGACCGACGAACAGGATCCGGCACTCCCCGATGTCGCGCGCGCCGACGTTGGCGTGCAGCTGCAGCGGCCGGTCGCCGACCATGCGGCCCGCGAGCGCCATGAATGCCTCGTTCTGCTCGGACGTCGCGCCCGCCGTGCACAGCGCCAGCGGCGCGTCGGCCGCGGCGAACGCCTGCGGTGGCCATTCGGCAAAGCGGGCCAGGTTGAAGACGATCGCCGCGCGCAGCGCCTCTTCGCTCGCCTCGTTCTGCGCCGGTGCGCAGGGCGCCGCGAGCACCAGGGCGCACAGGAAGGCGGCGGCGCCGCGGCGCCGCCGATCGCCGCGGGAATTCGGACCTGGCGCCGGACGGGGCGCGGGCACCGGCGGAGTCGATCCGGGGCGCACCACGGCTCAGAACCTGTATTCGGCGCCCACGCGCCACGCGCGCCGCGGCTGTACCAGCTGCTCGCGCGGCGGCGCCAGGTTCGCGACCTCGGTGTACTCGCGGTCGAACACGTTGTAGACGCCGGCGGTCCAGGCCCATCCGTGGGGCGGCACCGGCGTGCTCAAGGTCAGGTTGGACACCGAGTACCCGGGCGTCACGCTCACGGTGTCCTGCTTCGCGCTCTGCACCTGCGTCTCCCAGCCGGCGTCGATGCCGCCCGGAAGCGAGGCGTGCGCGTTCAGCTTGAAGATCCGGTCCGGCGTGTTGTTGTTCTCCACGCCGGAGCTGTCGGTCAGGCGCTGCCAGGCGATGCTGGCGCCGCTGCGCAGCCGCGCGCTCCAGCGCCGCTCGATCTCGAACTGCGCGCCCGCGGCATGGGCCTGTGGCAGGTTGGTATAGGTCGTGTTGCCGGTCGCGGAGTCCGTGAAGGATCGGATCAGGTCCTGCATCCGGTAGCGGTAGATCGAAGCCTCGAGCCTCAGGTCCGGGGCGGGCGCGGACTCGAGGGCGAGCTCGGTCGCGTGGATGGTCTCGGGCCGCAACGCCACGTTCGGAGTCGGATAGGCGAGCTCGTTCAGGTTGGGAGGGCGGAACGCGCTGCCGTAGAGCAGCTTGACCACGGTCGCCTCCAACGGCCGCAGGATCAGGCCCAGGCGCGGGCTGATGCGCGGATCCTCGCCGGTGTCGCTGTCGAAGCGCGCGCCGGCCGAGATGCTGACGCGCTCGGACGCGCGCACGTCGTCCTGGACGAAAAGGCCCGCGCGGCGGCCGCCGTGGTCGAGGTCGGTGTAGACCACGTACGGCGACACGTCGTAGTTCATGTAGCGAGCTGTGGTGTTGCGCTGCCAGTCCCCACCGTAGGTGATCGTGTGGATGCCGGCGGCGTGGGCGACGAAGCGCAGTTCGGCGCTCAGCGCCTGCGCGTACGAGTAGTCGACGTTGGGCGTCGCGGGGTACAGGTAGTTCCCGTCGTAGCGATAGCGGCGCGCGCCGGCGCGCGCCTGCATCTCGCCCAGCAGGGTCTGCGCGAGCCAGTTCGCGTTCAGCCCGTAGTAGGTGTCGCGCGCCAGGTTCCCGGGGCCCGGGATCGTCCCGTACTGGCCGCCCGGCAGCCCGCTTTCGCGGCAGCCGTAGTAGGCGACCAGCGACTCCCGGCCGGATTCGAGGCGGCCGTAGAGGCGCGTGATTCGCTTGTAGTCGGTGCCGGCGACGGGCCGCCCCGCCGTGTACGGCTCGTCGGGGAAGCTCAGCGTCTCGCCGTCGGACCGCTCGCGGCTGGCCTCGAGCAGCCAGCGCGCGCCGTCGGCCGGCGCCGACGCGGCCCCGACCCTCGCGCGGCGCGTGCCGTACGGCCCGGCTTCGGCGCCTGCGGAGGCGCCGTCGAGCTCCGCGATGGGCCGCGTGACGACGTTGATGACGCCGAACAGCGCGTTGGCGCCATAAACCGATGAGCTCGGCCCGCGGATGATCTCGACGTGGTCGATCAGCTCGACGTCGAGCGGGAAATCCTCCGCGACCGGCGCGCTGTCGTAGATCGGCTCGTTGAGGCGCGCGCCGTCGATCAGCAGCAGGATCCGGCTGTTGTAATCGGCCGGCGTCTGGAATCCGTTGATGCCGATGAAGTCGTAGACGCGGTCGGATCCGAGGTAGAAGCCGCGCACCGCGCGCAGCGCGGCTCCGAGCGTGCGCCAGCCGTAGGTGCGGAAATCCTGCGCGGTCAGCACCGTCACGGAGGCCGGCGCGTCGGCGACCGCCTGCGGGCGGTTCGACGCGCCGCTGATCTCGACGTCGAGCAGCTGGTCCAGAGGCAGGTCGGCAAGCCGCGACACCGCGCCGGGAAGCGACTGCGACGCCTCGGTCGCGCCCGCCGCAGCGCCCGTCGCCGCGACGGTGAAGGCTCCCGCCAGCAAGGCCAGGGCCGAGCTTCGCACACTTGTCTCCGATGGAATGGCCGGTTCGAGACCGGTGATCGGCCCTGAACCTGTCCCGGGCCCGTGGCGCCGGCCGCGCCGACGCGCGGGGCCCACGAACCGATGCCGCCGATCGTGCCTTACGGCAGGCGTGCCGGATGGCCGGAATAGCGGCATTCACGGGCGTCATTCCTGCCGGCAGCCGGTTCAGCTTCCATGCGCCGCGATTGACCGGGCCTGCGGCGTCTGCGAGCATCTGCCGGATTCGTTCCGTCCCCACGGAGGCGGCGTGCAGGCGCAATCGCAGCAAATGGGCCCGGGCGGCCCCGCTCATCGAAGCGTCGCCGCCGGTCGCGGCGTCAACTGGTGGACCGAGGCCTGGCCGTGGATGTTCGGCGGCGGCCGGGCGGGCGTCTGGATCGGAATGGGTCTCGTTGTCACGGTGATCTACTTGGCGCTGCACCTCGTCGGGGCGTTGGGCGCGATCCTGGCGCACCTGCTGCTTTTCCCGCTGGCCGGCGGGCTGATGCTGGCGGCGCGCAAGAGCGAACGCGGCGAGGCGCTGGAGATCGCCGACGTTTTCGCCGGTTTCCGCACGCATCCCTCGCCGCTCCTGCTCGCCGGGGTCCTCGTGATAGCGGCCAGCCTGGTGGTCGTCGGCTTGATGGGGGTGGTGGGTGTCGGTGCTGCGGTGAGCGCGTTCCTCGGCGGACTCGCGGTCGACCTCGGCAGCCGCCCGGTGGCGGCGGCGGGGCTGGGGCTCACGACGGCGCTGCTGCTGGTGGTCTGCCTGGCGCTGTTCATCCCGATCAGCATGGCGGCCTGGCTCGCGCCTGCCTTGATCGTGCTGCGCGGCGTCCCGCCGGTCGAGGCGCTCAAGCAGAGCCTGGCCGCGTGCCGCGCCAGCATCGGCGCGCTGGCGGTATACGGCCTGCTGTTCATCGGCTTCGCGGTGCTGGCATCGATCTTCCTCGGCCTGGGCTGGCTGGTGCTGACGCCGATGGCGGCGCTTTCGACGTATGGCGCCTACAAGGACCTGCTCGAGCCTACGGTCGACATCCACCTCTAGCGGCTCCCCGTCGACCCGGCGCCGCGGACCGGGTCGATTGAACACCCGGCGCCGCAGGTCTATCGTTCGCATGCCGGTCCAACTCCCCAAACCGTCGTGCCATGGACAACCGAAGATTCCTCGAAAGCTACGGCGGCCAGTCGATCGACGAGCTGATCGCGCTCGAGTCCCAGTTCCGCCTCGATTCGCTGGTGCTCGCGATCGAGAAGGCGCTGGCCGGCTGCCAGGATCCGAACGCCGAGGAGCTGACCGTGCTGTCGATCGAGGCGCTGGAGCGCGAGGTCGACGGCGGCGGCTTCGTGCAGTTCTTCTCGAACTCGTCGAGGCGTTTCGCCCCCTACGTGGTCGATGCCCTGACGACGATCGGGTGCCCGAAGACCGCGCTGATCGCGCAGCGCGCGATCGAGGCGTTGCGGATCGAAGGGCCCCTGACCGCGCACTCGATCGCGCTTGCGCTCGCGAGCGAGGACGAGGAGCGCGACGACATGTTCGACCAGTGCGACCGCGACTACTACCTCGGCGAGGAAGAGCCGATCACGGACAAGGTGTTCGTCTTCGTGAAGGCCCATTCCTCCCGGATCCGGGTCGGACGCTGACGGGGACCGGGCCGGACGGCACTTCCGCGATCTCCGGCGGGTGGGCGTGAAGCGCGTGCTGGTCGTCACCGGCGGCAGCCGGGGCATCGGGGCGGCGACGGCGCGCCTGGCGGCGCATCGCGGGTATGCGGTCTGCGTCGGCTACCTCGGCCGGCGCGTGGCCGCACAGTCGGTGGTCGACGAAATCCTGCGCGGCGGCGGCGTCGCGACCGCGATCGGTGCCGATGTCGCATCGGAGCAGGACGTGGTGCGGCTGTTCGGGCAGGTCGACGCGACGCTCGGTCCGGTCACGGCGCTGGTGAACAGCGCCGGCATGCTGGAACGGCAGATGCGGGTCGAACAGATGGACGCGGCGCGGTGGACCCGGGTCCTGGCGGTCAACGTCGTGGGCAGCTTTCTCTGCGCGCGCGAGGCGGTCCGCCGGATGTCGACCCGCCGCGGCGGCAGCGGGGGGGCGATCGTCAATGTCTCCTCGGCGGCCGCCCGCATCGGCTCCCCCGACGAGTTCGTCGATTACGCCGCGTCCAAGGGTGCTGTCGACAGCCTGACGATCGGCCTCGCGAAAGAGGTGGCTGCCGAAGGGATCCGCGTCAATGCCGTGCGGCCGGGGCTGATCTACACGGACATCCACGCGGCTGCCGGAGAGCCCGAGCGGGTCGAGCGCCTAAAGGGCGCGGTGCCGATGAAGCGCGGCGGCAGCGCGGACGAGGTCGCGCGGGCGATCCTGTGGCTGCTTTCCGACGACGCGTCCTACGTCACGGGCACGCTCGTGGACGTCACCGGCGGGCGCTGACCGATCAGGCCGGCAGCGCGGCGCGGTGCGCCTCGAGGGCCCGGCGCAGATAGCGTCCGGTGTGGCTGCCCGCTGCGGCGGCGACTTCCTCGGGAGTGCCGAGCGCGACCACCCGGCCGCCGCCGTCGCCGCCGTCCGGACCGAGGTCGATCAGCCAGTCGGCGGTCTTGATCACGTCGAGGTTGTGCTCGATGACCACGACCGTATTCCCGGCGTCGCGCAGGCGGTGCAGCACCTTGAGCAGCATCGCGATGTCGTGGAAGTGCAGGCCGGTCGTCGGCTCGTCGAGGACGTACAGCGTCCGCCCGGTGTCGCGCTTCGACAGCTCGAGCGAGAGCTTGATGCGTTGCGCCTCGCCGCCCGACAGCGTGGTCGCGCTCTGGCCGAGGCGGACGTAGCCTAGGCCGACGTCCGCCAGCGTCTGCAGCTTGCGGCCGACCGCCGGCACCGCGCCGAAGATCTCTGCGGCCTGCTCGACGGTGAGGTCGAGCACCTCGGCGATGTTGCGTCCCTTGTAGAGCACTTCCAGCGTCTCGCGGTTGTACCGCCGGCCCTGACAGGTGTCGCAGGGCACGTAGATGTCGGGCAGGAAGTGCATCTCGACCTTGATCAGGCCGTCGCCCTGGCAGGTCTCGCAACGCCCGCCCTTGACGTTGAACGAGAAGCGGCCCACCTCGTAGCCGCGCTCGCGCGCGGTCGGCGTGGCGGCGAACAGGTCCCGGATCGGCGTGAACAGGCCCGTGTAGGTCGCCGGGTTGCTGCGCGGCGTGCGCCCGATCGGAGCCTGGTCGATGCTGACGATCTTGTCGAAATGCTCGAGGCCCTCGATCGACCCGAACGGGGCGGGCTCGGCCGCGGCTCCGTAGAGATGGCGCGCCACCGCTGCGGCCAGGGTGTCGTTGATCAGGGTCGACTTGCCGGAGCCCGACACGCCGGTCACGCAGACGAACAACCCGACCGGCAGCTCGAGGTCGACGTGCTGCAGGTTGTTGCCGTGCGCATCGCGCAGCCTCAGCCGGTCGGGGCCCGGGCGGGCACGCGCCGGCGGCACCTCGATGCGGCGGCGTCCCGACAGATAGGCGCCGGTCAGCGAAGCCGGGTCGGCGGCGATCTGGCGCGGCGACCCCTGCGCGACCACGCGCCCGCCGTGCTCGCCCGCGCCGGGTCCCATGTCGACCACGTGATCGGCGTTGCGGATGGCCTCTTCGTCGTGCTCGACGACCAGCACGGTGTTGGACAGGTCGCGCAGGCGCTTCAGGGTCTCGATCAGGCGGTGGTTGTCGCGCTGGTGCAGGCCGATCGACGGCTCGTCCAGCACGTACATGACGCCGGTCAGTCCCGACCCGATCTGCGAGGCGAGCCGGATGCGCTGCGCCTCCCCGCCGGACAGGGAGTCGGCGGGCCGCTCGAGCGCCAGGTAGCCGAGGCCGACATCGTTGAGGAAGCGCAGCCGCGCGCCGATCTCTCCGGCGATGCGGCGGCCGACCTCGGCGCGGGAGCCTTCGATCTCGAGCGCTTCGAAATAGGCCTGTGCCTGCGCGAGCGGCAGCCGCTCGATCTCGAAGATCGCGCGCCGCTGCGCGCCTTCGCCCACGAACACGAAGCGGGCCTCGCGCCGCAACCGCGTGCCGCCGCAGTCGGGACAGGTGCGCGCGACCCGGTACTTCGCCAGCTCCTCCCGCACGGCGGGCGAATCGGTCTCGCGCCAGCGCCGCTCGAGCGCGGGCAGCACGCCTTCGAACGGCTGCCGCCGCACCGTGCGGCGGCCATGGTCGTCCAGGTGGTCGAACGCGACCGGCTGCTCGCCGGTGCCGTGCAGCACCTGGCCGCGGAACGCCGCCGGCAGCGAATCCCAGGGCTGGACGGGATCCACCCCCGCGTGACGCGCGAGAGCCTCGAGCATCCGGTAGTGCTGGCGGCTGCGCGCATCCCAGCCGCGAATCGCGCCGCCGGCGAGCGTGAGCTCCGGGTGAGCCACCACGCGCCGCTCGTCGAAGGATTCGACCGTCCCCAGACCGTCGCAGGTCCGGCACGCGCCCGCGGGGTTGTTGAACGAGAACAGGCGCGGCTCGAGCTCGGGCGCCGCATAGCCGCAGCGCGTGCAGGCGAACCGGCTCGAGAACAGGGTCTCGTCGCCGCGGTCGGAATCGAGCAGCAGCGCGATGCCGTCGGCGAGGCGCAGCGCGGTCTCGAACGATTCGGCCAGGCGGGCGCGCGCCTGCGGGCGCACGCGCAGGCGGTCGACGACGACGTCGATGAAATGCGTCTCGTTGCGCGCCAGCACGGGAAGCTCGTCGGCCTCGACGATCGAGCCGTCGACGCGAAACCTGACGAAGCCCTGCGTGCGCAGGTCGTCGAACAGCTCGCCGAACTGCCCCTTGCGCTCCCGCACCACCGGCGCAAGCACGATCACGCGCGTCTCGGCCGGCAGCCGCAGCGCGGCGTCGACCATCTGCGCCACGCTGTGGGCTCCCAGCGGACGGTCGGGATGATCGGGGCAATACGGCCGGCCGGCGCGCGCGAACAGCAGGCGCAGGTAGTCGTGGATCTCTGTGACCGTGCCGACGGTCGAGCGCGGGTTGCTGCCAGCCGAGCGCTGCTCGATCGCGATCGCCGGCGACAGGCCCTCGATGTGATCGACGTCGGGCTTCTCCATCAACTGCAGGAACTGGCGCGCGTAGACGGAGAGCGATTCGACGTAGCGCCGCTGGCCTTCCGCATACAGCGTGTCGAAGGCGAGCGAGCTCTTGCCGGACCCCGACAGGCCGGTGATGACCGTCAGCCGGTTGCGCGGCAGGTCGAGGTCGATGTTCTTCAGGTTGTGCGTGCGCGCGCCGCGCACTTGGATCTGGTCCATCGCGAGCGCCGGGACGGAGCCAGCCGCCGCCGGCCGGGGAAGACTATAGCCGCCCGCGCGAAGGCGGCGCGCGACGCTCCTCAGGCCTGGCGGTCGGTCGGCTCCGGGACGTCCTCCGGGCGCGCCGCGCCGGCCGCGCCGTCCGGGCGCTCGAGGCGCCGCCCGCCGCGGCCGAGCTCGACGCCGAGCTGCTTGAGCTTGCGATACAGGTGCGTGCGCTCGAGGCCCGCGCGGTCGGCGACGCGCGTCATGCTGAAATTCTCCTTCGCAAGGTGGTACTCGAAATACGCGCGCTCGAACTGGTCGCGCGCCTCCCGCAGCGGCTGGTCGAGGCTGACCGCGATCCCCGGCGCGGCCGCCTGCGCGCCGGGCTGCGGGGATGGTCGCGCCGGCGCGATCATCCCGGCGGCAGCGTCGTCGACCGGGCGCGCGGGCGCGGCCGGCGGCGCCGCTCCGCGGAGGTTGCGCATCAACCGCCCGCGCTCCAGGCCGCTTTTCACCGCCCCCAGCAGGCGCGCGAGCGCGATCGGCTTCTCGAGGAAATCGAGCGCGCCGTAGCGGGTCGCCTCGCCTGCGGTTTCGATGGTCGCGTGTCCGGACATCATGATCACGGGCATGGTCAGCTGGCCGCCCGCGGCCCATTCCTTGAGCAGCGTCACGCCATCGGTATCCGGCATCCAGATGTCGAGCAGCACGAGGTCGGGCGCCGCCTGCAGGCGTATCGAGCGCGCGGCCGCCGCGTTTTCCGCGGTCTGCACGACGTGGCCCTCGTCGGAGAGGATCTCCGACAGCAGCTCGCGGATTCCGATTTCGTCGTCGACGACCAGTATGTTCGCCATGGAAGCAGGGGCGGCGCCGTTCAGACCACGCGCGTCGCGGGACGCGCCGGCGCCGGCGTGGACGCCGCGAGGTGTCTGAACACGATCGTAACGGTAGCGCCGGAAGCGCCGGCGCGATTGGTCAGCTCGATCTTTCCGTCGTGCTCGTCGATGATCTTCTTCACCATGGCCAGCCCGAGGCCGGTCCCGCGCGGTTTGGTCGTCACGTAGGGTTCGAATGCCCGCCTAAGTATATTCGCCGGGAATCCGGGCCCGTTGTCCTCGACCGACAGCCGTACCGCGCGCGCGGTGCGGCGCTCGCCGTCGGCCGCCGGCTGCTCGATCTCGACGGTCTCCGAGCGCAGGACGATGAGGCCCGCGCGCGGGACCTCGCCGCGCGGCGCGAATGCCGCCTGGTAGCCGCCGATCGACTCCTGGGCGTTGCTGATCAGGTTGTGTATCACCTGGCGCAGCTGCGCGGCATCGCCCTCGATCAGCGGCAGATCGGGCGCCAGCCGCAGCTCGATCCGGGCGGCGCTTGCGCGGGCGGCCTCCTGGTCGGCCGCCGCGCCGAGCTCGGCGCCGTAAAGCGCGCCGGTCTCCTCGATGAGCGCGTTGAGGTCGAGAGCCGCCAGCCGCAGGGCCGGCAGGCGGGCATAGTCGCGGAACTCGTCGACCATGCGCTTCATCGCGGCGACCTGGTTGATGATGGTCGAGGTGCCGCGCTCGAGCACGTCGCGCTGCTCGGGGGGCAGCTGCCGGCCCAGCTTCATCTGCAGGCGCTCGGCCGCGAGCTGGATCGGGGTCAGCGGGTTCTTGATCTCGTGGGCGAGCCGGCGCGCGACCTCGCCCCAGGCGACCGTGCGCTGGGCCGAAATGACCTGGGTGATGTCGTCGAACACGATCACGTATCCGGGACCGTCGTCGAGCGGCAGGCGGGTGCCGCGCGCCAGCAGCGACAGCGGCTCGGCGCCCGGCGCGGCGCCCCAGCGGGCGACCTGGATCTGCTGCTGCCACGAATCCCTGGGGGTCGCGGCGAGCGCGTGGTCGCGGAACGCCCGCAATACCTGCTCGGCGAGCTGCTGCTGCACGCGCTCGAGCGGCTCGCCGACGTTGGCCGCGAGCGCCAGGCCGAGGATGCGCCCCGCGCCGTAGTTCGCGGTGACGATGCGCAGATCCTTGTCGAGAACGATCACGCCGGCCGAAAGGTTCGCGAGCACGCGTTCCAGATAGGCGCGCGCCGTCTCGAGCTCGCGCGAGCGGGCCTCGACCGCCTCGCGCGCCTCCGACAGCTGGCGCGTCATCGCGTTGAACGACTGGGGCAGCAGGTTGAGCTCGTCGTTGCCCGCGAATTCGCGCACCGGGCGGTAGTCGCCCTCCGCGACCGCCTTGGTGCCGGCCGCGAGCTCGACCAGCGGCGCGGTCATCGATCCCGCGAGCAGCATTCCCGAGGCGATCGCGGCGAACATCGCCAGCAGCAGCGTGAGCGTGAGCGTCAGGCGGTAGATCTTCTGCAGCCCGGTGCGCGCCAGCGACAGCTCCTGGTAGTCGCCGTAGCCCGCCCGCAGCGCCTGGGCGTTCGCGGCGACGGCCGGCGCGACCGCCTGTGTCAGTTGCAGGAAGCGCGGCTCCTCGATCCGTATCTCCGTGGAGAAGCGGCGCAGCCGCGACGCGCCCTTGCGGCCGGGGACCAGGCGGAAGCGCGCCTCCGCACCCGCGTCGGCGACCGGCGAGGCCAGCGGGATGGGCACGATCGCGCGCGTGCGCAGGCCCCCGGACGGCTCGGTCGACAGCTCGTCGCCTTCGATCGCGGCAAAGCCCCGCGCGGCCAGCGCATTGCGCAGCGCGCTCGCGCTGGGCAGCGTGGGCGCAAGGCCGAAGCGCGGCGTGCTGCTGGCCCCGATCAGCGTTCCATCGGCGGCGACCAGCAGCGCCTCGTCGATCCCCGCGCGCTCGCGCAGGCCGTCGAGCGCGCGCACCTGGTCGTCCGGGTCGACGTCGGCCAGCTCGAGCGCCATCACGCGCGCCTTGGCCTTCAGGTCGTCGCGCTGCGCCTCGAGGACCGAGCGCCCGAGCGCAAGGCCCGATTCGAGCGCCCCCTCGACCTGCACGTTGAACCAGGATTCGATCGAGCGCAGCAGGAACTGCGACGAGACGACGTAGATCAGCGCGCCCGGTGCCACGCCCATCAGGGCGAACGCGATCGCGAAGCGCGCCATCAGGCGCGCGCCGAACCGCCTGCGCCGCACCCGCCGCACCAGGCGCACGGCGAGCGCGACCACCAGCACGAACAGCACGAAGGTGATCGCGCCGTTGGCCGCGAGCAGTATCGGGTAGTTGCGCTCGAAGGCGCGCGTGTTGCCGCTGGCGGAGGCCAGGATGAACAGCAGGACGCCGGCGAGCGCCAGCGCCCCGATCAGGCCGTACCGGATGACGCGCGACACGGCGGCAGCTTACTGGTTCGCGGCGTCGGCTGCGAGCTTCACCCTCGACCAGTCGGACGCCAGCGCCCAGTCGCGGTCGGTCAGCGCGTCGACCTGGAACGGCTTGGGCAGCATCGAGGTGTCGAGCCGCAGCCTGATCCTCGCCCGGTAGCGGTCGCGGTCGGACGCGTCGAGCAGGCCGGCATCGGCGACCCGCCAGTCGCGCACGCGGCGGACCGTCGCGAGCGCCTCGTCGAGCGACTCGAACGGCTGCGCCAGGCCGCCGCGCGCCAGCCGGTACTGGCGCGTCAGGGGGCTGTACGACAGCCTGTAGCCGAGCGAGGTCGAAACCAGTTGCTGATCGAACCAGTACCAGCGTCTGCGCGACAGCTCGAAATCGATCACGAAATACAGTGCGATGCCGTGGTCGATCGCGTCGCGCAGCGCGGCCGGCAGGTCGAAGTCGAACTGCGCGCTGACGAAGACGCCGGGGTCCGTGTCGGCGCCCACCCGCACCTCGGACTGCACCAGCGTCACGCGCTCGTCGGCCCGCGCGGCGCCGCCGGGCAGCGACAGCGCGAGCTGCGCGAGCGCCAGCACGCACAGGCGCGCCACGCTCTCGAGCGGCTGCCGGCGACCGGCCGGCCGGGCCGCGCCGGTCGCCGCGCCGGTCGCGGACCGGTCCGGGGCGCGCATGTCGCTCAGGCCTTTTCGAACAGGGCGTAGAAGAATCCGTCGTGCACGGTCGGCGCGCCGGACCCCGCGTAAGCGGACGGCGCGCCCCGCGAACCGCAGGGCAGCAGAGTCAGCGCGGTCTGTTCGGCAAGGGGCAGCGGGACCATGCGGGCGTCTGAGTTGCGTTCGACGAACGATGCGGCCTGCTCCGGGCCCTCTTCCGCGAATACCGAGCAGACCACGTAAAGCAATCTACCAGCCGGTGCGAGCAGCGGCCACAAGGCGTCGAGCAAACGCGCCTGCTGCGTTGCCAATTTCGCAACATCGGACGGCCTGCGCAGCCATGCGACATCCGGATGGCGCCGCACGATTCCCGACGCGGTGCAGGGCGCATCGAGCAGGACCCGGTCGTAGCGGCCCCCATCCCGGAAGGCGGCCGGATCCGCGGCATCGGCGACGATGACGCGGACCCGCTCGCCGTCGAGCCCCAGGCGGCGCAGGTTCGCGCCGATGAGCCGCGCGCGCACGGCGTCGCGTTCGACCGCGTCGATCCGGCAGTCCGAGAGCTCGGCGAGGTGAGCCGTCTTGCCGCCCGGCGCCGCGCAGGCATCGAGCACTCGCATCCCCGACCCTGCCTCGAGCCAGGGAGCGGCGAGCTGCGCGCCGGCGTCCTGCACCGACGCCAGCCCGCCCTCGAAGCCGGCGATGCGATCGACCGGGACCGGCTGGTGCAGCCACACGGCCGAGGCCCCGACCCTGGTCGCGGCCTGCCCCGCGCTTTCGAGCAGCGCCAGATAGCCGTCGACCGTCGTGCGCCGGACGTTGGTTCGCAGTACCAGCGGCGGCGGCTCGAGCTGCGCCTGCAGCACGGACCGCCATGCTTGCGGATGGTCGGCGCGCAACCTGTCCAGCCACCAGCGCGGCACGTTGAAGCGCACCGCGTCGTCGCGCGACGCGTCGGCGACGATCTCGTCGCGCCGGCGCAGGAATTGCCTGAGCACCGCATTGACGAAGCCGGCCACGGCTTGCGCGCGCGCCAGCTTGCGGGCCGCCTCGACCGCCTGGTCGACGACCGTGAACTCCGGATAGCTGCGATCGAGCAGCAGCGCGAGCGCCACCGCCAGCAATGCCGCGACCTGCGGCGCGGGCGGCTTCGCGGCCAGGCGCCCGATCGCGGCGTCGATCAGCGCAAGATGCCGCGTCGCCGCGCAGGCCAGGTCGCGCGCGCCCCCGGCGAGCCTGGCCGTGCGGCCGGGATCGCCGTCATCGTCCGCGCGCAAGCGAACGAACTCCTCCAGCGCCGCGTCGAGCGCGCGATCCAGCGATTGCCCACTGCGCAGGCGCTGCCAAGCCGCGGCCGCGATCGTCAGCAACTCGGCGAGCGGCGGCGCGGCCGGCCGCCCGGATGCCGCGCCGTCATCGGCGGTCGCCGTCGGCCGCTGCCGTCCGGCGTCTTCGTCCGTGATCGTCCGCCCCGCGCAGGTCGGCCCTACCTTGGCGCTGCGCGCCAAGGGCTGTGAGCGCTTGGGGCGGCCCGGCACGCAGGTCGGGCTTACCTTGGCGCTGCGCGCCAAGGGCTGTGAGCGCTTGGGGCGGCCCGGCACGCTCACGGTTGATCGACCGGCGGCGCCGCCCACACCGAGCCCACCGGCAGAGGCGTGCCGGCGAGGAAATCGCGCGCCGGCAGCCGCCGGCCGCCGGCGCGCTGCAGCTCGGTCACGACCAGGATGCCGTCGCCGCAGGCGATGCGGATGCCATCGGCGCCCGCGGCCAGCAGTGTTCCCGGCGCCGCAGGCGCTCCGCCCGCAGCCGCGGGTTCGGCGCGGGCGCGCCAGAACTTCGCCACCACCTGCCCGAGGCGGCCGCTGGCGCCTGGAAACGGATCGAATGCGCGCACGCGGCACGCCAGCCGCAGCGACGGCGCGCGCCAGTCGAGCCAGGCTTCGCGCTTCTCGATCTTGCGCGCGTAGGTGACGCCCTGCTCGGGCTGCGGCGTCGCGCGCAACTGGCCGGACTGCGCGGCCTGCAGCGCTTGCACGACGAGCTTCGCGCCGAGCCGGGCCAGCCTTTCCGTCAGAAGCCCGGTCGTGTCGTCGGCGCAGATGTCGATCGCTTCGGCAAGCAGCATGGGTCCGGTGTCCAGGCCGGCTTCCATCTGCATGATCGTCACGCCGGTGCGCGCGTCTCCGGCCTCGATCGCGCGCGCCACCGGCGCGGCGCCGCGCCAGCGCGGCAGCAGCGAAGCGTGGATGTTGATCGCGCCGACGCGGGTGCCGTCGATCGGCAGTCCGCGCGGAATCGCGAGCGCGGCCGGCGGCAGGATGAGGCCATACGCCGCGACCACCCAGACGTCGGCGCCCGCCTCGCGCAGGCGGTTCAGCGCATCCTCGGCCGCCGCGCCGCCCCGTTCGGGGCGCAGCGTGGACGGCGTGAGCACGGGCAGCGCGTGTGCCTGCGCCAGCACCCTGACGGCGCTCGGCTGCGGCTGCAGGCCCCGGCCGGACGGACGGTCCGGCTGCGAAAGGACAAGCGCGATCCGATGGCCCGCCTGGAGCAGCGCCTCCAGGGCGGCTGCGGCAAACGGGGGCGTGCCCGCGAAGACGATGCGCATCGAGGCGATTGTATCGGCCGAGCGCCCTCCGCCCCGCCGGCGCCGGCCCGCTGCGGGGCTTTGCGGCGAAGCCGCGCTACAGCCTGTGCGCCGCGGGTCCGGGCTCCGTCTCGCCGTCGCGCGCGCGCCGGTGCTTCTTCATCTTGGTGCGGATGCGGGTCTGCTTCAGCGCCGAGAGGTACTCGACGAACATCCGCCCCTCGAGATGATCCATCTCGTGCTGGACGCAGACCGCCAGCATGCCGTCGCACTCGATCTCGAACGCCCTGCCGTGCTCGTCCTGCGCGGCCACGCGCACCCGGGACGGCCTTCGCACCTGCTCGTAGATCCCGGGAACCGACAGGCAGCCTTCTTCGCACACGGCCGTGTCCTCCGACGCCCACACGATCTTCGGATTGACGAATACGCGCAGGCAGTCCTTCGCCTCCGAGACGTCGATCACGATCACGCGCTCGTGGACGTCGACCTGGGTCGCGGCCAGCCCCACGCCGGGCGCTGCATACATGGTCTCGGCCATGTCGGCCACCAGCGCCCGAAGACGCTCGTCGAACGCGGCGACCGGCCTCGCGACGCGTTTCAGGCGTTCGTCCGGGTACTGCAGGATCGTCAATTTCGACACGGTCACCCCACGAAACCCAGAATACTCGGCCAAGTACGGCCTTTTCCCTGCTTTCCCGCTCCCCGCGGGCGCGATACTGGGCGAGCGCGCCTCATCGCCAAATGCGGGGATTGGCCCATCCATCAAGATCCGTTGCGATATCAACGTATTAGGTGGAGAATTTTAGGCTCTGCTTCAAGTGGTCGGGCTGCGGTTCGCTGCCGGTTTTTTGGCGGTTATCGTTTGCGGTTATCGTTGATTTGCAGGCGCGGACCGCGAGAACGGCGGCCCGTCCGCCCGCACCGCAGTCCGCTTTCAGCTGTACTTTCCGGTCACGGCCAACTATGACGAGCTCCTTTGTGTCCCTCGCCGCCGCCAGCGCGGCCGCCTCGCGCCACGCGCCGACCCGCGATCCGGCCAGCCGTTGGCGGCCGCGGTCCGCCTCGGCCATGATGCCCCTGATGCTCGTCGCAGCCGCGGGAGCCTGGTGGTGCGCCTGCGCCAATGCACAGACGCCTGCCGCCGAGCCGCGGTTCCCGATCACGCCCGAGCAGCGCAGCGTGGCCGACAAGGTTTCGCAGGCGGGCCTGCCGCTTTCGGAACTGGCTCCCAATGCGCCGGAAAGCCACACCGTGAAGTCCGGCGACACGCTGTGGGGAATCTCGACCCTGTTCCTGAAGTCGCCCTGGCGCTGGCCCGAACTCTGGGGCATGAACCGCTCGGAGATCAAGAACCCGCACCTGATCTACCCCGGCCAGGTCCTGGTTCTCGTCAGGACCCCCGAAGGGCGCGTGCAGCTCAAGCTGGCTCAGGGAGGAACACCGGCGCCCCAGGCCGCCGCGGCGGCACCTGCGCCGGCTCCCGCCGTGCCGGCCGCGCCGCCCGAGCCGACGATCCGGCTGAGCCCGCGGGTGAGGGATCTCGGCTCGGTGAGCGCCGCGGCGATTCCGAGCATTCCGAACAACCTGATCGAGCCGTTCCTGTCGCAACCGCTGGTCGTGTCGGCCGACGACCTGCAGCGGTATGCGCGCGTGGTCGCCACCCCCGAGGATCGCGTGTTCCTGGGCCGCGGCGACCTCGCGTACGCGCGCGGAATCAACTCCGACCGGATCGACGATTTCCACGTATTCAGGCCGGCGGCCGCGCTGTACGACCCGGACGACTACGACCGCAAGAAGCCGATCGCCTACGAGGCCTACTACCTGGGTACCGCGCGCGTCATCAAGCGCGGCGAGGTGTCGACCGTGCGCATCCAGGACAGCAAGGAGGAAATCGGGGTGGCCGACCGCCTGGTCCCGATCGAGCATCAGGCGCTGATCAACTATGTGCCGCACCAGCCGGAAGCGTCGATCGACGGCCGCATCATCTCGGTTTACGGCGGCGTCGATACGGCCGGTGCAGAGAGCATCGTGACCTTGAACCGCGGCAGCCGCGATGGACTCGAGATCGGCCACGTGCTGGCGGTCCTGCGCACCGGCGCGACCGTGCGCGACCGCACCGCGCCGTCGCGCGAGTTCGTCAAGCTGCCCGACGAGGGCATCGGCCACATGTTCGTGTTCAGGGTGTTCGACGGCATTTCGTACGCGCTCGTGCTGACCGCAAGCGGTCCGATCAAGGTCGGCGACCGTTTCAGCCAGCCCGATGCGGCCGCCGCCGCGGCCATGTCCGGGCGGGCCGACGCCGCCAGCCTCGCGCACGCCGGCGAGTAGGCGCACCGGCTGCGGATCGGCGTGCGGCCGCCGCGCCCGCCATGGACGGCGACGAGCGCGCCGGCTGGCTCAGGCTGATCCTGACGCCGGACCTGCCGCCTCGCGCGGCGCGCGAGTTGCTGCGCGAGTTCGGCCTCCCGGGCGCCATCTTCGGCAGTGGCATGACGCAGGCGCGGCTCGCCCGCGTCGCGGGCGAGGCGGCCGCGCCGCAACTCGCCGCCGATCCGCCGCCGGCGACCCGGTCGTCGATCGCCGCCACCGAGAACTGGCTTGCATCCGATCCTTCGCACGCGCTGGTCACGCTCGCGGACCCCGACTACCCGCCGCCGCTGCTGGAGCTCGCCGATCCGCCGCTCGTTCTGTTCGCGCGCGGACGCCGCGCCCTGCTGCGCCGGCCCGCGATCGCGATCGTCGGCAGCCGCAGCGCGACCCGCCAGGGCGAAGACAATGCAAGCGCTTTCGCGGCGCATCTGGCGCGCGCCGGGCTGACGATCGTCAGCGGAATGGCGCGCGGCATCGACGCGGCGGCGCACCGCGGCGCGCTCGACACCGACGCGGGCACGGTGGCGGTGCTGGGCACCGGCATCGACGTCGTCTATCCGCCGTCGAATTGCGCCCTCGCGCAGGACATCGCCCGCGATGGACTGCTTCTGTCGGAGCTTCCACTCGGCACGCCGGCGCTGGCGCACAACTTCCCGCGGCGCAACCGGCTGATCGCGGGCCTGTCCCTGGGCGTCCTCGTGGTCGAAGCGGCGCTGCATTCCGGCTCGCTGATCACGGCGCGCCTGGCGACCGAGGCGGGGCGCGAGGTCTTCGCGCTCCCCGGCTCGATCCATTCCCCGCTGTCGCGCGGCTGTCATCGACTGATACGCGAGGGTGCGAAGCTGGTCGAATCCGCGCGGGACGTCCTTGAGGAGTTGCGCCGCGCGCCGGCGCCCTCGGCGCAACCGGATGCCGCGACCGCGCCGGCCGACGACGGCAGCCCCCGCGGCAGCCTGCTCGCGCTGCTCGGGCGCGATCCCGTCGACCTCGACACGCTCGCGGCGCGCAGCGGCCGGCCTGCCGGGGATGTCGCCGCCGAGCTGCTGCAGCTCGAGCTGGCCCAAGATGTTGAGCGCCTTCCGGGCAACCGCTACCAGCGGTTGCGTTAGGCACGGTCCAGGAGTTTGCAAAGCCGCGGCCGCGGCGGTAAAGTCGGATCGCCCATGTTCGACGTCCTCGTCTACCTGTACGAGAACTACGGTGCGCTCGAGGCGTGCCCCGACGCCGCGTCGCTGAGCCGTAAGCTCGCCGACGCGGGTTTCGAGCACGACGAGATCAGCGACGCCATCGCCTGGCTGCAGGAGCTGGCGCGCATCACGCAAACGGCCGTGCCGGCGGACGATCGCGGGCACGCCCCCGGCACCGGTTTCCGCGTCTACACGGCGAGCGAGATCGAGCGCCTTGGACCGCAGGCGATCGACTTCCTCGCCTTTCTCGATGCCGCCGGGCAGCTGAGCGCCGCCCAGCGCGAGATCGCGATCGAACGCGCTGCCGCCCTGGCGGAGTCGCCGGTTCCGCTGGCGATGTTGAAGGTCATCGTGCTGATGGTGCTGTGGAGCCAGTCCGCCGACATCGACCTGCTGCTGCTCGAGGAACTGCTCGACGACGGCGACGAGCGCCTGCTGCACTAGTGGCTTGTCACGCGCGCGGCGGCCGACAGGCCGCCCATCGGCCCCCTTCGCGGGTTCACGCGGTCCCGTTCGTGCACCGGCCGGGATTCGTTGTTATCCTGAAAAGGGAGCCGGGCCGCGGCCGGTCCGCCCGAATCCGCTACCCTTGCGCGTCCAGATGCACAAGAAAACCCTGATCATCGCCGAGAAGCCGTCCGTCGCCGCCGACATCGCGCGCGCGCTCGGCGGCTTCGAGAAGCACCAGGATCACTTCGAAAGCGAACAATATGTGCTTTCGTCGGCGGTCGGCCATCTGCTCGAGCTGCATGCCCCGGAAGAGTACGAAGTCAAGCGCGGCAAGTGGAGCTTCGCCCATCTGCCCGTGATTCCCCCGCACTTCGACCTGAAGCCGATCGAGCGCTCCGAAGCGCGCCTGAAGGCGCTCGCGAAGCTGATCAAGCGCAAGGACGTCGAAGGCCTGATCAACGCCTGCGACGCCGGTCGCGAGGGCGAGCTGATCTTCCGCTACATCGTCCAGCACACCGGGGCCAGGCATCCGATCCGCCGCCTGTGGCTGCAGTCGATGACGCCGGCCGCGATCCGCGAGGCGTTCGATTCGCTGCGGTCGGACCAGGACATGCATCCGCTGGCCGATGCCGCGCGCTGCCGTTCCGAGGCCGACTGGCTGGTCGGCATCAACGGCACCCGCGCGATGACCGCTTTCAACAGCAGGGACGGCGGCTTCTTCCTGACCACGGTCGGGAGGGTGCAGACCCCGACGCTGGCGATCGTGGTCGACCGCGAGGACCGGATCCGCAAGTTCGTCTCGCGCGACTACTGGGAGGTGAGGGCGACGTTCGGCTGCCGCGCCGGCAGCTACGAGGGGCGCTGGTTCGATCCCGAGTTCAAGAAGCGCGAGGACGATCCCGAGGCGAGGGCCGAGCGCCTCTGGGACAAGGCCGCCGCCGAGGCGATCGTCGCCGCTTGCGCGGGCAGGGACGGAAGGGTCGAGGAGGAATCGAAGCCGAGCTCGCAGCTGTCGCCGCTGCTGTTCGACCTGACATCCCTGCAGCGCGAGGCCAACGGGCGGTTCGGGTTCTCGGCCAAGACGACGTTGTCGCTGGCGCAGGCCCTGTACGAGAGGCACAAGGTGCTGACCTATCCGCGCACCGATTCGCGCGCGCTGCCGGAAGACTACCTGGACGTCGTCAGGAAGACGTTGCGGATGCTTGGCGGCGAGGACGCGCCGAAGAAGCGCCGCGCGGCCGCGCCGGCGGCGGGCGCCGGCGCGTATGCCGGCTTCGCGACCCGCATTCTCGCCAGCGGCTGGGTCAAGCCAAACCGGCGGGTGTTCGACAACAGCAAGATCTCCGACCACTTCGCGATCGTGCCGACGCTTCAGGAGGCCGGGCATCTGTCGGAGGCCGAGCAGAAGATCTACGACCTCGTCGTGCGCCGCTTCCTCGCGGTGTTCTACCCGGCCGCCGAATACCTCGTGACCACCCGCATCACCGAAGTCGGGCCGCACCGGTTCAAGACAGAGGGCAAGGTGCTGGTCGAGCCCGGCTGGCTTGCCATCTACGGGCGCGAAGCCCAGACCGAACAGGCGTCGCTGGTTGCCGTCGAGCCCGGGGAGCAGGTCGGGACGCTCGCGGTCGAGGCGGCGGGTCTGCAGACAAAGCCGCCGGCGCGGTATACGGAAGCCACGCTGCTGTCGGCGATGGAGGGGGCGGGCAAGCTGGTCGACGACGACGAGCTGCGCGCCGCGATGGCCGGCAAGGGCCTGGGGACGCCGGCGACCCGCGCGGCCATCATCGAAGGCCTTATCGTCGAGCGCTACCTGGTGCGCGACGGCCGCGAGCTGCACCCGACCGCCAAGGCGTTCCAGCTGATGACCCTGCTGCGCGGCCTCGGCATCGACGAGCTGACGCTGCCCGAGCTGACCGGGGAGTGGGAGCACCAGCTGGCGCAGATGGAGCGCGGCGCGCTCAAGCGCAGCGCGTTCATGCGCGAGATCGCGCAGATGACCGAGCACATGGTCGACCGTGCCAAGAGCTACGAGTCGGACACCGTCCCCGGCGACTACGCGACGCTGAAGACGCCCTGCCCGAAGTGCGGCGGCACGGTGCAGGAGAATTATCGGCGCTTCGCATGCATCAGGTGCGACTTCTCGCTGCCCAAGCACCCTGCGAGCCGCACTTTCGAGTACGAGGAAGTCGAGCAGCTGCTGCGCGAGCGCCAGATCGGACCCCTGACCGGATTTCGCAGCAAGATGGGCCGCCCGTTCGCGGCGGCCCTGAAGATATCGCCGGAATTCAAGCTCGAATTCGATTTCGGCAACTCGCCGGCGGGCGACGACGACTCGGCCGAGGTCGACTTCGGCGACCAGCAGCCGCTCGGCGCCTGTCCGAAGTGCGGCGCGCGCGTGTTCGAGCAGCCGATGGCCTATGTCTGCGAGAAGGCCGTGGGCGCCGGGCGCAGCTGCGATTTCCGGTCGGGGCGCGTGATCCTGCAGCAGCCGATCGAGGCCGATCAGATGCGCAAGCTGCTGGCGTCAGGCCGCACCGACCTGCTGCGGGGCTTCGTCTCCAACCGGACCCGGCGCAAGTTCGCCGCGTTCCTGATCCGAAAGCCCGACGGCATGATCGGGTTCGAATTCGAACCGCGGCCGGCGCGCAAGGCAGCATCGGCCGGCGGCGCACCTGCCGACCCCGCAGGTGAAGCGGCGGGTGCGGCGGCCGGCACCGGACGCGCGGCCGCGGCGCCGAAGGCACCCAGAGCGGCCAAGTCGACCAAGCCGGCGCCGTCGCGAGCGGCCGCCGAGGCGACCGACGACGCTGCCGCGCGCGCACCGAAAACCCGCAAGGCCGCCGCTGTCGTCGGCGCGGCGAAAGCGGCGCCCGCGCGCAAGAGCGCCGGGGGCGTGCGTCGGGCGATGGTCGCTGCCGCCGCGCCTCGAAAAGGCGCTACGCGCAGCGCGAAACCCGCGTCTCGCAAGTCCTGAGCGACCCTGTCGCGAGCGAGCCTTCGCCGACGGCGGCAGGAACGATCTGCCCCGCCGCGCATCCCTTGCGCCCCAGCGCAGTGCGTCGAGCGCACTCGATCGGCTTCGCCATCCCGTCATAGGGCGGGACTCAGACTTGCCTTCGCGGTCAAGTCTTAACAGACCTAAACCTCAGCGCGCGGAATCCCGGCTCGGGGGGATGCTGTCCGGTCGCGCTTAGTTTTCCCTCCTGCAACCGCGTGAATATTCGACTCAGTTCTTGACGCGCTCGACGCCGCGCCTCTAAGGTATCCGCACACCCCAAACAAAGCTCAGCCGATTGGCTGACGCCGCGGTTCCTGAAGAACCCCGGCCAGCGGACAAGAACCGACAAGCAGCCGCCCGGCCATTTCCAGATGCAGACAAGCGCAGAGCTTCCCGAGGTTCCGACCAGCAGCCGCCTCACCGTGCTGACGCTGGACCAGTTCGCGCGCGAGATGCCGACGGTGGTCCCGCCGTTCGCGTACCGGCTCAGCCTGGACAGTGGCGTCGAATTCAACAACGTCAAGCATGCGTTCGACCAGCCGCTCGCAGTCCGCCTGGACACGTGGCTGCGGCTGCTCAAGAGCCTCGGCGTGTCGCTGGTCGCGGCGCAACGTCCGCAGGATGTCTGGTCGGAGCGCGCGGACGGAGCGCGCGTGCTGATCGGCCCCGAGCCGCTGATTCCGCTGCCGTGGGGGCGCGCTTCGTCGCTGGTCGACTGCCGGCATGAGCGCGGCTGGAGCATGGGCACGCTGGCGCAGCGCGTCGGCGTTTCGATCGACACGGTGATGTCGATCGAGCGCGGCCGCGGCCTGTTGCGCAACGTCGCGCGGGTGTGCGAGCAGTACGGGATGCAGCTGTTCATCGTCCTGCCGCCGCCGTACGCCACGCTCGCCACGCTGTGGTCGGCGCGCGCCGAGCAGTACCTGCTCGCTCCCGCGCAGTTTCCGGTCCGCCGGCCGACGCGCCGCTTCGACGCCACGACGCCCGCGATCGAGCCGGCGCCGACGGTGCGGCGGCGGGGCGGACCGCCGAGGAAGGTTGTGAAGGAGGTCTGAGGCGCGGCGACGGGTGCCGGCGGCGGGGCAGCGCTGCCGGCCTAAACCAGCGCCCGCATCGCATCCGCCGCCGCGAGCGCGGACAGCAGGGCCGCATTCGTCTGCGCCGTTCCGACGCCCAGCGCCTTCGCGGCAAGGCCGCGCGCCGCAGGGTCCCCGGATTCCATCGCGCGCGCGTGCTCGAGGTGCGCCGCGAACGGACCCTCGCCGCGCAGCAAGGCGTCGGTGACGGGTGCCGGCATCGGCAGGTCGTGAAGCAGCTCGGGCAGCGCCTGGCCGGTGATCGCGTCGAGCAGCGAAAACGCGCCGACGATGAACGCCTGGTCGCATTCGCCCTGTGGCCGGCCGAGCTCGGCGCACAGGTTCTCGAGCAGGAACCCGCGCGCGGTGGCGGCGAAGATCAGCGGCGCGGAGCGGGCGTTCTTGGTCGAGATCGCCAGCAGCAGCACCAGCCACTTGATCAGACGCTGATAGCCGAGGCGCGACACCGCGTCGCGCAGCGATGCCGATGGCGGGCCGCGGCGGAAGGCGGAGCTATTGGCGAGCGTCAGCAGAAGGTAGGCGAGCAGCGGCTCGGCCTGGAACACCCGCTCGAGCGCGCGGATGTCGGCGTTGGCCTGGATCAGGCGGATCAACTCGAATACCGCCCGCTGCGCCGGCGAAAGCGGTTCGGCATGCGCGGCGGTCGACCGCAACGGCCATCCGATGACCGCGTGGGCTCCGGCGGCGAAGGCCGCGTCGGGCTGCGGCGGGGAATCGCCGTCCAGGTGCAGCAGCGCAGACCCGCCCCCGCGGAAATCGCCGGGTCCGACGATGTAAGGGAAGAATGCGAGGCGCTCGCGTGCGGGCGCGGGCTCCTGCAAGCGCAGCGCCTGGCGCACGCCGCGACGCCTGATCTCGAACAGCGTGCGCATCCGCGCCTCGTCGTCGAGGATCGAGGAAGGAACCTCGAGCAGCACGTTGCCCGGCGCGCTCCAGCCACCCATCGCGGCGTCGAAGTCGATGCCGGACGGCGCCAGCAGCACCAGCCCCTGCGGGAACGCCGCTGCCTCGCCGCCGACGAGACCGGCCAGCACGCCGTCGAGCAGCGCGCCGAGCGGCAGCGTGGCGCAGTGCCCGTCATCGGGGGACATCGTCAATCGCACGCCGATCACGCGCCGATCGCGCGCAACCAGCATCTGCCAGCGCAGTGCGATCGATCCCAAGGCTGCCGGGTCGACGGCCGCCTCGCGTTCCCGGCGGCTCGATGCCAGTTCGAACACGGACGATCTCCCGCCCGCGCCTGCCCCTCGCTCCCCGCGCGCCCAGGCCGGGCGATGTCAATGTAGGCCAGGGCGCGCGGCGCCGGCAGCCGGGAAAGGAACGCCTTGACCCGCCACTTGCGGCGATTGGCCGTGCGAGAATGCCCGGCTCCGGCGAATCTTCCGCGCCATGTGGCTCTACGCATCGACCATCGCGCTGTCCGCGTTCCTGCTGTTCCTGGTGCAGCCGATCATCGCCAAGCAGATCCTGCCCTGGTTCGGGGGCGCGGCGGGCGTGTGGACCGTGTGCATGGTGTTCTTCCAGGCCACGCTGCTCGCGGGATACGCGTACGCGCACCTGGTCGTGCGCCGCCTGCGGCCCCGCTCGCAGGCCCGGCTGCACATCGCCCTGCTCGCGCTGAGCCTCGCCTTCCTGCCGATCATCCCGGGCGCGGCGTGGAAGCCTGCGGGCGGCGAGGATGCCGCCGCGTCGATCCTGGCGCTGCTGGCGGCGACGATCGGCCTGCCCTACTTCCTGCTCGCATCCACGGGCCCGCTGCTGCAAGCCTGGCTCGCGAACCGGTTCGAGGCGCGCCGCGTGTACCGGATGTTCGCGCTCTCGAACGCGGGATCGTTGCTCGGTCTGATCGCGTTTCCGTTCGTGATCGAGCCGCTGTGGGCCTCGCGCGCGCAGTCGCTCGGCTGGAGCGCGGCGTACGGCGTCTTCGCACTGGCCTGCGCGGCCGCCGCATGGCGTGCCGGCCGCGCCGCGGAGCACGGCGCGCACCCGCAGCCCGCGCCGCCGGCCGGACCCGCCGGCGCGCGGCCGGCGCCGCTGGTCTGGCTCGGCCTGTCGGCGCTGGGCGTCGTGCTGCTGCTGGCGACGACCAATCACGTGCTGCAGAACATCGCGTCGGTGCCGTTCCTCTGGGTGCTGCCGCTGACCCTGTACCTGCTGAGCTTCGTGGTCGCATTCGAAGGGCGCGGCGGCAGGGGCTGGTACGACGCGCGCTGGGGCGTGCCGGCCGCCATCGCCTGCGCGGTCCCGATGGCCGCCGGCCTCTCGGCCTCGAACGGCGTGCTCGACGTCAGCCTCGCCGTACCGCTGTACTGCGGAGGGCTGTTCTTCCTGTGCCTGTTCTGCCACGGCGAACTGGCCGCGCGCAAGCCGGCGGCGGCCGATCTCACGCGCTATTACCTGATGATCTCTCTGGGCGGGGCCCTGGGCGGCGCTTTCGTCGGCCTGGTCGCGCCGCGGGTGTTCCACACGCTGTACGAGCTGCCGGCCGCGCTGCTGGCGGTGTGCGCCGCCGCCGCGGCAGCCTGGAAACGCGACGGGCTGCCGAATGCATGGAGCAGGCCGCTCGCTTCAGCCGCCGCCGCGGCGGCGATCGCGGTCGCGTGGTTCGGCTGGGAATACCTCGACTTCCTCCGGCACGATCTCATCGTGATGGAGCGCGATTTCTACGGCACATTGCGCGTACGCGAGCAGGACGGCGGCGACCACCCGATGCGCCGGCTGCTGCACGGCGTGATCCTGCACGGGGAACAGGCGACCATCGGCCCCGACCGGGTCGAGCCGGGTTCCTACTATGCGCGCAGCTCCGGCGTGGGGCTCGCGATCGCCGCGGCGCAGGCGCGCAAGCGCCCGGTGCGGATCGGCGTGGTCGGCCTGGGGGTCGGCACGATCGCGGCCTACGGGCGGCGCGGCGACACCGTGCGCTTCTACGAGCTCGACCCCGCGGTGCTGGCCATCGCGCGCCGCGATTTCACCTACCTCGGCGACACGCCGGCAAGGGTCGAGATCGCGCTGGGCGACGCGCGCCTGTCGCTCGAGCGCGAGCTGCAGCAGGGGCCGCAGCGGTTCGACGTGCTGGCGATCGACGCCTTCTCGAGCGACTCGATCCCGGTCCACCTGCTCACCCGCGAGGCGATCGAGCTCTACGCGCGGCACCTGGCCGACCGTGGCGTGGTGGCGGTGCACATCTCGAACCGCTTCCTGGACCTCAGGCCCGTGCTCGCCAACATCGCCGCCGCCACCGGTCTGCAGGCCCGGCTGGTCGACGACTCGCCCGGCGAGGCAGGCAATGGCGCCAGCAGCGACTGGGTGTTGATCGCGCGCGATACCTCCCCTTTCCGCGCCGGGCCCCTGGCCGATCGGGTCGAGATCCTGCCGTCCAGCGCGCGCGTCGGCGTCTGGTCCGACCAGTTCAACGACCTGCTCCACGTGCTCAAGAGCACGCCATGGCGCGCGTTCAAGTCGCTTTGGTCCCGGTAGCTCGCGGTCGCGGCCCCACGCGAACCGCGGCGCCGCGGGTCTGCGATACTTGCGCGCCTGGCCATCCTCGATCCCGCTAGCTCGCATGAAACGAAACCTGCCGACGCGCGTCCGGCGCGCCAAGATCATCGTGCGCAACTCGCGCGTGCACGGCCGCGGCGTGTACGCCGCGCGCCGCATCCGCAGCGGAGAGCGCATCATCGAGTACAAGGGCGAGCGAATCACCTGGAAGGAAGCCGACCGCCGGCCGCCTTCGGATCCCGGCGATCCGAACCACACGTTCTTCTTCTCGCTCGACGGCGGCAAGCACGTGATCGATGCCAACGTGGGCGGCAATTCGGCGCGCTGGATCAACCATTCCTGCGCGCCGAACTGCGAGACCGAGGAAACCGAGGACGGCCGCGTCTTCATCCAGGCGATCCGGGACATCCGGCGCGGCGAGGAGCTGTTCTACGACTATTGCCTGATCGTCGACGAGCGCCTGACGCCGACGTTGAAGCGCCAGTACCGGTGCCTGTGCGGCAGCCCCGATTGCCGCGGTACCATGCTGGCGAAGAAGCGCTGAAGCCAGGGAGAATCCGTGCAAGCCTCCATGTACACGCTGTCCGTACCCGTGTTCAAGCGCATGCTGGGGAATCTGTCGGCGATCCTCGAGAAGGCCGCGGCGCACGCGCAGCAGCGC
The DNA here is from genome assembly GCA_964512305.1 of uncultured Burkholderiaceae bacterium. Classification (GTDB taxonomy): domain Bacteria; phylum Pseudomonadota; class Gammaproteobacteria; order Burkholderiales; family Burkholderiaceae_F; genus CAZEIW01. The sequence goes on along the minus strand of CAZEIW010000111.1, from coordinate 17,155 downwards.
GGCGTCGATCCCGCGGTGCTGCTCGCCTCGCGACTGTTCCCGGACATGTTCCCGCTGACGCGCCAGGTCCAGCTCGCCTGCGATTTCGCGAAGGGAGCCGCGTCCCGCCTGGCGGGTCAGCAGCCGCCGAAGTACGAGGACAACGAAGCGAGCTTCCAGCAGCTGCGCGCGCGCATCGAGCGCACGATCGCCTTCGTCGATTCGATCCGCCCCGAGCAGATCGACGGCTCCGAGCAGCGCCAGATCGAGCTGCAGCTCGGCGGCACGACGCGGAGCTTCGATGGCCTCACCTATCTGGCCCACGTCGCGCTTCCGAATTTCTACTTCCACGTCGCCACGGCGTACGCCATCCTGCGGCACAACGGCATCGAGCTCGGCAAGCGCGATTTCGTCGGGCCGGGTTGAGGCGTTCCGGCAGCGGGCGGCCGATCCGGGATGGATGAGGCGCGGCACGCGGCCGGCGGCGGCGCGGCCCCGGCAACCGCCAGCGGCGGGAGGCGCCTGCTGATCCCGGTGCGCGGCATGAGCTGCGCGTCGTGTGTCGCGCATGTCGAGGAAGCCATCGCCGGGGTGTCCGGCGTGACCCGGGCGGCGGTGAACCTGGCCACCGAGACGGCCGCGCTGGACGGCAGCGCGGATCCGGCCGCGGTGGTCGCGGCCGTCGCGTCGGCGGGCTACGAGGTTCCGACGCGCGAAGTGCGCCTGGCCATCGAGGGGATGACCTGTGCCAGCTGCGTCGGCCGGGTCGAGGCGGCGCTGAAGTCGGTCGCGGGTGTGCTCGACGCGCGGGCCAGCCTGGCATCCGAGTCGGCCGCGGTGCGGGTGATCGAGGGGGTGGCGACGCCGCGCGAGCTCATGATGGCGGTCGCCGCGGCCGGCTACGCGGCACGCGTGCAGGCCACGTTCGACACCGCGCCGGCGGACCCGGCGCGCGCGCTGCTGGTCGATACGGCTGTCGCGATCGCCTGCTCGGCCGTGCTGGTGGCGCCGATGGCGCTGGCGCCGCTTGCGGTCCGGGTCGCGATCCCGGTCTGGCTGCAATTCGCGCTCGCATCGGTGGTCCAGTGGTACTGCGGGCGCCGCTTCTACGCGGCCGCGTGGCGGGCGGTGCGCGCCGGCAGCGGCAACATGGACCTGCTGGTGTCGCTCGGGACCGTCGCGGCCTACGCGATGTCGACCTGGCTGTGGGCGCGCGGGCACGCGTCGCACCTGTATTTCGAGTCGGGGGCGGTCGTGATCGCCCTGGTGCTGCTGGGCCGCCGCCTGGAGGCGCGCGCGAGACGCCAGACTTCCGAAGCGATCCGCCTGCTGGCGGGATTGCGTCCGAACCGCGCCCGGGTGCTGGGGCAGCAGGGCGTGGTCGAGGTCGACGTGGAAGAGCTGCACCTGGGCGACCGTGTGCTGCTGCGCCCGGGAGAACGTGTTCCGGTCGACGGCAGGATCGAATCCGGCGCCGGCTCCGTCGACGAGTCGATGCTGACCGGTGAGAGCCTGCCGCAGCCGCGCGAGGGCGGCGACCGCCTGATCGCGGGCACGGTCCTGATCGAGGGCGCGCAGGCGGGCGGCGCGGGCGAGATCGTGCTCGAGGCGACCGCGGTCGGCGAGCAGACGGTGCTGGCCGGGATCGTGCGGCTGGTCGAACAGGCGCAGACGGCGAAGGCGCCGGTCCAGCGCCTCGTCGACCGGGTCGCGGCGTTCTTCGTGCCGGTCGTGCTGGCGGTCGCCGTGCTCACGCTGCTCGGCTGGCTCGCCGCCGGCCTGGGTTTCGAAGCGGCGTTGTTGCGCGCCGTGAGCGTGCTCGTGATCGCGTGTCCGTGCGCGCTCGGCCTCGCGACCCCGACCGCCATCATCGCCGGCACCGGCGTCGCGGCACGTCATGGAATACTGATCCGGGACGTCGAGACGCTCGAGATCGCACGCCGCGTGCGCGCCGTCGCGTTCGACAAGACCGGCACCCTGACCGTCGGAAGGCCCAAGGTTGTCGGCGTGACCACCGTGGCCGGCGTCGACCGCGGCGTCGCGCTGCGCTGGGCCGAGGCCGCCGGACGCGCCAGCACCCACCCGCTCGCCGAGGCCGTGCGTGAAGCCGTCCGCGAAACCGTCCGCGACGCGGCCGCACCTGCCGCGCCGGGCGGCAGCGACGGCAACGGGGCTGTGATCTTCTCCGGGCGCGGGTCGGCGGCCCGGGAAGACGGCGGCGAGATCCTGTTCGGCCATCAGCGCTGGCTCGCTTCGCTCGGCGCCGATACGGGGCCGCTGGGCGACCAGGCGCGCGCGCTCGAGGCGGCGGGAAGGACCGTATCGTGGCTCGCGCGCCGGCCGGCCGGGGACGCGGCGCCGGTGCCGGTGGCGCTGATCGCGTTCGAGGACGAGCCCAAGGCCGGCGCGCGTGCGGCGATCCTCCGCCTGCACGAGATGGGCATCTCGACCATGATGATTTCGGGCGACGGCGCGGGTGCGGTCGAGCAGATGGCGCGGCGCCTTGGCGTGAGCCGCTTCGCCGCCCAGATGCAGCCCGGCGACAAGGTCGCGCGCATCGTGGAACTCAAACGCGAGGCGGGCGTGGTGGCGATGGTCGGCGACGGGATCAACGACGCGCCGGCGCTGGCCGCCGCCGACGTCGGCATCGCGATGGGGTCCGGCACCGACGTCGCGATGGACGCGGCCGGAATCACGTTGATGCGCGGCGACCCGCGCCTGGTCGCCGACGCGATCGTGATCTCGCGCGCGACCGTGCGCAAGATCCGGCAGAACCTGTTCTGGGCATTCGCCTACAACGTGGTCGGCATCCCGCTGGCGGCTGCCGGGGCGCTCAGCCCGATGGTGGCGGGCGCGGCGATGGCGTTCTCCAGCGTCACCGTGGTGAGCAACGCCCTACTGCTGAAGCGGCTGCGACTGAACGGCTGAACGGGCGCCCCGCGCGTCAGCCGGTTGCGGCGACCGGGATCGGCACGACCGTCGCGAGCAGCTCGCGCGCGATCGCACGCCACGAGCGCTTGATCGCTTCGGTCCGGACGCGCGCGCGGTCCAGGCGCAGCGCCTCGGCGCAGGCGCGGCGGAGGTCCTCGTCGAGGGCGCCGCTGACGCCCGGGGTGACCACGTCGACCGGGCCGGTGACCGGAAACGCGGCCACCGGGCAGCCGCAGGCCATCGCCTCCAGCATCACGAGCCCGAACGTGTCGGTGCGGCTCGGAAACACGAAGACGTCGGCGGCGTCGTAGAACGGGGCGAGCGCCTCGTGCTGGCGGCGGCCCAGCCAGACCGTCTCGGGATGGCGCGCGCGCAGCCGCGCCAGCGCCGGTCCGTCGCCGATCACGACCCGCGTTCCGGGCAGGTCGAGCCCGAGGAACGCCTCGAGGTTCTTCTCCGGCGCGACCCGCCCCGCGTACAGCAGGATCGGCCGCGGCAGCTCGAGGCGGTCTCGCGCCCCGGGTTGGAACAACTCGGCATCCACGCCGCGGCTCCAGACCCGGGTGCGCGCGAAGCCCGTGCGCTCGAGCTCGCCGCGCATCGCCTCCGTGGGCACCAGCACCGCGCGCGATTCGCGGTGAAATCGGCGCATCAGCGGGTAGGTGATCGATTCCGGCAGGCCGAAGCGCGCCTTGAGGTACTCGGGAAAGCGGGTGTGGTAGGAGGTCGTGAACGGCCAGCCGCGGCGCAGAGCCAGCGCCCGGGCGGCCCAGCCGAGCGGGCCCTCGGTCGCGATGTGCAGAGCGGCGGGCACGAGCGGGCCGAGCTCGCGCGACAGATGCCGGCCGGGTTCGATCGACAGCAGCAGATCCGGCTCGCCCGGCGCGTGGAAGCCGCGCGATCCGCCGGCGTGAACCACCCGCAGCTCGTGCCCGAGCGCAGCGAGCTCGCGCTGCATGTAAGTCCAGGTCTGCACGACGCCATTGACCTGCGGATGCCACGCGTCCGTCACGAGGACGATCGGACGCGACCCGGATCTGGTGTCTTCGCACGGCATTGGCCGCGTATTGTCGGGGGCACGGATGACAGCCTGACGACGAGGAAGACAGGGTGCCGATGACGGCGGCGGCGGACGCCGAACCCGCCCGCTACGGCCCGCGCTCAGTGCGCGGCGCGGTCGTCGAGCGACAAAATGGCCCGGAGCAGCGTGCGCAAGGCCTCCAGGACCATCCAGCAAAGGAGCGTCGCGGTGAACAGCCGCAGCCCGGCAAAGGCCAGCCCGAGCGGCGAGGAGACCGTGGGGCCCGAGAGCCACTCGATGGCGGTGGCGGCGGCGAGGGCGAACTTGAGCATGGGCGCAGCGTCGATGGTTAACCGCATCTTCGGCGCCGGGCGGGCGAACTTGAGATCCGCGGCCCGGGCGGCCGCGACCGGCGGGCATGCCATGATGTCGCCGCAACGCCCCGGCACGGGCGCCCGCGCGTGCGCTCCGCGACGTTTTCGATGACCCTGCTGACCCTGATCGATGCCGAGCTCGCCTATGGACTGACGCCGCTGCTCGACCGGGCCCAGCTGAGCCTGGTCGAGGGCGAGCGCGTCGGGCTGATCGGCCGCAACGGCACCGGCAAGTCGTCCCTGCTGGCGGCGATCGCCGGACGGACCCCGCTCGACGGCGGCGAGATCCGCCGCCGCGATGCCTTGCAAGTGGCGCTGATCGAGCAGGAACCCGAGCTGCCGCCGGCGGCGACGCTGCGCGCCAGCCTGACTCGGCGCGGAGGGCTCGATGCGGGTCACGATGAGCGGGAGCGCTGGCGCCTGCACGCGCGCCTGGTCGAGTACCTGCACCGCTTCGGCCTGGACGAGGAGGCGGACCCGGCGCGCGTGTCCGGCGGCGAACGCAAGCGTGCCACGCTGGCGCTGGCATTCGCGCTGCAGCCCGACCTGTTGCTGCTCGACGAGCCGACCAATCACCTCGACTTCGACGGCATCGAGCGCCTCGAAGCATTGCTGATCGACGAGCAGCGGGGCGGCCGCGCGGCGGTCGTGGTCACGCATGACCGCCGCTTCCTCGATCGGGTCGCCACGCGCATCGTCGAGCTCGATCGCGGCTGGCTTCGGTCGTATCCGGGCAACTTCGCCGCGTACCTCGCGCGCAGGACGGACGAGCTCGAAGCCGAGGCCTCGGGCCGGCGCAAGTTCGACCGCTTCTGGGCACAGGAAGAGGGCTGGATCCGCAAGGGCGTCGAGGCGCGCCGCACGCGCAACGCGGGCCGCGTGCGGCGCCTGGAGCAGCTGCGGCGCGAGCGCGGCGAACGCCGCGAGCGCCTCGGCGACGTCAAGCTGCGGCTCGATGCGGGCGCGCGCTCCGGGCGCCTCGTCGCCGAGCTTACCGACATCGGCAAGCGCCTCGGCGGCCAGACGATCGTCCAGGGCCTGTCGCTGCGGCTGCTGCGCGGCGACCGGCTGGCGCTGCTCGGCCGCAACGGCGCGGGCAAGAGCACGCTGATCAGGCTGATCCTCGGCGAGCTGGCGCCCGATACGGGCAGCGTGAAACTGGGCACGCAGCTTCGGATCGCCTACTTCGACCAGCTGCGGGCGCAGCTCGATCCGGACCGCACCGTTGCCGAGACGATCGCACCGGGCTCCGACTGGATCGAGATCGGCGCGACGCGCAAGCATGTGATGAGCTACCTGGCCGACTTCCTGTTTCCTCCGCGGCGCGCCGAGTCGCCGGTGAGGATGCTGTCCGGAGGCGAGCGCAACCGGCTGTTGCTGGCGCGGCTGTTCGCTCGGTCCGCCAACCTGCTGGTGCTGGACGAGCCGACGAACGATCTGGACATCGAATCGCTGGAACTGCTCGAGGCGACGGTCGCGGACTACGACGGCACCGTGGTGCTGGTATCGCACGACCGCGAGTTCGTCGACGCCGTTGCGACACAGTCGCTGGTCGCCCAGGGCGGTGGCGTCTGGAAGGAGTACGCGGGCGGATACAGCGACTGGGTCGCGCAGCGCGCCGGCGCGGCGGCGGTGCCTTCGGTCGCGGGCGCGGCGGGACCGGCGGCGCGCGGCGCGGCGGCCTCGAAGCCGTCCCCACGCGCGCCGGCCAAGCCGTCATTCAACGAACAGCGCGAGTTGCAGCGGCTGCCGGCGGAAATCGAATCGCTGGAGACGGAGCAGTCCGCACTGCACGCGCGGATGGCCGCTGCCGACTATCACCGGCAGGGCGCCGAGCGGATCAAGCAGGACCGCGCCCGGGCGGCGCAACTGGAGCAGCTGCTCGCGCAGAAGTTCGAGCGGTGGGCGGAGCTCGAGCAAAGGACGGGCCCGGCGCGCGCGGAGCCGCCGCCGGCCGGTTAGCCCGGGTGGCGGTCAGAGCGGCTTGAGGGCGTCGAGCACCCGCGACTGCGTCAGGATCTCGGGCAGCACGTGCGCCTGCCCGGCGCGGTCGTACAGGACGTAGAGCGGGACGCCGTCGCGATGGAAGCGCGCAAGCTCGCGCGCGATCGCCTCGTTGCGATTGGTCCAGTCGGCACGCATCAGCGACACGCCCTTGCTTCGGAACGCGTCGGCCACGCTGCGGCTGTACAGCACGAGGCGCTTGTTGGCCTGGCAGGTGACGCACCACGCCGCCGTGAAATCGACGAAGACCGGCTCGTTGAGCGCCAGCGCGCGCTGCTGGGCATCGGGCGACCATGCCGCCCATCGTCCGTCGTCGTGGCGCAGCGCAGCCCCGGCCTGCGCCGCGTGCACGGCGCCCGGACCGGCCGCCGCCAGCATCGCCGCCAGCGCCGCAGCCAGCGCGCAGGCCCCGACCCATGCAAAGGCGCCGGCGCCCCGCTGCGCAAGGCCCGCCGACCACGCCGCGAGACCCAGCGCCACCAGCGCGGCCAGCATCAGCGCCCAGCCGTCCAGATCGACCTGTTGCGCCAGGACCCAGAGCAGCCAGACGCAGGTCCCGAACATCGGGAACGCCAGGATCTGCTTGAAGCGCTCCATCCATGCACCCGGTCGCGGCAGCCTGGCGAGCCAGCCCGGGAAGGTCGTCAGCACCACGTAGGGCGCTGCCATCCCGGCACCGAGCAGCGCGAATACCGCCAGCGCGACCGGGGCCGGCTGGGTCACCGCATAGCCAAGCGCGGCGCCCATGAAGGGTGCGGTGCACGGCGACGCGACCACCACCGCCAGCACGCCGGTGGCGAAGCTGCCGCGCAGGCCTTCGCCATCGAGGCCGCGCGCCACGCGCGAATTCGCCAATCCGGATCCGAACGTGAACTCGAAGGCGCCCAGCAGGTTCATCCCGATCAGGAAGAACAGCGCGATGAGCAGCGCCACCACGATCGGGGTCTGCAGCTGGAATCCCCAACCGATCTCGGAGCCTGCCGCGCGCAACCCGACCAGCACCGCCGCGAGTGCGACGAAGCTGGCTACAGCCCCGACCGCGAACGCCGCGCCATGGGCGCGCAGCGATGGTCCCCCGCTCGAGCGGTGCTGCACCAATCCCAGCAGCTTCAGGGAGAGGATCGGGAATACGCATGGCATCAGGTTCAGGATCGCGCCGCCGAAAAAGGCTCCGACCAGAACCCAAAAGGTCGAGCCGGTCGCGGCGGATTCGCCCGCCGAGGGCGCGGCCGGCGAGGGCGCCGCGGCCGGGATCGCCCCCGCGCGCACTGGCACATCGACGGTGCCGGCCCAACCCGACGCCGCGCCGGAGGCCGACGGGCCGCCGTCGGCCACCAGGACGCCGCGCAAGCGCGCGAAGTCGGGCGCGGGCGCCTCGGCCACGCTCAAGTCGAGGTCGACGCGGCCCCCCGCGGTCGACAGGTCCTGTGCCGCCGCCGGCTGGATCCTGTTCGCGTCTAGCGGCAGGAAGGTCAGATGCGTGGGCGCGGGCGTGCGCACGAACTCGAGCCGGACCCGCTTGCCGTCCAGGATCGCCTTCGGGTCGGCGAGCGAGATCGGCTGCGGTACCCGCGCTCGCGCTGCCGAAAACTCCGCCGCATACCGCCCCGGATGCAGGTCCGGCGCGCCGCGAACCGGCAGATCCAGGACAAGGTCGGCGCCGCCGGGAATGCAGACGTCGTTGCATACCAGCCAGTCCGCGCGCGCCGAAAAGTGCGCCGACGAGCCGGCCGCCGCGCCCCGCGGCACCGACACCTCGACCGGTAGAAGCACCGTTCCTTCGTAGCCGTAATTGGCGAGCGGCCCCGCTCGCAGCACCTGCGGCAGCGGCCATTGGATCGGGCCGGCGGTGAAGCCGGGCTCCAGCTTCCAGTTCAGACGCGTCGGCAGCCCTGCGTCGCCGGGGTTGACCCAGTAGGTGTGCCAGTGCGGGTCATGGCTCAGCCGCAGGCCCAGCCACGCGGTCGTGCCCGGCGAAACGGCGTCGAACTCGGATACCAGATCGGCCTCGACCGCGTCGACGCGCACGGGGGCCGCCGCCGCGTCGGCGATCCAGAGCGACAGGGCGGACAGCAGGAGACCAGCGAGTCGATGGCGCATGAGCCGGAAAGAATCGGTTGGGACAATCCGCGGGAAAGCGGCAGACGCGAAGCCAGGCGCCCAAAACGACCCTGCGCCGGCCCGGACGCCCTCTGCCTTCGACCCTGCCGCGGCGGCGAGGTTGCGGCTGCGCCCGGAAAATGCGGATGTTACCGAGTAGAGCGTCGGACGTCGGCCGGCGAGGTGCGTCCGTCGGTCGGCGCAGGCCGGCCAGACGGAAATCCGGGCGGAAACGCCAACAAATGCGCCCGCCGCAAAATCCCCAGCCAAGGTAAAGTTAACCATGGCACGACCAAGGGGGCTGCCTGGGTACCAGGATTCCTGGCGCTAGGGGCAGTAAACTAGCATACCAAGAATTGGGGACATTTGAGTGCGGATTTTGATTGTAGAGGACGATCCGGCGCTCGGGCCATCGACCGCGCGCGGGCTGGAGCTCGACGGCTTCGCGGTGGACTGGCGTCCCGACGGCTTCGAGGCGGACGCGGCGCTGGTGGCGCAGAAATACGATGCGATCGTGCTCGACCTCGGGCTGCCCGGCGTTTCCGGGGAGGAGCTGCTCCGAAGCTGGCGCCAGCGCTCGGACCACACGCCGGTGCTCGTGCTGACCGCGCGCGGCTTCGTGCTCGACCGCGTCCGGCTCCTCAACATGGGCGCGGACGACTACCTCGTCAAGCCGTTCGACCTGCTCGAGCTGAGCGCCCGGCTGCGCGCGCTGCACAGGCGCCAGAACGGCAAGAGCGACGCCACGCTCGAGTTCGGCCCCCTGCTGCTTTCGCGCAGCGAGCACACCGCGATCTGGCGCGGCACGCGCGTCGACCTCACGAAGCGCGAATACCGGATCCTCGAGACCCTGCTTCGCAACCGCGACCGCGTCCTGAGCCGGCGGCAGCTGGAGGACGCGCTGTATGGCTGGGGCGAGGAGGTCGAAAGCAACGCGATCGAGGTGCACGTTCACAACCTCCGTCGCAAGCTCGAACGCAGCCTGATCCAGACCGTACGCGGCGCCGGCTACCGTCTGAACCGCGATGTCGAAGCGGCCTGACGCCGCCCCCGGAGCCTGGTCGCTCCGCCGCCGCCTGCTGATCCTGACCGCGGTCGTCACCGCCTTGGCGTGGCTCGCCGGCGGCGGCGCGATGTTCGTGATCGCCCACAACGACAGCGAGGCCCTGTTCGACCAGCGCCTGCGCGACATCGCGGTGGCGGTGCTGACTTTCGCCGACCACGAGATCGACGAGATCCGCGCCAAGGGGTCCGACATCGTGCACATGGAGACCGCCCGCACGCTCGGGACGCGCTACAGGTACCAGATCTGGTCGCCCGACGGAACCCTGCTGCTGGTGAGCTTCGACGCGCCGCGGTCCGCGTTCGCGCCGCCCTCCCAGCAGGGCTTTGAGACGCGCGAGATCGACGGCGTTGCGATGCGCACGCTGGTCCTTTGGGCCGACGACGGCACCAAGCTGGTCGAGGTCGCGGAGCCGCTGTCCGCGCGCCCCGCCTTCGTCGGCCCGGCGCTCGGCTACCTGCTGGCGCTGTTCCTGCTGTCCCTGGCCGCGCTGGTCGCGATGAACGCCTGGTTGATCCGGCGCGCGACGCGGGCGTTGAGCGATTCGGCACGCCAGCTCACCGAGCGTTCGCCCAACGACCTGCGGCCGCTCGATGTGGCCGCGCCACCCAGCGAGCTGCTGCCGATGATCGGCGAGATCAACGCCCTCTTCGGGCGCTTCGAGGACGCGCTCGAGACCGAGCGGCGTTTCACCACCGCCGCGGCGCACGAGTTGCGCACGCCCCTGGCAGCGGTCAAGGTCCAGGCCCAGGTGGCGCTGCTCACGCGCGCCGCGGGCGAGCGCCGCTCGGCGCTCGAGCGTCTGATGCTCTCGATCGACCGCGCGGCGCACATGGTCGACCAGTTGCTGACCCTGACGCGGATCGACGGCATGATCGCGCTGCGCGCGCGTACGCAGCCGCTGCGTCTGGACATCGTCACCGGCCACGTGATCGACGAAATGCAGCCGCTCCTGGCGCGGCGCGACCAGCACGTGTCCGCGCAGCTGGAGCCGTGCCAGATCGAAGGCCTTGAATTCGGCATCGCGGTGCTGATCCGAAATCTGATCGACAACGCGGCCCGATACGGCCCGGCCGGGGGTCCGATCCGGGTCCGAACCGGGGTCGACGGCGCGGACGGCTGCTTCGCGATCGTCGAAGACGCCGGCCCCGGGATCCCGCCGGACCAGCGGCAGCGCGTTTTCGAGCGCTTTTACCGGCTGCCGGACTCGTCGGCCGACGGCTGCGGGATCGGTCTTTCGATCGTCCAGACGGTCGCGGAAGTGCACCGGGCGCTGATCGATTTCGACAGTTCCGACCTGGGTGGACTGCGGGTGCGGGTGCGTTTTCCCTATCGGGTAGACCACCCGTCGGTCATTCCCTACCGTGAGGCGCGTGATCCGGTAGGGAAGATGAGTATTTCTTAAGACTTGTAGCGGACAGATTGCCAAAAGCATCACGGGGCGCTAATCTGGATTCCGGACACGCATGACGCACTGACGGGATAGGGAAACACCACCCTGTCACTGGTTTGTGCGATGGTTTTTGAGGGTCGCTCCGCCGACTCCTACTGCTCCACTTCCGGGAATTCACGTGCCGCGACCCGTCGAGATGCACCCGCTGTCCCTGTCGAACGACACCCGCCGCCGGGCGCTGCGAGCCAACGGCTTCACGCTAATTGAACTGCTGGTCGTGGTCGTGATCATCGGCCTGCTGGCCGGTCTGGTCGCGCCCAGGTATTTCGGGCAGGTCGGCAAGTCGAACGTCAACATCACGCGCGCCCAGATCGACTCGCTCGGCAAGGCGCTCGACCAGTATCGCCTGGACGTCGGGGTGTATCCGACGAGCGAACAAGGACTGCAGGCGCTGATCACCAAGCCCGAGGGCGTCGACCGCTGGCAGGGACCCTATCTGCAGAAACAGGTACCGGCGGACCCCTGGGGGCGCGCGTATCACTACAAGGCTCCGGGCGACCACAACGACTATGACCTGTACTCGTACGGCGCGGACGGCCAGCCCGGCGGCACCGGCGAGAACGTCGACATCACTTCGTGGGACGTCGTGACGCCCGGGAAGACGCAGTGACCTCTTCTTCCGCCTCGGTGCTGTTCGAGGTCGTCGCGGTCGCCCCGCACGGGGCGCTGAAGACCGAGCGGCTGCGCGCGCCGACCGAGCGCCAGGCGGCGGAGCAGGTTCAGCTGCGCGGGCTGCGCGTGCTGTCGTGCCGCGTCGTCAAGGGCTCGGACGGCGCCTCGCGCCTGCCGCTGCGGCGCCAGCGCCTCGACATCGGCCTGTTCACCGACGAACTGGCGGCGCTGCTCGACGCCGGCCTGGGGATGGTCGACACGCTGCGCACGCTGGCGCAGAAGGAGCGCGACCTCGCGGCGCGGCGCGCGCTGGAGAGCGTGACGCGCGATGTCACCGAGGGGCTCCCGCTCTCGGCGGCGCTGAGCAACCGCGCCGATGTCTTTCCTCCGCTGCTGGTGGCGTCGATCGCCGCCAGCGAGCAGACCGGCGACATCGTCTCCGCGCTTCGCCGGTACTCGACCCACCTGGAGTCGCTGCGCATGCTGCGCGGCAAGCTGGTCGGCGCCGCCGTCTATCCGGCCCTGCTGCTGGCGGTCGGAAGCATCGTGGTCTTCTTCCTGCTTGGCGTCGTGGTGCCCCGCTTCTCGGTGCTGCTCGAGGGCTCGCACCACAAGCTGCCGCTGGCCTCGAGCATCCTGCTCGGCTGGGGCAAGTCGGTGGCCGCCCATCCGTGGGTGTTCGCCGCCCTGTTCGTCAGTGCCGTGATCCTGATCGCCTACGGCCTGATCCGCGCGATGCGCAGCGGCTGGCAAGTGCCGGGTCTGCAGCGTGCCTGGCTCATCGGCACCCTGGTGCGCCTGTTCCGGCACGCGCAGTTCTATCGCACCAGCTCGATGCTCGTCCAGGGCGGCATTCCGGTGCTGCGGGCGTTCGAAATGAGCCGGCGCCTGCTGGCCGAAGAGGACCAGCGCCAGCTCGACGTCGCCCGGCGCCAGATCTCCGAGGGCAAACCGATCGGCCCCGCGCTGTCGCAGGCCGGAATCGCCGACACCGTTGCGCTGCGCATGCTGGAGGTCGCCCAGCGCACCGGCCGGCTGGCCGACGTGCTGTCGCGCATCGCCTCCTTCCAGGAAGCGGCGCTGAGCCGCGCGATCGACCTGACCGCGCGCCTGGTCGAGCCGGCCCTGATGATCTTCATCGGCCTCATCATCGGCGCGATCGTGGTCCTGATGTACATGCCGATCTTCGACCTGGCCACCAGTCTTCAGTAGCGGAGCGGGACATGAACGCCCCCAACAAGATAAACAGCGTCCTGTCCGACGAGATCGTCCGTCGCGCGCTGGACAATGCCGGCGGGCGGCGGCCGGTCGAGGCGCTCGCGGAGACGCTCGGCCTCCCCGGTCCCCAGCTCGTCAACGTCGCCGCGCCGTACTTCGGCCTCAAGCCGATGGCGCTGGCCGAGTTGCGCGCCTGCACGCCGGACTTCGAGGCGCTGAGCTTCCTCGAGGCGACGCAGCGGCAGTGCCTGGCGCTGACGATGTCCGACCAGCGGACGGTGGTCGTGCTCTCCGATCCGCTCGACACCCGCACGCGCGCCTGGGCCGCCGAGCGCATGCGCCAGCGCCGGCGCAGCCAGCTGGTCTGGGGGCTCGCCTCGACCGAGGACCTGCGCGCGTTCCTGACCCAGGCCGAGCGCTCGATGCGGGCGATGGACTCGGTCTCGGTCGGCGCATCGGCCGGCGCGCACGGCGATTCGACCGCGGTATCGGTCGCGCTGGCCGACATCAGCGCCTCCAGCAGCCCGATCGTGCGGCTGGTCGACTCGACGATCCACGACGCGCTCAAGGCGCTCGCGAGCGACATCCACCTCGAGACCCAGCGCTCCGGGCTGGTGATCAAGTACCGGGTCGACGGCGTGCTCGAGGTGGTCAAGCGCGTCGACGGCCTCGAGGCAGCGCACCACGTGCTGTCGCGGATCAAGGTGCTGGCCGAGCTGGACATCGCCGAGCGGCGGATCCCGCAGGACGGGCGCTTCAAGGTCTCGGTGGGCGAGCGGGAGATCGATTTGCGGGTGTCGGTGATGCCGAACCTGTTCGGCGAGGATGCGGTGCTGCGTATCCTCGACCGCAACAACCTCGGCGGCGAGTCGCGGCAGATCCGCCTCGAGAGCCTCGGCTTCGAGCCGGCCGTGATCGAATTCGTGCGCCGGCTGTCGGCGCTGCCGCACGGCCTGCTGCTGGCGACCGGGCCGACCGGCAGCGGCAAGACCACCACCCTGTACGCCGCGCTCACCGAGATCAACACCGGCCTCGACAAGATCGTCACGATCGAGGATCCGGTCGAGTACCAGGTCCAGGACGTGCTGCAGATCCCGGTGAACGAGAAGAAAGGGCTGACTTTCGCGCGCGGCCTGCGCTCGATCCTGCGGCACGACCCGGACAAGATCATGGTCGGCGAGATCCGCGACCCGGAGACGGCGCAGATCGCGGTGCAGGCGGCGCTGACCGGACACCAGGTGTTCACGACGGTGCACGCGAACAACGTGTTCGACGTGATGGGCCGGTTCGCCAACATGGGCGTCGATACCTACAGCTTCATGTCGGCGCTCAACGGCATCCTGGCGCAGCGGCTGGTGCGCGTGAACTGTCCGCGCTGCTCGACGCCGTACCGCCCGCCGCCGGAACTGCTGACGCGGTCGGGCATCGACAAGCGCGCCGCGTACACGGCGCGGTTCAGGCGCGGCCTGGGCTGCGCGCACTGCCGGGGCACGGGCTACAAAGGGCGCCGCGCGGTCGCCGAAACGCTGAGCATGAGCGACCGGCTGCGCGACCTGCTGGCCGAGCGCGCGCCGCTGTCGCAGATCAAGACCGAGGCGCGCGAGCACGGCTTCGTCTCGCTGCGCGAGGCGGCGGTGGCGGCGGCGATGTCCGGCGACACCACGCTCGAGGAGATCAATCGTGTCACCCCCGTCGAATAAGCCCGCCGCCGCCGGTGAGAAGCCCGCCACCGCCGCTGCGAAGGGCAGGCCGGCCGCGCGCGGGTGGCGGTTCGGGCGCCACCTGCACGCCCGGCTGGGCGCCGAGCGCGTGCGCATCGAGCTGCGCGCGCGCGGCGGGCGGGTCGAGTTCGAACAGGAGGCCGAGGTCGGGACCGCGCAGGCCGGCCTGGCGCAGGCCGCGGAGGCCCTTGCCGCGGGGCTGGCGGCGCTGCGCGAGCGCGCCGGCTCGCTGCGGCGGATGCGCTGCGACATCGTGGTCGCCGACTCCTGGATGCTGTACGACGTGGTGCGCGCCGATCTGCGCAGCCTGTCGCCGCGCGCTGCCGACGAGCTGATCGGCGCCTCGCTGGCCGACGTCGCCGGCGTGCAGCCCGGCGAGTTGCTCACGCGCTGGCAGGCGCAAGGCGGAGGGCAGTGCACGCTTGCCTGCGGACTGCCCGCCGACGTGGTGCCGGCGATCGAGCGCGCGCTGGGCGCGCACGGCGTGAGCGCGGGGTCGATCGAGGGCGAGTTCGTGCACGAATACAACCGCAACCGCAGCCGGCTGGAAGCGCCGCGCGCGGTGGTCGCGCTCGTCAGGGAGGCCGGGTCGCAGCTGGCGGTCATCGTCGACGGCGTGCTGACGGCGATGAGCTACGAGTTGGGCGTTCGCGCGCCGGAAGAGCTGGAAGTGCGCGGGCGCGGGCTGCTGCGCGTCGCCGGGCTCGGCGATGCGGAAGCGACGCGCTTCTACGCGATGCTGCCGAAGGGTTGGCTGCCGCCGGCGCCGTGGGTCGCGCTGCCGCAGGCCGCCTGAGCGTCCGGGCGCCGCGCACGGGTTTGAAACGGGAACATATAGAGGGGATGCCGATGGCCAGAAAGCTCGCCCGGCTCGAATTGGACTTCTCGCCGACGCGGCGCAACGCGCCGCTCGGCTGGCTGCTGCTGGCCGCCGGCCTTGGCGCGGCGACGCTCGCCGGCGTGCAGTTCCAGTCGGCGCACGCGCAGCGCCTCGCGCACGCGGGCGATCTCTCGCTCGTCAGCGGGCGGCTGGCCGACGCCGACTCCGCCGGCGGACCTGCGCTCGATGCTCGCGCCGCCAAGGCGGCCGCAGTGGTCGCTCGCGAGCTGCAGACCCCGTGGGCCGATCTGCTGGCCGCGCTCGAATCCGTGCCGGCGCGCGACGTCGCGCTGCTCGGGGTCGAGCCGTCCCCGGTAAGGCACGTGGTTCGCATCACCGCCGAGGCCAAGACGACCGACGCCATGCTCGACTACGTCGACGCGCTGCGCGGCAAGTCGTTCCCGCAGGCCGTTCTGACCTCGCACCAGGTGCAGGTGCAGACGCCAGGCAGCCCGATCCGCTTCGTGGTCCAGGCGCGTTGGGGGACCTCGTGATGGACCTCAGCCTGACCGTCAATGCGGTGCGCCGGCTGGCGCGTCGCGTGCACATGCGCCTGGGCGCGACAGGCCTGATGGGCGCCGCGCTGCTCGCGGTCGCCTCGATGGCGCTCGTCTACGCCGCGCGCGCGCAGCGGGAGTCCGAGTGGCTGCAGGCCGAGGCCGAGAAGACGCGCGCGCGGGTCGCGCAGATCGACCTGCGGCGCGCCGAGCAGGCGAGCCCGGCCGAGCGGCTGGCCAAGTTCCAGAACTGGTTCCCCAACGTCGACACGACGACCGCGGATCTGCGCAAGATCTTCAAGGCGGCCGATGCCAGCCACGTGGCGCTGGCCAAGGGCGAATATTCGCTGACCCCGATCGAGGGGTCCGGCGGGTTGCAACGGTTCGACGTGATCCTGCCGGTCAAGGAGCACTACGGTCCCGTCAAGAACTTCGTCGCCGACGTCCTCAACGCGCTGCCGCACGCCAGCCTGGTCGAGCTCCATGTCGAGCGTCCGGGCGCGGGCGCCGACCAGGTCGATTCGCGGGTGCACTTCACGCTGTTCTACAGGGCCCAATCATGAGTGCGGGCGCGCGTCCGCGCTGGCTCAGGATGGCGGTGCTGGCGGCTGCCGGCGCCGGCACCTTCGTGCTCGCGTTCCGTCTCGCGGGCTCCGGTGACGACTCGGCCGTGGTGGAGCCCATCGCGAAGACGGGCGCGCGCTCCGAACCGGGAGCGCCGTCCGGCACGCCCGCCACCGGGACCGACCGCGCGCCGGAGCTTCCGGCGCGCACGCCGCTCACGAAGACCGCGAACAGCGATCCGTTCGCACCCAAGGGATGGCTGCCGCCGCCCCCGCCGCCCCCGCCGGCTCCGGCGGCGGCTCCGCCGGCGCCACCGCCCCCGCCCACTGCGCCACCGGTGCCGTTCAAGTTCATCGGTCAGATCGAAGAGAAGAGCGCCAGGCCGGCGGCATTCATCTCCAAGGGCGAGGCGCTCTATGTCGTTCACGTCGGCGACGTGGTCGAAAACACTTACAGGGTCGAGTCCTTCAACTCGGCTCAGGTCGTTGTGACCTATCTGCCGCTGCAGCAGCGCCAGACCATCCAGGCAACAGGAGGCTAGACATGGGGCGCGTTGCGCGGGTTTGCATTGGAGCGGCGGCCGGGGTGATCGTGGTCGCGGCGCTTTTCGGATGTGCGGCGTCGCGGGAGCACGAGGCGGGGCTGAAGCTGATTGCGACCGGGGAGCGGGAGAAGGGGCTGCAGCACCTGGCGGCGGCGAGCGAGGCGGAGCCGGGCAATTCGAAGTACCGGCTGGAT
>CAZEIW010000110.1:0-5034 GCA_964512305.1 uncultured Burkholderiaceae bacterium | reverse complement strand
ATGGTAGTCATCGACTGTCATGTGGCGCGGCAGCGCCGCCAGGCGTTGGAACAGCGAGTTGCGGTCGATTGGACGGGTATTCATGGGCGGCTGACGTGTCATGCGGCGCGCAGGAGACGCGTGCGCGATTCAGGTCACCCGGGATTATGAGCCCGGCCGGCGCACCGGGTAACTCCCACCGATGCGAGCGTCTGACTCCCCTCTCCCGCTTGCGGGAGAGGGGAGAGTCGCGGCTTCTCTCCCGCAAGCGGGAGAGGGGAGTGTTTTGCTACCGATACCCGTCCGGGTTCTCGTGCTGCCAGCGCCACCCGTCGGCGCAGGCCCGTTGCACGTTGCGTGCGGCGCTCCAGCCGAGCAGACCCTTGGCCAGCGACACGTCGGCCCAGCACTCAGCGACGTCGCCCGCGCGCCGCGGCGCGATCGTGCGCGGCACGTGGCGGCCGGTGGCGGCCTCGAACGCCTGCACGAGCTCCAGCACGCTGGTGCCGCGGCCGGTGCCGAGGTTGACGGGCGTGAAGCCCGGCGTGCCCGCCGAGAACTCGAGCGCGCGCAAGTGCCCGAGCGCGAGGTCCACCACGTGCAGGTAGTCGCGCACGCCGGTGCCGTCGCGGGTCGGCCAGTCGTCGCCGTACACCGACAGCCGCTCGCGCCTGCCGATGGCGACCTGGGTGATGAAGGGAAACAGGTTGTTGGGCGTGTCCCGCGGGTCTTCGCCGATAAGGCCGCTCGGGTGCGCGCCGATCGGATTGAAGTAGCGCAGCGACACTACGCTCATCGCCCGGTCGGCCGCGCACAAGTCGCGCAGGATCTGCTCGACCACGAGCTTGGTGCCGCCGTAGGGATTCACGGCCGACAGCGGCATGCCTTCGGTGAGCGGCAGCGCCTGCGGCACGCCGTACACGGTGGCCGAGGAGCTGAACACGAAGCGGCGCACGCCGTTCCCCGCGCACGCCTGCAGCAGCGACAGCGTGCCGCCGACGTTGTTGTCGTAGTAGTCCAGGGGCCGCGACACCGACTCGCCGACGGCCTTGAGCGCCGCGAAGTGGATGACGGCGCCAATCGGCGCGGTGCCGAACGCGCGCTCGAGCACGCTGCGGTCACGGATGTCGCCCTCGATCAACCGCAGGTCGCGGCCGGCGATCTTCTGCACGCGCCGCACGGCTTCGGGCGAGCTGTTGGAGAAATTGTCGACGCAGACGATGTCGAAGCCTGCCGCCAGCAACTCCACCATCGTATGGGAGCCGATGTAGCCGGCGCCGCCGGTCACCAGCACGGTATTCGAGCCTGCCTTGGACATGTCGCCTTCCGCGCGCTGCGCCCGGGATCGGGCGCGTGAGAGCAGCGTAAACCAGTCGGATGTCGACGGAATTGATGCGGGTGAACTGTTTTCACCGGTCATACCCGGGCTTGCCCCTGGTTCGGGTCAGTGCAGCACGCCCGCCGACGACTACCGCCGAGGGGAGGGTGAACCCCGCACGCTCACCCTATCGTCGGCGGAGCGCTTGAAGTGCTCTTGACGCTCGGACAAAAATGACCGATATTTCGTCGAGACATCCGGCGGCAAAGATGACAATTCGCAGCTTCACCTACGCGGTCAAACTCACGCGTGACCGCAAGGACGGCGGCTACATCGTGACTTGCCGCGACATCCCGGAGGCAATCACCCAAGGCGAATCCGTCGCGGCAACGCTCTCCGAGGCGGCTGGAGCACTGCAGGCTGCCATCGAAGCGCGGATCGAGGACGGCCTGGACATCCCGATGCCCTCGCGCCCGCGGCGCGGAGAACGGCTGGTCGCGACGCCGGTTACCACCGCGCTCAAAGGGGCGGTCTACCTGGCCATGCGCGACGAAAAGGTATCGAAGGTCGAGCTGGCGCGCCGCATGAAGCTTGACGAAAAGGAAGCCCGGCGCATGCTCGACCCGAACCACCCGACCAAGGTTCCGACGCTCGAGCGGGCACTCACCGTGCTTGGCCGGCGGGTGGAAGTGTCTGTAGGGTGAACGATGGGCTTTCGCAAGTGGGACCCGCGTCCACTTCCCTGGGCGAAGTCCCGGCGATTCACGTCGGTGCGCAACGCGGACGCTTCGTCTCACGCCGACGTGGATGGCCGGGACAAGCCCGGCCATGACATCGCCCATAGGCAACCGAGCTGAAGCCGTCCCATCCCCGTTCGCGCCGTCCGATACGAATAGCGCCAGACTCGCACGGCCGCGTCAGGCACGCCCTTGCCACGCCCTCGATGCGACGGATTCGCGTTGACTTTTGTCCCGAAGATCGTAGCCTGTCGGCGGCCTCCAAGAAGAAAGAATCGTTCTGTGCCAGGCGCGAAAGGACGAGACATGACGGCTGCCGCCCGCTTGCCGCTCCTCGCAGGAGCCTGCGGCGCGGTCGCGCTGGCGGCCTTTGCGTGGACGGCCCCGTCGTGGGCGCAGAAGGCGGTTGCGGGCCAGCCCGAGGCGGCCGCGATCATGCACTCGATCTCGGTGTCGCCGGCGCTGTCGCTGCAGACGACCGAGCCGACCCGGTCATCGCCCATCGCAGCGCCCTTGCTCGACCACCGGGTCGAACCGAAGACGCCGTTCGCCCCGGCGGCAGGCAAGGCGTTCTACCGGCCGCTGACGGTCGAGCAGGAGAGCGACGTGCGCGCGCTGCTTTCGAAGCGGCTGAAGTTTCCCGTCATGGACCACCGCGAGCAGGGGCCGGCCGGGGCGAAGGCAGGCAAGTCCACCGCGCCGCCTCCCGGTGCCGCAGCCGCCGCGCCTGCACCCCCTCCCCCGGGAGGCGGTGGGCCCTCCGAGGCGCTGCCGGCCGCGGGTTCGCCCGGAACCGTCGCCGTGTTCCAGGGCGCGGTGCAGATCGCGCCGGCCGGCCAGCCCGTGCTGACGCTGAAGGCAATCGCGGCCGTCGACTCGCCGATGCGATTCGATCCCGCGCGCAAGACCTTCGACGGCAGCATCCAGGTGGGTTTTGTCGAGATCGGAACGGACGGCGAACAGCGGCCGCTCGGGGGCCACTTCGCGTTCCAGGTGCAGGGGCCGGTGACATCCGACCCACCGATCGTCGAACCGAAGTCCACCGCGCCGCCGTTCGACGTCATCCACGTGTCGAGCGACGATCCCGGCGCGGAGGTGGACCTCGTCGTGCGCTCCAGCGTGAACCCGGACGGCGCGCAGCTTGCCATCCCGGTGGCCCGGCCCGGGCTCGAAGTGAGCATCTCGCCGAGCCGGATCCAGGGCTGGGGG
Source organism: uncultured Burkholderiaceae bacterium (assembly GCA_964512305.1). Lineage (GTDB taxonomy): Bacteria > Pseudomonadota > Gammaproteobacteria > Burkholderiales > Burkholderiaceae_F > CAZEIW01. The sequence continues at coordinate 1,791 of CAZEIW010000110.1, read as the reverse complement.
CTGCAGGTGGCCGATGTCAGCGTGCATTCGACGTCGTCGTCCCAGGCCGCGCATGGGGCGAGCGTGCAGCTTTCCACCAACCTGGGCCTGGTCGAGCCCTTGAACGTCACGCTCGACGACAGCGGGAACGGCGCGGCGACGATCCGGTCGGTGTCGAGCGGCACCGCGACCGTGACCGCCGAAGGCGCGCTTTTCGGCGGCAAGTCCGAGGCGCGCGTCGATTTCGCACGGCCCTGGAGCTTCATCACGGCCGCGTCGCTGGGCGGGCTCGCGGGCGGCATCCTGCGCCGCGGGACCCGCTGGACAGGTGGCGCCAAGCGCGCCGCGCTGGAGCTGCTGGTCGCGGTGCTGTGCGGGTGGGTCGTCTTCGGGCTGTTCGCGCTCGGGGTGAACGTGCTGTCGGTCAGGCTGCCGCAGCAGGGCGGCGAGGTGCTGGCGTTCGTGGTCGCGGCCCTGGGAGCTCTCGGCGGCACCCGGCTCCTGACGCAAGCCCGCGGGTGACTTGCACGGGCTGCCGCCAGGCGCCGGCGGGGTGCGCTTGATGGACCGCCGCAGGGATCAGCCGGAAGGACATCAGGCGGAAGGACCACAGGGGAGAAGCTGACATGGCAGACGGATTCGTGGGCAACGCCACTCCACTCGATTCCACGGGCCTCAAGACGGCCACCGACGCGCTCGGGGTCGGGGCGCCGGAGTTCTGGTCGGTGGTGAGCGTGGAGACCTCCGGCTGCGGCTACCTGCCCGACCGCCGCCCGAAGATCCTGTTCGAGCGCCACATCTTCAGCAAGCGCACCGGCGGCAGGTACGACGGCGACTACGCCGACATCAGCAACGCGCAGCCCGGCGGCTACTCGCCCACCGGCGCGGGCGAATACGAGCGCCTGGGCCGAGCCATGGCGCTCGACTCGCACGCCGCGCTGCAAAGCGCCTCATGGGGCATCGGGCAGGTCATGGGCTACAACGCCGAGCTCGTCGGCTTCGGCAGCGTCGAGCTGATGGTGAGCGCGATGTCGGCATCCGAAGCTCAGCAGCTCACCGCAATGGCCGGCTTCATCAAGGCCAACCGTCTCGACGCCGCGCTTCGCGCCAAACAGTGGGACAAGTTCGCCGCCGGCTACAACGGCTCGAACTACCAGATCAACAGCTACGACACGCGGCTGGCGTCGCAGTACCAGGCGCTGAGCAACGGCGGCATGCCCGACCTCGACATCCGCTCCGGTCAGATCTACCTGACCTACCTCGGCTACGAGCCGCACGGCATCGACGGCGTCATGGGGAAGATGACGCGCTCGGCGATGAACGATTTCCAGGGCAAGAACGGGCTGGCGCTGACCGACCGGTTCGACGCCGCGACGCTCGCGGCGCTGAGGGCGGCGCTGGGGCTTTGAGGTGCCAGGGATCCACCCCGGTGCAAAACGAAGCGCCCGCAGTTCGCACCGACGTGGATGGCCGGGACAAGCCCGGCCATGACATTGCGGCGGGCGATGCTCTTAGCCGGCGTCATCCCCGGGCTTGTCCCGGGGATCCACGTCGGTGCGGGCCGCCCACGCCTATCTTCAGCGAAACACCTCTTCGACCCGAACTGCTGCCTCCGGCACGAGCTTCGCCCGGACAACGCCTTCGTCGAACTCGACCTCGGACCCGTACCCTTGCTCGCCCGGATCGGAGAAAACGGTAACGCGCCGCCGCTCCAGATCGATCAGCCAGTACTCCGCGATGCCGTGCCGCGCATACAACGGCACCTTCACCGCGCGGTCGAGCCGCAGCGAAGAGTCGGCGACCTCGATCAGC
>CAZEIW010000109.1:0-10572 GCA_964512305.1 uncultured Burkholderiaceae bacterium | reverse complement strand
GATCCGGCTGATCGCGACCGTGGCTGGGGCCCCGCCGTCGGGCCCGCGACCGGGCTCGGCGTCCTGCAGGCGCTGCAACGGGGGCGGGGTCGCGTTGCTCATCGGATCGGTGACCGTTCCGGCGCGACGTTATTTTGGTCCGACCTTTTTGTCAAGAAAAATGTTGGACCAAATAACCACGACGTCCGCTTTGCGCGGCTCCTTGTCGGTCCCGGTCCGCGCACATCGCGCCTTCGCGCGACGCTGATGGGTAACGCTTGCCGCTCAGGCCAGTTGGACTCCCTCTCCCGCGCTGCGCGCGGGAGGGGGTCGGGGTGAGGGTGGCCACAGCTGGGCCAACGCCTCGCGGCACAAGGCGATGAGCTGAGAACGCATGCAGCGTGCGGAGGCCGAGCTCAAGGGCGAGGCGAAGCTGGCAACCGTATAGGACAGCGAGGCCAGAAAGCGACAACTCCGCAACCCGGCGCGCGCACCTACCTGCTCTTGCCGCCCTCACCCCTACCCCTCTCCCGCAAGCGGGAGAGGGGACTAGATGGCCGGCGACGGCCGGTCAATCGTCCGGAGTCGTGCGGCGCACCGCGACGGCCGAGACGAAGTTGCCCGGATTCATCGGATCGACGTCGATCGCGGTGAACAGCTGCCGGTTCTTCTCGACCTGGATCACCAGTGCCCAGCCGCAGGCCGCGCCGCAGGACAGGCCCGCCGTTCCGCTGCCATCGGGATTCAAGGTGAAGACGTTGAACGGGACCGGCGTCGAGGCGATGCCGTCGCCGCATCCGGCCGTGTGGTACCGGCTGGTCGCGGTTCCGGTGCCGGTGGCGTCGAGCACGATCGTGACGACCGAGGTCGAGAACCCGCATCCGGTGATGCCCATGAAGGTCATCTGCCAGGTGCCCTTCAGCGACGCCACGGTCATCGGGTCGCCGTCGTCCGCCGACGCCCGCAGCGGGATCATCGCGGCGGCAGCCGCGAACGACAGCGCACACAGCAATGCGGACTTCCAGCGTCCACGCTGCCGGCCTGATTGCAATTGCAATTTGCTCGGACTCATTTGAAGCTCCTCTCCCAGGACAGAATGACGGAGCCGGACCGAAGCAGCGAAACGGAGACCGATACCTTGGATCCTCGAGCTCGCGCGTGGGCCGGCGTGCGGTGCGGACCCAGCGCCGACAGACATTCGGGACCGCGGAGCCCTGTCGGCAGGCTATGCGCCCGGGCCGGCCGCCCGTTATCGACTTTTCGACAGTGAGAAAGCGGAGCAGGACATGCGGAGCGTGTCCTGATGGGCGAGGAGACTCACCTTGCGCCGGTGCCCCGGCGACCGAAACCCCGTTCGATCACGGCGTCCTGGTTCGCGAGGGAATGCCGATGCCTCTCGCGACCGCCGGCCGGGCGAGAAAGGCATCCAGCACCCGCGTCACGTGGGGAAAGCTGCCGATGTCGACCAGCTCGCCCGCGCCGTAGAAGCCGATCAGGTTGCGTACCCAGGGAAAGATGGCCATGTCGGCGATCGTGTAGTCGTCGCCCATCATCCACGCACGGCCGGCGAGCCGCGCGTTGAGGACGTCGAGCAGGCGCTTCGATTCCGCGACGTAGCGGTCGCGCGGCCGCTTGTCCTCGTAGTCCCGGCCCGCGAACTTGTGAAAGAAGCCGACCTGACCGAACATCGGGCCGACTCCGCCCATCTGGAACATCAGCCACTGGATCGTTTCGTAGCGCGCAGCCGCGTCCGTCGGAATGAACCTGCCCGACTTCTCGGCCAGGTAGAGCAGGATGGCTCCCGATTCGAACAATGCGATCGCTTTGCCGCCAGGACCGTCGGGATCGAGAATTGCGGGGATCTTGCCGTACGGATTGAGCGACAGGAACTCGGGCGACTTCTGATCGTCGGTCTCGAAACTCACCAGGTGGGGCTCGTAAGGCAGGCCGGTCTCCTCGAGCATCACGGAAACCTTGACTCCATTGGGAGTCGGCAGCGAATAGAGCTGAATGCGGCCCGGATCCCGGGGCGGCCACTTGCTCGTGATACGAAACGCGGAGAGGTCGGTCAAGGGCGGTACTCTGTGGCTGCTCGGGCGGCCGCACCTGTCCTGACGACCTCGAAGCCGAGCAAGCGCTCGGACCTCTCCATGCCGCTCTGCAGGTCGCCCACGATGTCCAAGGCCGGAAGCCCGACTTTCAATTCGACCAGCGCTTTGGACACCGCGGCCGACAGTCCCGAGGCGATCACGACAACCCCGATCAACCGCGCCGCCTCGACCATCTGCATCAGGTGGTTCGCGGCCTCGGCGTTGATCGCGGGCACCCCCGTCAGGTCCATGAGCACGACCTTGGCCCGCGTCGAGCGGATGGCCACCAGCAGCGCATCCGTCAGCAGTCGAGCGCGTCGCGTGTCCACCGAGCCGATGATCGGGAGCAGGAGCAGACGCTCCCGCAATTGCAGCACGGGCGACGAAAGCTCCTGAATCGCTCCCTGTTGCAGGGCTATCGTCTGTTCCCGCTCGGAAAGCAGGAAGTCGATGACGATGGCCATGTCGAAGAATCCGATCTTCCTCACCGCGATGAATATCCTCAAGGCCTCGTCTCGATCCTCCGCAAAATTCGCCTCGATGTCGGTGCCGATCGCGCTCAGCAGGTAGCAGTACGCACCCAGAAAGATCGGGACGTCGAGTCCCACGCTGCTGTAGAGCCTCGCCAACCGCAACCTCTGTTCCACGTATGGCCTCTCGTACAAGCCCTGCACCATGGCGGCGAGGTGCGCGCGCTTCAGATCTCTCGCCTCCTCCAACCGCTTCCGCTCGGCGAAAAGCGTGGCCGTTTCTTCGAAACGGCGAAGATAGTCGAAGAACTCCGCGACGTACTTGTCGGCGCCGGCCTCTACCACAGCCCTCGCCGCCACGAGGCGCGCGAGATCAGCCGGTTCCAGTCCGACGTACCGCTTGCGCCGCTCGATGTCGGATTCGCTGAGGTCCAGCCCTTCATGCGTGGCATGCTCGGCGGTCATCATCTCGATATCCCCTGCGACAATCCAGGCAATGGTCTGCGAAGGCGTCAGCGGCGCGCAAATGCTACTCGCAACCGCCGGCGCGAGGGCGGGCTCAACGCGTCGCTTTGCGCCTTCGCGGCGCGCGTTCGCGCCCGGCACCGCTCGCGGTCAGAGCCTTTCGCTGCCCCAGGAGAAAGTCGCGGTCGATGAATTGCGACAGGTATTCGATGTCGCGGCTGCCGACGCCCGCCTGCGCAAAGTGCGATCGCCACTGGTCGCACGCACTGGCGACCTGGGCGGCCTGCGTCCGCGCCTCGCCGGCCGACAATCCGAAGAGCGCCGCCTCCGAGCTCGCGTTCTCGACGGTCGAGTCGGCACCGTCGCGGCCGACGCGCATCTGCTGATATCCCAGGCCCTGGCCGGTGGGCAGGACGTCGAAGGCCGGTGCCAGCAGCAGATGCTGTGCGTCGTCCATAAGGAGGACGTGGTTCTTCTCATGATCGTCGGTGTTGTCCATCAGGATGTTGAACACCATCCTGCGAAACAGTTCGCGCATGTGGGCTTTCGAGGTCCCATCGCGCACCGGCGCGCGCCTGCGCAGCAGCTGCGCGAGCTCGGGATAGCCAGGCTGGCTTCCCTCGGCGCGCAGCGCCGCGTGCGCCGATTGCGCGTGGAGCCGCTCGATGCTCGCACCGCTGCCTTTGCGGTCGAAGCGAAGCACGGCGACCGCATGCCCGTCGACGAGCCGGATCGGCCGTGTCCGTGCGACACGGATGCCGGCCTTGGCTGCCAGGGTCATGCTGGCGTGCTCGATGAGAGGACTGTCCGTCGCCTCGCCGGGCTCGGCGAACTTCACGACCCACGGCGCGCCGTCCATTTCGATCAGTGCTTTGGGTCGAGCGCCGCCGAGCGTGGCGCCCGGCGCGATCAGGCGGCGCTTGGACTCGGGCACGGGCTCGTTTTCCAGGACCTTGCGTACCAGTTCGTGGATCTCGTCCACATCGCGCAGCGAGGGCAGTGGCCCCGTGCCGTGCGGCAGGTAGGTCTGGGCCGAGGACGAAACCCCGAGCGCGCCGAACCGCTCGTGACCGGCGAAGTACAGATACTCGAGCAGCGACAGCCGCGGCGGCTTGTCGACGAAACGGACCACGCGTTCGCCCCATCGGTCGGGCCGCGCGTCATCGACCGCCCCCGCCGCGGCGTCGCGCTCGACGGGGCGGTGCTCGACATCGGTCAGCGGCAGATCCTCGCTCAGCGCGAAGCCATTGCGCAGCCAGGGTTCGACGTACTGCAGCGACACGCCGCGCGTGGCGTGCAGCAGGCGCAGCACGCCCACGGGAACGGGGGTCCGCGGCTGACCCAGCCACCACAGGGTGAGTTCGTCGGTGACGTGGTACCCGTCGCTCATTGAGTTTTCGCCCTGCGCAGCCGCGCGGAAACGGACGCCGGCGCACGGACCGGGCGGCGTCGACCGCGGGCTTCCCGGACATCCAGCTCGAGCGCACCGAGATCGGCCGCGGGTGCCGCGACGTCGGCCAGGGCCTGCACTCGCCCGATGAGCCACAGGGCGCTGGCATAGGCCCCCATGCTGACCGTGGGGTCCCCCTTTTCAAGTCGAATCAGGGTCGGTACCGAAACCCCGATGCGCTGCGCCCATGCGCGCTGCGGCTCCTTGCGGCGGGCGCGGGCGATGGCGAGGTTCTCTCCCAGCTGCCGCAAGGCGCCCGCCGCGATGGGAGGGAGTGAACTGGCCACGGTGGATGACTTTGACATAACATAAATATAACCATAATCGGTATTTTAGTCAACTATATGTTACTTATTATCAACACGATCGAGCTGGCCCCTCTCGGCGATGAACCGCACCACGGCCTCGAGGCCCTCGTCCGTCCTCAGATTGGTCATCACATACGGCCGCCCGCCCCGCATCCGCTCGGTGTCGTGCCGCATCACGTCGAGCGACGCCCCGACATGCGGCGCCAGGTCGATCTTGTTGATCACCAGCAGATCCGACTTCGTGATTCCGGGCCCGCCTTTTCTCGGGATCTTCTCGCCTCCCGCGACGTCGATCACGTAGATCGTCAGGTCCGACAGCTCGGGACTGAAGGTCGCGGCAAGATTGTCGCCGCCGGATTCGATGAAGATCAGATCGAGATCCGGAAAGCGCCGGCTCATCCGGTCCACCGCCTCGAGGTTGATCGAAGCGTCCTCCCGAATCGCCGTGTGGGGACAGCCGCCGGTCTCGACACCCATGATCCGGTCCGGGGTCAACGCCTCGGCAGCGACCAGCAGCCGCTCATCCTCCCGGGTATAGATGTCGTTGGTGATCACCGCCAGCCGGTAGCGGTCGCGCATCCGCTTGCACAGCCGCTCGACCAGGGTCGTCTTGCCGGAGCCGACAGGCCCGCCGACGCCGACGCGCAGGGGTTCGGAGATTCGGCGCATGTCGGTCTTGTCCTTCACGATCAGGATCGGAACAGTCGCGAATACTGGAATTCGTGCCGCGCAGAGACGATCGCGAACCGGACAGGCGCCGACCCGAGGTCCTCGTCGCGCATCTCCAGCGCCGTGGCAAGCGCTTGCGCCAGCGTCGCATGCAGCGCGATCAGCATGCGCTGCCCGGCGAGCTGTCCGAGGGGAAGCGCCTTCATCGCGGCCAGCACCTGGTTCTCGGCCCAGGCCCACAGGTAGGCGGCGAGACCGGCCTCGCGGTCGAGGCCGAAGCCGGCGCACGCGGACGCGAACGCGGCGGGATACGCGATCGGGTCCGGCGCCGGCGCCGCGATCCCGAACGCCGGGAACAGTTTCACCAGCGAGGCACCCATCTGGCTGGATTCCGCCCGCAGTTCGGCGGTCTCGCGCGCTGCCAGCAGCTCGGCGTTGAGCCGCGCGAAGCTCGCCTCGTCGCCCGCGCCGCTCGCCGCGTGCGCGCGCAGCCACAGCGGCGCCTCGAAACGCGCCAGCCCCAGCCGCAGCAGATCCGAGATCCATCGCAGCGCCGCGCTTTCGCCGTCGACCAGGCGGTCTTCGATCGCCCGCTCGAGGCCCTGCGAGTAGGCGTAGCCGCCGACCGGCAACGCCGGGCTGGCGAGGTGCAACGCGCGCACCAGCGCCGACAGCCGCGCGCCCCCGGTGACGCCGCGCGCATCCGCGGGCTTCATCGGCCGACGGGCCCCCTGCCCCGGAGGTGCGCCTCGATCGAGAGCTGCTCGCCGATCCCGGCGGAGGAATCGGCTGCCGCCCCGGGCGAGGACTCGCCGGTGCCGTGGCGGTGCCCGTCTCCGTGCCCGTGATACGCACCCGGCTCGGGATCGAACGGCGCGTCGACTTCCTCAACCCTGGCGCCGAGATGCCGCAGCATCCGGGCCAGCACGGGGTCGGGCTCGATCAGCAGATGGTCCGGCGCGATCTGCACCGGGACGTGGCGGTTGGCGAGGTGGTAGAGCGCGCGCAGCAGCGCGGCGCCCGATTCCGCGCTGACCCTCAGCAAGGCTTCGGGCGCGGACTCGATCCTCGCAAGCTCGCCCGTGGTTGCGGCCAGGATGTCGCTGTCGCGCAGCGTGCTGCCGTGCGGCAGCAGGATCGCGGCGCCGGTGCCGTCGTCGAACACCGCAGCAATGCGGCTGCGGCAGCGCTGATCGAAGGTCAGGCGCAGGCGCGGCAAAGCCGCGCGCCGGCTCGGGTCGAGTTCGCTTTCGAACTTGTGCTCAAAACGCAGCATGGGCACATCCGCAACTGTTCGTCATCCCCGGGCCCAAGTGTTCGTCATCCCCGGGCTTGTCCCGGGGATCCACGTCGGTGTGGGCTCGAAGCGCTTCGTCCCGCACCGACGTGGATGGCCGGGACAAGCCCGGCCATGACACTCCCTCTCGCGTAGGCTCCAACCATCAAAACAGAAAATACCTCTGCGCCATCGGCAGCTCCTTCGCCGGCTCGCAGTCCAGCAGCACGCCGTCCGCATGCACCTTGTACGTCTCCGGATCCACCGAGATCCTCGGCGTGGCGGCGTTGTGGATCATGTCGCGCTTGCCGAGCTTGCGCGTACCCCTCACGGCGACCAGCGGCTTGTGCAGCCCATAGCGCTCCCCCACGCCGCGCTTCAATGCCGCCTGCGAGACGAAGGTCAGCGAGGCTTTCGCAAGCGCGCCGCCGAATGCGCCGAACTGCGGGCGATAGTGCACCGGCTGCGGGGTCGGGATCGATGCGTTGGGGTCGCCCATTGCGGCGGCGGCGATCGTGCCGCCCTTGACCACCAGGAACGGCTTGACGCCGAACAGCGCGGGCTTCCACAGCACCAGGTCCGCCCACTTGCCGACCTCGACCGAGCCGACCTCGTGCGCGATGCCGTGCGTGCGAGCGGGATTGATCGTGTACTTGGCGACGTAGCGCTTGATGCGCGCGTTGTCGTGGTCGGCCGGGTCGGAGAACCCGGGCTCCGACAGCGAGCCGCGCTGCTGCTTCATCTTGTGCGCGGTCTGCCAGGTGCGGATGATCACTTCGCCCACGCGCCCCATCGCCTGGCTGTCCGAGCTGAGCATCGAGAACGCGCCGATGTCGTGCAGCACGTCCTCGGCGGCGATCGTCTCCTTGCGGATGCGGCTTTCGGCGAACGCGAGATCCTCGGCGATGGCTGCATCGAGGTGGTGGCACACCATCAGCATGTCGAGGTGCTCGTCGAGCGTATTGACGGTGTACGGCCGGGTCGGATTGGTCGACGACGGAAGCACGTTGGCCTCGCCGCACAGGCGGATGATGTCCGGCGCATGGCCGCCGCCGGCGCCTTCGGTGTGATACGTGTGGATCGCGCGGCCCTTGAAAGCCGCGATCGTGGTCTCGACGAAACCGGCTTCGTTCAGCGTGTCGGTATGGATCGCGACCTGGGTGTCGGTCCTGTCCGCGACCCGCAGCGCGCAATCGATCGCCGCCGGCGTCGTGCCCCAATCCTCGTGGAGCTTCAGGCCGATCGCCCCGGCGGCGATCTGCTCGGCGAGCGGCGCTTCGAGCGAAGCGTTCCCCTTGCCCAGAAAACCGAGGTTCATCGGAAACGCTTCGGCCGCCTGCAGCATGCGCTCGAGATGCCACGGCCCGGGCGTCACGGTGGTCGCGAAGGTTCCGGTCGCCGGGCCGGTGCCGCCGCCGATCATCGTCGTGACGCCGCTCGCGAGCGCCTCGTCGATCTGCTGCGGGCAGATGAAGTGGATGTGCGTGTCGACGCCGCCGGCCGTCACGATCATGCCCTCGCCCGCGATGATCTCGGTCGCCGGGCCGATCACGATCGTCACCGCCGGCTGGATGTCCGGATTGCCCGCCTTGCCGATCGCCGAAAACCGTCCGTCCTTGATCCCGATGTCCGCCTTGACCACGCCCCACCAGTCGATGATGAGCGCGTTGGTGATGACCGTATCGGCACAGTCCTTCGAGACCCGCTGCGACTGGCCCATGCCGTCGCGGATCACCTTGCCGCCGCCGAATTTCACTTCCTCGCCGTACACCGTGAAATCGCGCTCGACCTGCGCGAGCAGCGCCGTATCGGCGAGCCGAACGCGGTCACCGACGGTCGGGCCGAAGGTCTCGGCGTAGGCCTGCCGCGTCATCTTCATCGGTGCGTGCCTTTCTTCTTCGCTGCCTTCTTCGCCGATTTCGTCGTAACCTTCCTCGCGGCCGGCTCGGGCCGCGGCGCGGCGGCGGCCGGTCGGGCTCGCCCAACCCGAACGGAGTCCAGCGGTCCCATCACGCGCGCCTGGAACCCGTAAACGACGCGGTCGCCGGCCAGCGCCACGAGTTCCACTTCGCGCTCCTGGCCGGGCTCGAAACGAACCGCGGTGCCGGCCGCGATGTTGAGCCGGAAGCCGCGCGCCGCCGCGCGGTCGAAGCGCAGCGCGTCATTGGCCTCGAAGAAGTGGAAATGCGATCCGACCTGGATCGGCCGGTCGCCGGTGTTGGCCACCGTCAGCGTGCGCATCGGGCGCCCGGCGTTCAATTCGAGTTCGCCTGGCGCTGCGAGCAGCTCGCCCGGGATCATCGTCGCCTCCTCAAGCGATCGGCTGGTGGACCGTCACGAGCTTCGTGCCATCGGGGAAGGTCGCCTCGACCTGGATGTCGGGAATCATCGTGGCCACGCCGTCCATCACGTCGTCCTGCGTCAGCAGCGTCGCCCCAAAGCTCATCAGCTCCGCGACGCTGCGGCCGTCGCGCGCGCCTTCCATGATCGCGGCACTGATGAAGGCGACCGCCTCCGGGTAGTTGAGCTTCAGCCCGCGGGCGCGGCGCCGCTCCGCCAGCAGGCCCGCGGTGAAGATCAGCAGCTTGTCCTTCTCTCTCGGTGTCAGCTCCATGCACCCTCCTCGCGCGATGCCCTCCGCGCCGCGACGCCTTCGGTGCGCCGCGGGCCGCGGAGGCGGCATCAGGTGGCCCAGATCCGCGGCGGCGCGGCCGGCAGGCCGTCGAACACGAGCGGCCTTACCGCCCGCCATAACGACTCCAGCGCGGCGCGTACCGTCATGGTCGTGCGCCCGAGCGTGCGCCCCAAAAGCAGGCGGGACGTCATGCGCGTCAGCGCCGCGTCCGGACGATCGATCCGCAGCGCCTCGAGCTGCGCGTCGCTCCAGGCAGGGCCGTGGGCCCAGAAGCACCCGAATACCGGGCAGCCGTCGAGGCCGATCGGGGATTCGAGCAGCGCGTCGCCGCCCGCAAGGCGCGTGCGCTCGAGCCATTGCAGCGCGGCGCCGTCGAACAGACGGATCGTCTGCACGAAGCTGCCGTGCTCGAAGCGCTCGCCCGACGCGGTGCGGCCCAGCGCGACGATGTCCCAGCCGAGGGCGCGCGAGCCTGCCGCGACCTCGATCCGCAGCTCGGAGCGGACCTCGGCGGCGTCGAACACGATCGCCTCCTGCGGCAGCCACTCGAGCGCACCTTCGACCTGCAGCCGTACCTGCTGCGACGCGGGGTGGCCGTCGGCCTTGTACCAGCGGGTCGCCCCCGGCGTGGTGATGAGCGCGTGCGCGCCCGCCTCCGCGCGCGCGTCGATGCGCAGCCGGTCGCCGCCCGCGATCCCTCCGGGCGGATGCAGCAGTACCGTGTGGCAGCAGCGGCCCGGGCCTTCGGGATAAAGAGCCTTCTGCACCTGCAGCGGGCCGCTGTGACGCCTGGACAGCCGCGTGCGGCCGTCGACGCAGCGGTACAACAGATCGATCGAGGCGTTCCAGGAGTCCGTCGTCATCGGCCGTCCGTCATCGGTCGTCCGTGGCCCGCGGCGCGGGCCTCGGAGCTCAGATCGCGATCAGCGACCGCACATTGTTCTGATTCATCTCCGAACCGCGCCCGGCATGCGTGATCTGGCCGCGCGACATCACCGCGTAGCGGTCCGCCAGCGCCACCGCGAAGTCGTAGTACTGCTCCACCAGCAGCACCGCCATTTTGCTCTCGCTCACCAGGCTGCGGATCACGGCGCCGATCTCCTTGATGATCGACGGCTGGATCCCCTCGGTCGGTTCGTCGAGGATCAGCATCCGCGGCGCGGCGACCAGCGCGCGGCCGATCGCCAGCTGCTGCTGCTGGCCGCCGGAAAGGTCGCCGCCGCGCCGCTT
>CAZEIW010000108.1:0-44783 GCA_964512305.1 uncultured Burkholderiaceae bacterium | reverse complement strand
CGTCCCCCTCGCCCGCTCTGCCGCCCTCTCCCGCTCGGCGCCTTTCCCCCTCTCCCGCTTGCGGGAGAGGGCGGGGTGAGGGTGCGAGCGCGGGTAACCCTCACCCTCACCCTGTACGGCCGGGCTGATTGCTGACACTTTAGACCGGTCTGATGGTTGACACTTTTTTATCGGCCGGCAGGGGGCGCCGCCCCCCGCACCCCTGGTTGTCGGTTCGAAGTGCGCCGCTTGATGCGGGTGAGGCGCATCGTGCGGGTGTCCAGGATGGCCAGCGGCACCATGCCGAAGTACAGCCGCCACAGATGCTCGTCGGTTTGGTACAGGCCCACCGGCTCGCCGCTGAGCACCTCGCTGATGAACACGGTGTCGCCGTCGAACTTGATCTCGCCGTTGTGTCGGACTTGCCGCACCACGTAGCCGTCGGGATATTCGATCGACGCCAGGCGCGACGGGTACGGGCGCGCGGAGGCGCGGTACACCGCGCTGGGCGGCCGCTGCCCGAGCGCCTCGTGCGGCCGCTGCAGGTTGAATTCGTCGACGAAGCGATCAAACCGGTGCTGCTGGGCGCGCAGGCTGGCCGCCGGCGGCTGCGCGGTCTCGTGCTTGAGCGTGCGGTGCATGCGCTCGTGACGGCCGTTTTGCTGCGGGCAGCCGGGGTTGATCAGCTCCGGCACGATGCCCAGCTTGATCCACCACACCGACAGCCGCGACAGCCCACCGAGGCCGCTCGAGGCAAACGGCGTGCCGTTGTCGCTGCGGATCGCCGCCGGCAGGCCGTACTCGCGAAACGCCCGCTCAAACCCAGGTTTGGCCAATGCCTCGGCGGTCGACAGCTGCCCGCGGCACACCAGCACGTAGCGGCTGACCGCATCGGTCAGCGTCAGCGGGTAGCAGTAGCGCTGATCGCCGGTGCGAAACTCGCCCTTGAAGTCCGCGCACCACAAGTCGTTCGGCATCCGAGGCTGGATCAACCCGGTCTCAAGACGCTGCACGGCCGTGCGTGCGCGGCGCCGGCGCTCTTGCACCAGCCCGTGCCGGCGCAAGATCTCGCCCACCGTGCTGGCCGCTGGCCACGCCGTGGGCTGATCGCGCGCCCGCAACCAAGCCAACAGCTTGCGTGGTCCCCAGGTCGGGTGTTGTCGACGCGCTTGCAGCAACCGCTGCACCACGACCTCATCGGCCGCGTGGGGTTGGTGCACCCGCGCGTGCGAGCGATCCGCCAGGGCAGTCAGGCCGCCATCGGCGTATCGGTCCCGCCACTTGTAGCCGGTCGTGCGGCTGATGCCGTAAAGCCGGCACAACTCCGCCATGTAGCGCTCATCCTTGAGCAGGTCTGACACGAAATGCATCCGCTCGGTCATCGGACAGGTCTCCTTCCAGCTCATGGGCAAGCCCTCCTTGCCCACGCATCATCGACCTGTCAACCATCAGCCCGGTCTGATCTGTTAACCATCAGCCCGGTCTGTACCCCCCCGGCCCCTCTCCCGCAAGCGGGAGAGGGGAGTGTGGGCGTGCGATGTCAGAACAGCGGCAGGCCTTCCGCGACCACGAGATCGGCCGCTGCGCCGTGCCCGATCTTGAACACGGACACGGCACGGGCGAGCTCGACCGACTGCTGCTCCAGGCTTGCCGCCGCAGCGGTGCACTGCTCGACCAGCGCCGCATTGCGCTGCGTGACCTCGTCGAGTTGCGCGATCGCGCTGCCGATCTCGGTGATGCCGGTGCTCTGCTCGGCGCTCGCGCTGCCGATCTCGCCGATCAGGTCGGCGACGCGCTTGACCTGCGACACGATGTCGCTCATCGTCCTGCCGGCGTCGCCGACCAGCTTCGAGCCGGTCTCGACCCTCGCGACGCTCTCGCCGATCAGGGCCTTGATCTCCCTCGCCGCCTGGGCGCTGCGCTGCGCGAGGTTGCGGACCTCGCCGGCCACGACCGCGAAGCCGCGCCCCTGCTCGCCGGCCCGCGCCGCCTCGACCGCCGCATTGAGGGCGAGGATGTTGGTCTGGAACGCGATGCCGTCGATCACGCCGATGATGTCGGCGATCCGGCGCGAAGAGGCCGTGATCTCCTCCATCGTGCCGACCACCTGGCCGACGACCTCGCCGCCCTGCGCCGCCACCGCCGATGCGCTGGCCGCCATCTGGGTCGCCTGGCGCGCGGTATCGGCGTTCTGCTTGACGGTCGCGGTGAGCTGTTCCATCGAGGCGGCGGTCTGCTGCAGGTTGCTCGCCTGCTCCTCGGTGCGCTGGCTCAGGTCGGAGTTGCCGCTGGCGATCTGCGACGAGCCGGTCGCGATCGAATCCGACGCCTTGCGCACGTCGCGGACGATGTCGGTCAGCCGCACGTCCATCCGCTTGAGCGCGGCCAGCAACTGGCCGGTCTCGTCGGTCGTTCCGACCTCGATGCGGGTGCCGAGCTCGCCGGCGGCAACCGACTCGGCGACCTTCACGGCGGCGCCGATCGGCCTCGCGATCGAGCGCGTGACGCGCCAGGCGAGGAACACGCCGATGGCGAGCGCGGCGGCTCCGAGACCGAGCAGCAGGTTGCGCGACGCGGCATAGGTCTGCTCGCTTTCGGATCCCGCGGCTTCGAACGACTTGCGGCCGAACATGAGCAGCGCGCGCAGATCGTCGGCGAACGCGTGCAGCCTCGCGTAGGTCTCGCCGAAGGCGAGCGCCCGCGCGTCGTCGCGCCGGCCGGCGTCGATCAGCTTCAGCACCTGCTCGAAGCTGGCGCCGTAGGCGTCGCCCGACTGATGGGCCTTGGCGAGCAGCGCCCTGCCGTCGGCGTCGACCAGCATCGTCTCGAGCTTCGCCAGCGGCTCGCGAAAGCCGTTCGCATTGGCCTGCAGGCGCTCGCGCGCGCCGGCGGCGTGGACGGGATCTGCATCGGTCACGATCTGGAACACGCGCGCGATACTGCCGCGGACGTTGTCGAGCGCTTCGGTCTCGAGCTTGGTCTTGGTGTACTCGACGCCGGCGATGCGCTCGGTCCCTGCGTTGAGCCTGGCCAGATTGATCACCGCCACGGCTATCATCACGGCCAGCAGCGCGAGCACGACCGCGAAGGCGGCACCCAGCTTCACGCCGATCCTCAGGTTGTCGATCTTCTTCATGCCTTTCGTCCCGATGCGTGAGCCGATCCGCTCAACGCTCCCAATATCGCGGTTTGCGCGCGTTGCCATCGTGCAAGAAGGAGCACACGACGAGGGCAAATTCCGCGTGCCGGGGAAACGCTGATCGGCGCGGCCACGCGATGAATCGCGGCGGCCGACACGATCAATTCGAGGTGACGTCGCCGTGCTGCCAGGCGTGATCGGCCTGCAGCGCGGTCGCGGCGGCGGCGGCGGGTGATGCGGTGCACGCCGCGGTCCTGTCGCTGCGGAAGGCGCGCGGCGTGCGCGCGAACGAGCGCTTGAACGCGCGCGAGAAGGCCGCCTCCTCGGAGTAGCCCAGGCGCAGCGCGATCTCTCCGATCGGCAGGCGCGTCGTGCGCAGGTAGTCGGCCCCGAGCCTCATGCGCACGTCGTGCAGGATCGCGGAGAAGCCGGTGCGTTCCTCGAGCAGCCGACGGCGCAGCGAGCGGGGGCTCATGCGAAGCGCCGCGGCGGCGGCGTCGAACGAGGAGAAGCGCACCGGGTCGGCGGTGATCAGGCTGCGCAATTCGGCGGCGACTCGGCCGGCCGCGCGCATCTGCGACAGCAGCGCCTCGCATTGCGCCTCGAGCTGGCGGCTCGTCGCCAGCGTGTGCTCGATCCAGGCCGCCGCGCGGCGGGGATCCAGTCTCGAATCGAGATGCATCGACGCCGGCTCCAGGCCGAACGCGGCGAGCGAAGCTTCGACGTCGATTCCGCGCTCCCGGTAAGCATCGACCAGCCCGAGCAGGTGCCGGCCCGGGACCGAATCGCAGGAGCTCACGCTGCCGTCGGGCTCGATCTGCCGCTTCATAGGTTCCTCGTCGAAGAAGTTTCGCGATCGACCGCCATCGCGGCCGCGATCGCATGCTGGAGCTGCGCCGCCGAAACGGGTTTCTGCAACATCGCGCTCATGCCGGCGGCAACGGCCCGCGCGGCGTCATCGGCGTCGGCGCTCACCCCGATCACCCGCACCGCGGCCCCGCCCTCCTCGATCAGCCGCCGCGCGAGCGCCGTGCCGTCGGTGCCTGGCAGGTTGCAGTCCGCCAGCACGACATCGTGGCGACGCTCGCACCAGCACTCGAACGCCTGCCGGGCGTCGTCGGCGATGTCGGGATCGATGCCGAGCTGCCTGAGCGTCGTGGTCAGCACGAGCTGCTGGACGCGGTCGTCGTCGGCGATCAGCACGCGCGGCCGGCGGTGACGCGCGGGATCGATCGCCTCTGCGCCCTCGCAGATGCTCAAAGTCACGCGCACCGTCGCGGTCGTCCCCTTCCTCCACTGGCTCGCGATCTCGATCGAGCCGCCCATCGCCTCGGCCAGACGCTTGCAGATCGAAAGCCCGAGGCCGATGCCGCCGAACCGCGAGGCGCTCCCGCTGGCGAACTGGGCGTACGGTTCGAACAGGCGCCGCTGCTGTTCCGGGGTGATGCCGATTCCGTCGTCGGACACCGTGATCCTGACTTCGCAGGACCGGTTGCCGATCCTGCCCTTCTGCGCCGCGACCGCGACGGCAATCTCGCCGCCCTCGGTGAACTTGATCGCGTTGGAGATCAGGTTGGTCAGGATCTGCCGCACGCGCATCGCATCGAAGCGAAGGCAGGCGGGAATGCCGGGCGGCAGGTCGAGCGTCATGGCATTGCCGCGCTCGGCCGCGACCAGCGCGTAACCTGCGGTCACCTCCCGGATCAGAGCCGCCAGATCGTCGGGCTGGGGATTGAGCGTGAGCCTGCCGGCCTCGTCCTTCGACAGGTCGAGCACGTTGTTGACGAATTCGGTCAGGGAGTCGGCGGAGCGCCGCGTCATCCGGACCAGTTCGCGCTGCGCCGGATCGCGGACCAACTGCGACAGCCGATTGAGCGCGGCGGTGATCGCATTCACCGGCGCACGCACCTCGTGCGCCGCGACCGCGAGGAAGTCCTGCCGCACCCGCGCCAGGCGCTCGGCCTGCTCCTTGGCCCCGAGCAGCCGCGCCTCGGCTGCGCGGCGGCGGGCGACCTCGCGCCTGAGCGCCCAAACCCAGCCGAGCGAGACCGCGAGCGTCGACAGCAGAACCGCCAGGGCCGTCCAAAGCCGGCCCAGCAGGAGCGCCCAATCGAGCGGTTGGCGTGTTAAGATGGTTCCCAACATTCGGTTGTTAACAAACGAAGTTATCGGACGAATTCTAGGAGTTCCAGGCGTGCTGTCAAGAGAAATTGCGGCCGACGCTGGGCCGCCCGACCGGCCGGCGGTCCCGGCGCGCGGTCGTTTGATCCCCTACTTTCAACCGCGGATCCGGCTGAGCGACGGCGCCGTGACCGGCTTCGAAGCCCTGGCGCGCCTGCTGACCGCCGGCGGCGAAGTGCTCGAACCGGCGAAGTTCCTGTCGGCCTACGCGACGCCGGTGGCGAAGACCGAGCTTCTGTTGACGATGCTCGACGCGGTGCTTGCACTGGCGGCGCAGTGGCGCCGGCGCGGCGTCGACCTGCCCATTTCGCTCAACATCGACGCGGCGCAGCTGTCCGAGCCGACCTTCGCCGAGACCGTCATCAGCGTGGCCGCCCACTACCGCGGCTCGCTGGCGCGCCTGCAGTTCGAGCTGCTGGAGTCGGGCGCCGTCGAGTGCTACGAGGCGGCCAACGCGACCATCCGCTCGCTGCGCAGCCATGGCGTCCGGTTCCACCTGGACGACTTCGGCGCCGGTTTCGCGACCCCGCTTCACCTGAAGCGCCTCGCGATCTCGACCGCCAAGCTCGACCGGACCTTCGTGCAGGGAATCGCAACCCACGCGGCCGACCGGACCGTGGTCGCGGCGCTGATCTCGATCGCCCGGGCGTTCGGCTGCTCGGTGGTCGCCGAAGGGGTCGAGACGCGCGAGATCCTCGACGCGCTGCTCGCCTTCGACTGCGACGAGGCGCAGGGATACGAGATCGCCCGGCCGATGCCGGCGGGCGAAGTGCTCGCGTGGATCCGCCGTTCCGGGCGGGCGATGGCGATTGACGCGGGACGTCGTTGGGATTAACGTGCGTTGTTAACAGGCGGAATCAGCCCCTTTTATGGAACTGCCTCCGATCACACCGGAGACCTCGGCTGCCGCAAGGCCATTCGCCCGATCGATCTACGCGCCACGGGCGCGCGCCAGCTACGCAACGTATCGCCTGTTCCACGGCGAGGAGCCGCCGACCCTTTCGGTCAAGGATCAAGTGGCCGTGACGATCGCCGAGCGCATCGTCGAGCAGCGCCTCAAGCCGGGTCAACGGATCGCCGAGCAGGCGATCGCGGAGGAGTTCAACGTCAGCAAGGCGCCGGTCAGCGAGGCGCTGATGCTGCTCGAATACAACGGCCTCGTCGAATCTTCCGCCCGCCGCAGTGCCCAGGTCGCACGCATGAGCGCCACCGACCTCCAGGAACTGATGGAGTACCGGTTCGCACTCCTGGGCGCGGTGATGCCCCGCTTCGTGGAACGGCATTCGCCGGCGGACCGCAAGCTGCTGCGCGACTACCTCGACCACATGGAAGAGCTCGCGCCGGACGATGCGCGCGGGTTCGAGTTCGCCGAAGTCGCCGACCGCAGCATCATCTACATCGCGATGCAGGCGGGCAACCGCCGCATCGGGCGCGCGATCTCGCCGCTGTCGCTTCAGCTGCTGCGCTATCTCGCGGTCGGTACGCGGACGGCGCACCAGCGCAAAGAGCTGCTTGCCGCCTGGAGCGAGCTGTTCAGGATCCTCGACACCCGCAACGCCAAGCGCTTGATGGCGCACGCCGCGCAGACGCGCGACCTCATCTTCGCCGAAACGCTCGAGGGCCTGCAGGCGGCGGCGTGACGGCCGCTCTTCCCTTGCCGCCCAACGCCGCGGCGCGCCCGGAAGGCGTAGCCGCCAGCCGCCTGTTCGTCGGCCGGTCGCAGGCCGCCTGGACCCTGCCCGAGCAGATCGCAGCCCGACTCGGCGAGCGGATCCTGGACGAGGAGATCGCACCGGGGGCCCGCATCGGCGAGGAGAAGCTCGCGCGCGAATTCGGCGTCAGCCGCGGACCGATCCGCGATGCGCTGAAGATGCTCGAACAGGCCGGCCTCGTCAGCATCGCGAACCGCAAGGGAACGATCGCGACCCCGCTCACCGAGGAGGATCTGCGCGAGATCTTCATGGTCCGCGTCGGCCTGAGCGAGGTCGCGCTGCGCGGCTTCGCGGACCACGCGACGCCGGAGAACCTCGCGCACTACCGCCGCCTCCTGGATGCCGCCGCCGGTTTGACCGACGACGATGGCATGGCGCTGGTCTGGACCGAGGCGATCGAGCGCCTGATCCTTTTCCTTTGCCACAACTGCGGCAACTCGAGGATCGCCAGGCTGATGACCACGCTGTCGCTGCAGTCGGTCCGCTACGTGCGGCGCGCGCTCGCCTCCGGGATGAACCCCGTGTCGAGGCGGCGCGAGATCGTCCGTTTCTATCGCGAGCTGCTCTCCGCCTACGAGAAGCACGCCGACCTCGAGCCTTTCGTCGAGCGGCTGCGGATCATGATCGGCGAAAGGATCCGCAGCACCGGCACGGCGATCCGCACCAAACCGCCCGTACCGCGCCGCCGCGCGACCGACGTCCCCCGCTGATCTACCCCGCAAAGGAGACGGCCATGCAGCTGATCACGATCCCGATCGAAAAGCCGGCCGACATGAACTTCATCCTCGGCCAGTCGCATTTCATCAAGACGGTCGAGGATCTGCACGAGGCGATCGTTCAGACGGCGCCGCAGATGAAGTTCGGGATCGCGTTTTGCGAGTCGAGCGGCCCCGCGCTGGTCCGGTGGACCGGGAACGAAGGCACGCTGATCGAACTGGCGAAGAAGAACGCGCTCGCGCTCGGCTGCGGCCACTGCTTCATCGTCTTCATCAGCGGCGGCTTCCCGATCAACATCCTGAACACGCTGAAAGCCGTGCCGGAAGTGTGCTCGATCTACTGCGCCACCGCGAACCCCGCCGAGGTGGTCGTGGCCGAGACCGACAGCGGCCGCGCCATCCTGGGCGTGGTCGACGGCGTACGCACCAGGGGGATCGAAACCGCGGCCGATATCGATGCCCGCAAGAGCCTGCTGCGGCAGTTCGGCTACAAGCTCTAGCCAGTCGACCGCCGGCGAGTCGGACCTTCGGGCCGCGTTCGGTCCGATGCGGCCCGGGACGGGTGAGTCTCAGGGGCCGACGAGCGACGCACCGTCGACGGTCCAGCCCTCCGGCGCCGAGAGGCGGTCGGCGCGCTTCGCTCCGGGCGCCGGCTGCGACGCCGGCGCCTGCTCGAACGGCCAGGCTGCCGTGCCCGCGGAGTCCGCCTGGAGCGCCTGCGCCTGAAAAATCGGTTCGGGCGCAGCCAGCGTCGCGCCAGCGGGCGCAGAAGCTGCCGGGGTTGCCGGAGCGCTCGAAGCCGACGGGATCTCGAGCGGCAACCCCGATTCGCCCGTCTCGGCGTCGATCACCATGCTGAGCACCGGCGTGCCCATCACCAGCGCGGCCGCGACGAGACCGCCCACGGCGGTCATCAATCCGGCGACCAGCGTCACGTTGCCTGCTTGCGCTTTCATGCCACACCTCCCGAGGCCATCTGACGGCGATGGAGTCTGTGGCCGGGCGGGCGCAGGCGTCCTTTAGCGGGTTCTGATTTGTTCCAAAAAATCCTCAAATCCGCCCGACGGCAGGCCGGACCGCGGTCATTTGCAGCCCGACCGCGTGTGGGGGCGGACACGAAGTCTTACAAGCGCGCGTCGGCCGGCTCGCGGCCCTGGCCGTTGTCTGACCATGGGAAACGAAGACAGGGGATCGCAATGACGAACCTACGCCCGAGCGGCCGCGCGGCCGCGGCTGCACTGTTGCTGGGCATCGCCCTGGGAGGATGCGTCGTCGCGCCGGCCGGTCCGCCCTACTCCTACTATTACCCGGGCGACGCGGTCATGGTGGCGCCGCCCGCGCCGCGCGTCGAGGTCGAGGGCGTCGCGCCGGCGCCCGGCTACTTCTGGATCGGCGGTTACTGGGGATGGGCCGGCGGGCGCCATGAATGGGTCCCGGGCCGCTGGGAGGCTCCCCGGGCCGGCTATCGCTGGGTGCCGCACGAATGGGTGCACGAAAGCCGGGGCTGGCGCAGTCATCCCGGCCACTGGGAGCGGCACTAGTCGAGCGCGGACTCCCGGGTCAGGGTTGCCGCAGCCAGGTCTGCGTGCGGCCGAACAGCGAAATACCCAGGTAGCCGCGCACTTCAAGCTTGCGCCCGCCATCGACGGGCGTCAGGCGCACGCGATAGACGTTGCCGGTATCGGGATCGAGGATCTCGCCGCCGTCGTAGCGCTCGCCGTTGCGGTGCACCCCCGTGATGATCGTCATCCCCAGCTTGGGCTGGTTGTGGCGCGCCCCGGGGCACTTGTCGCACAATTCGTCGCGCCGGCTCTCGTCGACGCCCCGCTCGATCACGCCCCGGTACTCGCCGTCGACCTCGCTGATCCGGATGTAGCCGCTCGGCTTGCCGTCGACGTCGCTCACCGACTGCCACAGCCCGGCCGGCGACGTCTCGTCGGCAGCCGAGGCGACGACCGCCGCGAACCCGAACGCGAGCGCGGCCGCCGCGGTGCTTGCTGCGGCGCGGAAGCGGCCGGGGCGGCCCGACACCCCTGACTACTCCGACAACACCGGCTCGCCGCGCTCGGGCTGCGGCGCATCGCCGTTGTCGGCCGGCGGAAAGTCGAGCTTGACCTCGCCCTTCTCGTCGACGTCGACGTCGACCTTGCCCCCATTGACCAGCCGCCCGAACAGCAGCTCGTCGGCCAGTGCCTTGCGCACCGTGTCCTGGATCAGGCGCGCCATCGGGCGCGCACCCATCACCGGATCGAACCCCTTCTTGGCGAGGTGGGCGCGCAGCGTGTCGCTGAACGTCGCGTCGACTTTCTTCTCGTGCAGCTGCTCTTCGAGCTGCATCAGGAACTTGTCGACCACGCGCAGGATGATCTGCTCGTCGAGCGCGCGGAAACTGATCGTGGAATCGAGGCGGTTGCGGAACTCGGGCGAGAACATGCGCCGGATCTCCGCCATTTCGTCGCCGGGCTCGCGGCTGCCGCCGAAGCCGATTGCGACCTTCGTCAGCGCCTCGGCGCCGGCGTTGGTCGTCATGATCAGGATGATGTTGCGGAAGTCGGCCTTGCGACCGTTGTTGTCGGTCAGCGTGCCGTGATCCATCACCTGCAGCAGGATGTTGAAGATGTCGGGGTGCGCCTTCTCGATCTCGTCGAGCAGCAGCACGGCGTGCGGCTTCTTCGAGATCGCCTCGGTCAGCAGCCCGCCCTGGTCGAAGCCGACGTATCCCGGCGGCGCGCCGATCAGCCGGCTCACCGCGTGACGCTCCATGTACTCGGACATGTCGAAGCGGATCAGCTCGATGCCCAGCGTGAAGGCGAGCTGCTTGGCCACCTCGGTCTTGCCGACGCCGGTGGGGCCCGAGAAGAGGAACGCGCCGATCGGCTTGTCCGGCTTGCCCAGGCCCGAGCGCGCCATCTTGATCGCGGCCGAGAGCGCCTCGATCGGCTGGTCCTGGCCGAACACGACGTTCTTCAGGTTGCGCTCCAGGTTCTTGAGCTGCGCCCGGTCGTCGCTGGAGACCGTCTGCGGCGGGATGCGCGCGATCTTGGCGATGATCTCCTCGACCTCGTTCTTACCGATCGTCTTCTTGCGCTTGTTCACCGGCAGGATGCGCTGCGCCGCGCCCGCTTCGTCGATCACGTCGATCGCCTTGTCGGGCAGGTGGCGGTCGTTGATGAACTTGGCCGACAGCTCGGCCGCGGCGGTGATCGCGCCCGCCGAGTACTTGACGCCGTGGTGCTCCTCGAAGCGCGACTTGAGGCCCTTCAGGATCTCGATCGTCTGCTGCACGGTCGGCTCGCTGACGTCGATCTTCTGGAAGCGGCGCGACAGCGCGTGGTCCTTTTCGAAGATGCCGCGGTACTCGTTGTAGGTCGTGGCGCCGATGCACTTGAGCTGGCCGGTCGCCAGCGCGGGCTTGAGCAGGTTGGAGGCGTCCAGCGTGCCCCCCGAGGCCGACCCGGCGCCGATCAGCGTGTGGATCTCGTCGATGAACAGGATCGCGTTCGCGTTCGACTTCAGCTGCTTGAGCACCGCCTTTAACCGCTGCTCGAAGTCGCCGCGGTACTTGGTGCCGGCCAGCAGCGCACCCATGTCGAGCGAGTAGACATTCGCCTTCTCGAGGATCTCCGGCACGTCGCCCTTGACGACGCGCCAGGCCAGGCCCTCGGCGATGGCGGTCTTGCCGACGCCGGCCTCGCCGACCAGCAGCGGATTGTTCTTGCGCCGCCGGCACAGGACCTGGATCACGCGCTCGACCTCGGGCTCGCGCCCGATCAGCGGATCGATCTTGCCGTCGCGCGCCAGCGCGTTGAGGTTCTGCGTGTACTGCTCCAGCGGCGACGCCTGATCGCGCCCCTCGCCGCCTTCCTGCTCGGGCTCGCCCTGCGGCTTGGTCTTGTCCTCGGTCTGCGGCGCCTTGGTGATGCCGTGCGAGATGTAGTTGACCACGTCCAGGCGCGTGACGCCCTGCTGGTGCAGGTAGTACACCGCGTGCGAGTCCTTCTCGCCGAAAATGGCCACCAGCACGTTGGCGCCCGTGACCTCCTTCTTGCCGTTGGACGTCGACTGCACGTGCATGATCGCGCGCTGGATCACGCGCTGGAATCCGAGGGTCGGCTGGGTGTCGGCCTCCGAATTGAGGGGCAGCACAGGCGTGTTGTCGGCGATGAAATTCTGCAGGCTCTTGCGCAGGTCCTCGATGTTGCAGGCGCACGCCCGCAGGACTTCGGCCGCGGAGGGGTTGTCGAGCAGCGCCAGCAGCAGATGCTCGACCGTGATGAATTCGTGTCGCGCCTGCCGGGCCTCGACGAAGGCCATGTGCAGGCTGACTTCCAGTTCCTGCGCGATCATGCTTCCTCCATCACGCACTGTAGCGGATGCTGATGCTGACGTGAATAGCTGCACACCTGCTCGACCTTGCTGGCCGCGATGTCCCGCGGGTACACGCCGCAAACCCCGCGTCCCTCGTGGTGCACCTTCAGCATGATCTGTGTCGCCTGTTCCCGTCCCTTGCCGAAGAACTTCTGCAGTACGCCGACGACGAACTCCATCGGGGTGAAATCGTCGTTCAGCAGCACGACCTGGTACATCGGAGGCGGCTTCACCCGCGAAGCCTTCTTCTCGACGACCGTGCCTTCGCCGATCCGTTCGCTCATGACAGCATCATCGAAGAGGCGCCTGACATCAACGCGGAGCGCGGGTCGCTGTGATGCAGATCATAAGTGAAATCCATGCCCCCCCGGAGCGCCGGAAGGCCACGCCGGCGGACCGTCGGTGTCGGCTTGGCTGCCAACCGTCGCCGAGCGGCGCCAGCCCCCTTTTTATACGCGTCGGCCCCTCCGGTAAGCCCGCTGATCGGGCTTCAAGCGCCCCGTTTTCGAGCGATCCGAGCCTCGGGCAACCCGTGTAGCCCCGCCGGCGGCCTTCAGGTGCCGGATTTTCCGGTTCCGCGAAGCCCGCCCGCAGGTCTTGACGCTTTGGCGGATTTGCCCAAACAATGCGTATCCCGACGACAACCAAAAACGTCGAAGGATGGCGGTTCGCCGAGCGTGCATCGGACCGGGCCGCCGGGAGAGGGGTCCCGGGGAAGAAAACGGCCTAGCGCCGGACGCTTCGTGGCGCCTTCGTGGGTCATTGCGGCAATGAGGAAGAGTGAATGGCTACAGGTACGGTCAAGTGGTTCAACGACGCCAAGGGATATGGCTTCATCACCCCGGATGACGGCGGCGAAGATCTGTTCGCGCACTTTTCGGCGATCCAGATCGGCGGCTTCAAGACGCTGAAGGAGGGGCAGAAGGTCGTCTTCGAAGTCGTGCAGGGTCCGAAGGGCAAACAGGCGTCGAATATCACGCCGAACAGCTGAGCCGGCGAGCCGGCCGGCAGTAAAAAGCCCCGCTTCGGCGGGGCTTTTTACTGCTCCCCGGCGTGCGCCGGGGAACTTTTCCTCGAGGCCTGACAGGCGGGCGTTGCGGCCCTACATCGCCGCGATCATCGCGTTGCCGAAGCCCGAGCACGACACCTGCGTGGCGCCCGGCATCAGCCGCGCGAAATCGTAGGTGACGGTCTTGTTCTGGATCGCCCGCTCCATCGACCGGATGACCAGGTCGGCCGCCTCGACCCAGCCCATGTGGCGCAGCATCATCTCCGCCGACAGGATCTCCGATCCCGGATTGACGTAATCCTTGCCGGCATACTTCGGCGCGGTGCCGTGGGTCGCCTCGAACATCGCGACCGTGTCCGACAGGTTTGCCCCCGGCGCGATTCCGATGCCGCCCACCTGGGCTGCCAGCGCATCCGAAATGAAATCGCCGTTCAGGTTCATCGTCGCGATCACGTCGTATTCGGCCGGCCGCAGCAGGATTTGTTGCAGGAAAGCATCGGCGATGACGTCCTTGACGACGATCTCGCCGTGCGCCGTCTTGATGCGCATCCATGGCCCGCCGTCGAGCGGCTCGGCGCCGAATTCGCGCTGCGCCAGCCCGTAGCCCCACTTCGCGAAGGCGCCTTCGGTGAACTTCATGATGTTGCCCTTGTGCACGAAGGTCACGGACTTGCGTCGATTGTCCAGCGCGTACTGGATCGCCCTGCGCACGAGGCGTTCGGTGCCCTCCTGCGAAATCGGCTTGATGCCGATGCCGGAGGTCTCCGGAAACCGGATCTTCGTGACTCCGAGCTCGCGCTGCAGGAAGTCGATCAGCTTGCGCGCCTTGTCCGAGCGGGCCTCGTATTCGATGCCGGCATAGATGTCCTCCGAGTTCTCGCGGAAGATCACCATGTCGGTCTTCTCGGGCTCGCGCACCGGGCTCGGGACGCCCTTGAAGTAGCGCACCGGCCGCAGGCACACGTACAGATCGAGTTCCTGGCGCATCGCGACGTTGATCGAACGGATCCCGCCGCCGACCGGGGTCGTCAGCGGACCCTTGATCGACACCACGTACTCGCGCACGGCACCCAGGGTCTCCTCGGGCAGCCAGACGTCCGGGCCGACGACGCGAGTGGCTTTTTCCCCGGCGTAGACTTCCATCCACGCGATCTTGCGCCGGCCGCCGTAAGCCTTGGCGACCGCCGCGTCGACGACCTTGATCATCACCGGCGTGATGTCGACGCCCGTGCCGTCGCCCTCGATGTACGGGATGATCGGCACGTCCGGGACCTCGAGCGAGAGGTCCTTTTTGACGGTGATCTTCTGCCCTTGCGCGGGCACCTTGAAGTGTTGAGCCATGGAATCTCCGGCGTCGGCAAATCGGGAAGGCGCGCAGCTGCCGCGCGCGGCGGCGGCGTCCTCGCGGGCGGGCCGGGCGATTCAGGCGCGAGCGCGCGAAGTGTAGCGCCTGACCCCTTGCGGCCGCGCGCGCCGGGCTTGATCCAGCGCAGCTTCCTGCATCTCGCGGTGCTTTCGGCTAACCTTCGCGCCGGGCTGGCGCGGCACTCCCGCCCCGCACCCTCCAATCCGAAACTCGTGACACCCTCGCCGTGAACCGGTTCATGGTCCGTGCCGCCTGCGCGTCGCTGGCGCTCGCGGCGACTCTCGCGGCCCGCGGCCAGCCGACGCCCTCGGTGCGGCTGACCGCCGGCATCCACCTGATCACCGCCGAGGTCGCCGACAGCGACCGAACGCGCATGCAGGGGCTGATGTTCCGGCGCGAGCTCGCCCCGAATCACGGAATGCTGTTCGTGTTCGACCAGAAGGCACAGCACTGCATGTGGATGCGCAACACGCTGCTGCCGCTGTCGGTCGCTTTCCTGGACGACGACGGAACCATCGCCAACATCGAGGAAATGAAGCCGCAGACCGACGACAGCCACTGCGCGCGCAGGCCGGTGCGCTATGCGCTGGAGATGAGCGGGCATTGGTTCGCGGATCACGGGATCCGCGAGGGGCAGCCGCTGCGCGGAGTGCCGGCGCCCTAGGGAAGTTGCCGGCGCCGCGCCGCGCACAGGCGCGGAGGTCCGGCGCCTGTGCGGTGCGGCGCGAGATCTAGAACAGCGACCGATGCATCAGGCCGCTCTGCGACATGAACAGGATCATCGGGATCGACAGCATCGTGTTCGTCCGCGACGCCAGGAACGCGACGCGGCGCGCCTTGGCCTTTTCCTCGTCGGTCGCCGTCACGAGTCCGAGGATCTTCTTCTGATTGGGCCAGATCAGCACCCAGACGTTGAACAGCATGATCGTGCCCAGCCAGGCGCCGAAACCGATCGGAATGTATTGCTTGTCGAGGAAGAGGAAGGCCGCGAGGAACTTGTCCGACAGCAGGTAGGCGCCCGCGAGCCACGTCACGACGGCCGACCAGCGGAAATACAGCAACGCGCGCGGCACCACATGTTTGGTGATCCCCGCCGCGGTTCCATCGGCACCCGCCGCCTTCGCGGCCGCGACGTTGACGAAGTTGAAGTAGTACAGCAGCCCGATCCACATCACGCCGGCCAGGATGTGCAGCCAGCGGCCCAATCCGTAGTGGATGAGGTCCATGGTCAACCCCCGATCATGGTCTTGGCGATCAGGTAGAGGATCACGGTGAGGACCAGGCCGGTGATGACCGTGCCCCAGAGTGAGTCGAGCGGATTCTTCATCTTCGCCCCCATTGTTTCTCTTGTTCGTCGGCCCGTGATGCGCCGTCCGCGCCGGAATCCGGCGGCCTTCGAAAATCTAGCACACGAACTTTGCGGTCCGCCTCATTTCCCTCATTCAGTCCCTCGTTTGCGCGCGCCATGGCGCGCGCGCGTACGGCCCCGCCACAGCGAGGAACCCTGTTGCGCTCATGGCCTGCATCAAGCGTCCTCGCCGCGCGTCGTCTCGACGCGCACGCCGGCCGATCCGTGCGCGAACAGCACCTCGAGCGGGTCGCCGGCCGCGAGCGAGCCTGCGCGGGTGACGAGTTGCCCGCCGCGGTCGCGCACGATGCTGTAGCCGCGCTCGAGAACCGCCTGCGGATCCAGATGCGACAGCGCCTGCGACAGCTGCGCGAGGCGCTGACGGCGCATGTCGTGCGCGCGCGTCGACGCGAGACCCAGCCGCTGCTGCACGGCCGACAGGTTCTGTCGGCGCCGCCCGGTGTCGACCGGCGCGCGCGCGAGCGCGCGCATCGCCGCCAGCAGGCGGCTGCGCTGCAGCGCGAGCCGGGACCGCATGCAGCGCTCGGCGCGCGCGCCCAGTTCGGCCAGCCGCCCCTGCAACCCGCGTACCGGCGCGCGCGGCGACGCGAGCACGCGCAGCGCGAGGTCGAGGCGCTGGGCGCGGGCCTGCGCGGCGCCGTTCGCCGCCCGGTGCAGTCGCTGCCATCGCTCGGCCACCGCGCGCAGCAGCGCACGACGCTCGGGCGTGGCGAGCTCGGCCGCCGCCGTCGGCGTGGGGGCGCGCAGGTCGGCGGCGAAGTCGGCGATCGTGAAGTCCGATTCGTGCCCGACGCCGACCACCACGGGCACCGGGCTGGCGCGGATCGCGCGCGCCAGCCGCTCGTCGTTGAAGGCCCAGAGGTCCTCGATCGAGCCGCCGCCGCGAACGAGCAGCAGCAGGTCGACCTCGGCGCGCCGCGCGGCGACGCCCAGCATCGCCGTCAGGCGCGGCGCGGCCTCGGCTCCCTGGACCGGCGCCGGGTAGACAACGACCCGGACATGCGGCGCGCGGCGCGCCAGCGTGCTCAGGACATCGCGCAGCGCCGCGGCAGCCAGCGAGGTGACGACGCCGATCGCGCGCGGAAATCGCGGCAGCGGCCGCTTGCGATCGGCGTCGAACAGGCCTTCGCCCGCGAGGCGGTCGCGCAGCCGGATGAACTCCTCCCAAAGACGGCCCGCGCCGAACCGGCGCAGCACGTCGACGGTGAGCTGGAACTCCCCGCGCGGCTCGTACAGCCCGATCTGCGCCAGCACCTCGACCTCGTCGCCGTCGCGCGGCGCGAAGTCAACCACCTGGTTGCGGCTGCGGAACATCACGCAGCGGACCTGCGCCTGCCGGTCCTTCAGCGTGAAGTACCAGTGGCCGCTGGCGGCCCGGGTCATCGAGGCGAGTTCGCCGCGAACCCGCTGGCGGGCGAAGTTCGCTTGCAGGGACCCAGCAACGGCGCGGTTTAGCTGGGAAACTGTGAGGCAAACCCGCACCAGACCTGCGTCCGGCCGATCGGACTCAAGCTCCATGCGGGTTTCGGGCGAAAAAGTGTCCACAAATGGACCCCGCTGCCTGGCGGGCTCGCAACGCCTCGGTCACACACGGTCTCATGATGATAAGCGATTGAAACGTATCAGTATTTTGCGCACCATGACCTTGCCGCGGCGCCGGTCCGTGCCGATGCGGGCTCGTGGCGAGGCGAGCTTAGCGTGCTTATCCACAAACTTATCCACATCGCCCGCCCAAGGGGGCAGGCCTGGCCCGAGGGCGCGCAAGCACGTACGTCCGGTCCGGCGGCGCCTGCCCCGCGACCCGATCCATGCGTCCCGCGCGTGCGCTTCGCGCGCGATGCAAGACGGCTCCCCGCACCCCATGCATAGCGATGATGCGGGAAAAACCCGAACCGCTCTAAACTCGCCGTTTGCCTGCGGCAGCGCCGCACCGTGTCCGGCCGTCCGGTCGACACCTTTCCCGCCCGTTGCAAGGATTGCGCTCTTGTTCGCCATCGTACAAGCCCTGGGCTGGCCGATCTGGCCGTTGATCATCGCTTCCGTCGTCGCGCTTGCCCTGATCATCGAGCGCAGCACCGCGCTGCGTCATTCGAAGATCCTGCCGCCTAATTTGCTGCAGGACGTGCTGGCGCTTCATGCCCGCCGGCAGGTCAGCCCGGACGTGATCGCGAAGCTCGAGGTGAATTCTCCGCTGGGCTTCGTGCTCGCCGCGGGCCTGCGCAGCGAGCGCGAGACGCGCGAGGTCACCGGGCAGGCGATCGAGGTCGCGGGCGGGCGGGTCGCGCACGAGCTGTCGCGGTATCTCACGCTGCTCGGGTCGGTCGGATCGATCGCGCCGCTGCTCGGCCTGCTCGGCACGGTGGTCGGGATGATCGAGATCTTCGCCTCGCAGCAGGCGGGCTCGAATCCGCAGGCGCTGGCGCAGGGCATTTCGATCGCGCTCTACAGCACGGCCCTCGGCATCATCGTCGCGGTACCGTCGGTGCTGGCGTACCGCGTTTTCAGGACCCGCGTCGACGATTTCCTGGTCGAGATGGAACAGCAGGCCCAGCGCCTGGTCGAGGCCCTGTACAGCGAAGCGCGATCTCCGCGGAGCTAGATGCGATGCGATTCCGACGCGGCTACGCCGAAGAGCCCGAAGTCAACCTGATCCCGTTGATCGACGTGCTGCTGGTGGTGCTGATCTTCCTGGCGATCAGCACCACGTATTCGCGCTTCGCCCAGCTGCAGATCGAGCTGCCCAGCGCGGACGCCACCCGCCAGTCGACGCAGCTGCAGGAGATCCAGGTCGCGGTCACCGCCGACGGGCGGTTCGCGGTCGGCCATCGCGTGGTCGCGATCACCGACGCGGCCGCGCTGTCGGAACTGCTTCGCAGCGCAGCCGAGCGCGTCACGAACCCGATCGTCGTCATCAACGCCGACGCCCAGGCGCCGCACCAGTCGGTCATCACCGTGATGGAGGCTGCCAGGCTGGCCGGCCTGTCGCGCCTGAGCTTCGCCACGCAGCGACGGTCTCCCTAGGCGCCGCGCGCGCAGCTCCGTTCTCGCCCCATCGACAGCGAAATCTTGCGAGCCTGGCTACATCGGCGGGTCGTCCACATGTGGCAGCGGCGCGGCCTGGCCGCGCGCCTGCTGCTGCCGTTCGCGCTCGTTCACGCGGCCTGGCGGGCGGTCGCCGGCTGGACCTACCGGATCGGGCTCGCACGCCCGGTGCGGGTCGGGGTGCCGGTGGTGGTCATCGGCAACCTGTATGCCGGCGGCACCGGCAAGACGCCGCTGGTGATCGAAGTCGTCAAGGAGCTGCGCGCGCGCGGCTGGCACCCCGGCGTCGTATCGCGCGGCTACGGCGGCGACGCGCGCCAGCCGCGCCTGGTCGGACCGTACAGCCGCGCGGACGAGTGCGGCGACGAGCCGCTGGTGATCTATGCCGCGGCCGCGGTGCCGGTGGCGGTCGGGCGCGACCGGGTCGCCGCGGCGCGCCTGCTGCTGGGCGCGCATCCGGCGTGCGATATCGTGATCGCCGACGACGGGCTGCAGCACCGGCGCCTCGGCCGCGAGCTCGAGATCGCGGTCGTCCATTCCCAGGGGATGGGCAACGGCTGGCTGATCCCCGCGGGACCGCTGCGCGATCCGCCGCTGCGCCTGAAGGGCGTCGACGCGGTCGTGTTCCACGGCATCACGCCGGCGGTGCGCGTGTACTCGCCGTTCTACTTCCTCGAGACCTCGCTCGCGGAGGCCTATCCGCTGGCGGCGCCGGCTCAGCGCCTGGCCCTCGGGGAGGTCGCGCGCGAGCAGCGCGCGGCGCGCTGGCGCGTGCTGGCGGCCTGCGGGATCGGGGTTCCCGAGCGGTTCTTCGCGATGCTGCGCGAGCACGGCCTCGTCGTCGATGAGCTCGCCCTGCCCGACCACGGCTCGCTCAGCGCCGAGCAGCTGGCGCGGCATGCGTACGACCGGGTGCTGATGACCGAGAAGGACGCCGTAAAATGCCGCACCGACGGCGCGCTGGTGCACGATGCGCGCCTGTGGGTGGTGCCGCTGCGCGCGCAGATCGACGCGCGCCTGATCGACCTGATCGAATCGCGCTTGCGCAGGGAGGACCATGGATCCAAAGCTGCTTGACATAATGGTTTGCCCGGT
The DNA here is from genome assembly GCA_964512305.1 of uncultured Burkholderiaceae bacterium. Taxonomy (GTDB): domain Bacteria; phylum Pseudomonadota; class Gammaproteobacteria; order Burkholderiales; family Burkholderiaceae_F; genus CAZEIW01. The sequence goes on along the minus strand of CAZEIW010000108.1, from coordinate 24,807 downwards.
CACGAAGGGCAACCTCGAATACGACCGCCAGCGCCAGGAGCTCGTGTCGCGCGCGGCCGGCCTCGCCTACCCGATCCGCGACGGCGTGCCGGTGATGGTCGAGTCCGACGCGAGACGGCTGGACGAAGCCGAGCGCGCTTCGCACTGACTGGGCGTCGCGCCGATGCCCGCGCAGGCCGCGGCCGCCGACTTCGTCGTTCTCATCCCCGCGCGGCTGGCGTCGACCCGCCTGCCGCGCAAGCCGCTGGCCGACATCGGCGGACTGCCGATGGTGGCGCGGGTCGCGCTCCAGGCCGCCGCCAGCGGCGCCCGGCGCGTGGTCGTGTGCGCCGACCATCCCGACATCGTCGCCGCGTGCGCGCGCCACGGCGTGGCCGCGATCCTGACGGCGGAACACCATCGCACCGGGACCGACCGGCTCTCCGAAGGCTGCGCGCAGCTGCGCCTGCCGGCGGACACCGTGGTCGTCAACGTGCAGGGCGACGAGCCCCTGATCCCGCCGGACGCGATCGCCCGGGTGGCGGCATGGCTCGCGGCGGCACCCGCGTTCGACGTCGCCACCGCCGCGCATCCGCTGCGCGACGCGGCCGAGTTCTTCGACCCCAACGTGGTCAAGGTGGTGGTCGATGCGCACGGAAAGGCGCTGCTGTTCTCGCGCGCACCCATCCCCTGGTCGCGCGATGCTTTCGCCGGTTCGCGCGACCGGCTTCCGCCCGGCCTGCCCGCGCTGCGCCACATCGGCCTTTACGCGTATCGCGCCGGCTTCCTGCAGCGCTACCCCGAGCTGGCGCCTGCGCCGATCGAGACCCACGAGAGCCTCGAACAGCTGCGGGTGCTGTGGCATGGCGGCACGATCGGCGTCCTGCAGCTCGACGAGGCGTTGCCGCCCGGCGTCGACACCGCCGAAGACCTCGCGCGCGTGCGCGCGCTCATTGCCCCCGGCGGCCCGCGATAGGGCGCAGCCTTCGCCCTTCGATCGCTTCGATCGTTTCGATGGCTTCCATCGGCGCCGCCGCGCAAGTGCCCACATGAGCCAAGGTAGAATGTCCGCTTCCCCTGGCGCGCCGTGCGCGGCGAGCCAGGCATCGAGCCGGCCATCGAGCGGGCCGTAATAAGAGTTGCGCGAAGGTACGTCAGGCGAAGCGGAGGAGACCGGGGCATGCGCGTCATACTGCTGGGGCCGCCGGGGGCGGGCAAGGGAACGCAAGCCGCCTTCATCACGGCCCGCTACGGCATCCCCCAGATCTCGACCGGCGACATGCTGCGCGCGGCCGTCAAGGCCGGCACGCCGCTCGGCCTCGCCGCGAAGAAGGTGATGGACGCCGGCCAGCTGGTCTCCGACGACGTGATCATCGCGCTGGTGCGGGAGCGCCTCAAGCAGAGCGACTGCGCATCGGGCTACCTGTTCGACGGCTTTCCGCGCACCATCCCGCAGGCCGAGGCGATGCGGTCGGCCGGCGTGGCACTCGACGTGGTGCTCGAGATCGACGTGCCCGACGGCGACATCGTCGAGCGCATGAGCGGGCGGCGCGTGCACGTGGCGAGCGGCCGGACGTACCACGTCCGATTCAATCCACCGCGGGCGGCCGGCCGCGACGACGTCACGGGCGAGCCGCTGATCCAGCGCGACGACGACCGCGAGGAGGTCGTCCTGCATCGCCTGCAGGTCTACCACTCGCAGACGCGGCCGCTGGTGGAGTTCTACTCGAAGATCGCCGCGGGCGCCGGCGGGGCGGGGCCGGTGTATCGCAAGGTAAGCGGCGTCGGCAGCGTCGAGGAGATCAAGGCGCGGGTTTTCGCGGCGCTCGACGCGCCGCGGCCGTCGGCGGTCTGATCTCCCGACGGCACCCTGACTCGATCAGTTCACCTCCCTTTCAAACCAACTGAAGAACGTCATCGTGAGGAGAGAGTCATGTCCGGATTGACGCTCGCGCTCCTTTGCGGCCTGGCCGCAGTGGTCTTCGGCGCGATCTCGATTTCGTGGATCCTGAAGCAGGATCCCGGCAACCCGCGCATGCAGGAGATCGCGGCCGCCGTCCAGCAGGGCGCGCAGGCCTATCTGAGCCGCCAGTACCGGACCATCGGCATCGTGGGCATCGTGCTTGCGATCGTGATCGCGGTGGCCCTGGGCCTGTGGACGGCGATCGGCTTCGTGCTGGGCGCCTTGCTGTCGGGCGCGGCAGGCTTCATCGGGATGAACGTGTCGGTGCGCGCGAACGTGCGCACCGCGCAGGCTGCGACGCTCGGTCTGAACCCGGCGCTGAACATCGCGTTTCGCGGCGGCGCGATCACCGGCCTGCTGGTGGTCGGCCTGGGCCTGCTCGGCGTGGCCGGCTTCTACTGGGTCCTGAAGAACTTCCACCCGAACGAGGAGGTGCACGCCTTCCTGCACCCGATGATCGGCCTCGCCTTCGGCTCGTCGCTGATCTCGATCTTCGCGCGTCTGGGCGGCGGCATCTTCACCAAGGGCGCCGACGTCGGCGCCGACCTCGTCGGCAAGGTCGAGGCCGGCATCCCCGAGGACGATCCGCGCAACCCGGCGGTGATCGCCGACAACGTCGGCGACAACGTCGGCGACTGCGCCGGCATGGCTGCCGACCTGTTCGAGACCTTCGCGGTCACCGTCGTGGCGACGATGCTCATCGGCGCGACGTTCTTCAAGGACAGCGACGCCGGTTTGATCTACCCGCTGGCCATTTCCGGCGTGTCGATCCTCGCCTCGATCGTCGGCTGCTACTTCGTCAAGGCGCGCGAGGGCGGCAAGATCATGAACGCGCTGTACCGCGGCCTGATGGTCGCCGGCGTCATCTCGCTGGTGCTGTTCTGGTTCGTCACCAACTGGGTGCTCGCCCCGGTTGCGGCGGCGGCCGGCATGTCGGTCGTGAACCTGTACCTGTGCGCGGTGGTGGGCCTGGCACTGACCGCGGCGCTGGTCTACATCACCGAGTACTACACCGGCACCGACTTCGCGCCCGTCCGGCACGTCGCGCAGGCCTCGACCACCGGCCACGCGACCAACATCATCGCCGGCATCGCCGTCTCGATGAAGGCCTGCGCCTGGCCGCTGATCGCCATCTGCGCCGCGATCTACGCGTCGCACGCGCTGGCCGGCCTGTACGGGATCGCGGTGGCCGCCACCGCGATGCTGTCGATGACCGGCATCATCGTCGCGCTCGACGCCTACGGCCCGATCACCGACAACGCCGGCGGCATCGCCGAGATGGCGCACCTGCCCAAGGCCGTGCGCGACATCACCGATCCGCTGGACGCGGTCGGCAACACCACCAAGGCCGTGACCAAGGGCTATGCGATCGGGTCGGCCGGCCTGGCGGCCCTGGTGCTGTTCACCGACTACACCGGTGCGCTCGACCAGCAAGGCCTGCACCTGAGCTTCGAGCTGTCGAACTACAAGGTCATCATCGGACTGTTCATCGGCGGCCTGATCCCCTACCTGTTCGCATCGATGGCGATGGAGGCCGTCGGCCGCTCGGCCGGCGCCGTGGTCGAGGAGGTGCGGCGCCAGTTCCGCGAGATCAAGGGCATCATGGAAGGCACCGCCAAGCCCGATTATTCGCGCGCGGTCGACATGCTGACGACGGCCGCGATCAAGGAGATGATGATCCCGTCGCTGCTGCCGGTCCTGGTGCCGATCATCATCGGCGTCGTGCTCGGACCGGAAGCGCTCGGCGGCGTGCTGATGGGCACGATCGTCACGGGCCTGTTCGTCGCGATCTCGATGACCACCGGCGGCGGCGCCTGGGACAACGCGAAGAAGTACATCGAGGAAGGTCATCACGGCGGCAAGGGCTCCGACGCGCACAAGGCGGCCGTCACCGGCGACACCGTCGGCGATCCCTACAAGGACACCGCCGGCCCCGCGGTCAACCCGCTGATCAAGATCATCAACATCGTCGCGCTGCTGATCGTGCCGATCATCGCGTCGATGCAGGGCGCCGGCCACCCGGCGACACATTCGGCCGCCACCGGCGCGCAGACCGCGATCGTGCAGTCGGTGGCGTCCGTGCCGGCAGTCGCCGCCGCGCCGTCGCAGCGCGCATCTCAGCGCTGATCGTCGATTTTCGTTTCTCGTCGTGGCCAGACCGCATTCGGCAAATGCGCTGGCCATCGGCGTCTGCACGCCCTCACCCCGGCCCCTCTCCCGCAAGCGGGAGAGGGGAGCTTCAAGGTCGTCCGCCCCCCTCTTCGCGTGTGGGAGAGGGGAGCTTCACGGTCGCTCTGCCTCCCCTCTCCCGCTTGCGGGAGAGGGGCCGGGGGTGAGGGTGCGCGCCCGAAGTGAATCCCCATGAGCCTCCAACTGCGCCCCGCGGCCGAAGACGACCTGCCGGCGATCACCGCGATCTACGCGGCCCACGTGCTCACCGGCACCTCGAGCTTCGAGCTCGATCCTCCGAGCGAGGCTCAGATGCGCCAGCGCTTCGACGCCGTGCGCGTTGCCGGCCTGCCCTACCTGGCGGCGCTGCTCGACGGCGAACTGGCCGGCTACGCGTACGCGAGCCCGTTCCGGCCACGGCCGGGCTACCGCTACACGGTGGAAGACTCCATCTATGTCGACCCTGGCGCGACCGGGCGCGGGATCGGGCGCCGGCTGCTGCAGCGGCTGGTCGACGACTGCGCCGCGCTGGGCCTGCGGCAGATGCTGGCGGTGATCGGCGACACCGGCAACGTCGCGTCGATCGAACTGCACCGCAGCTGCGGCTTCGAGCGCGCGGGGGTGCTGCGCGCGGTCGGGTTCAAGTTCGAGCGCTGGATCGACGTGGTCCTGATGCAGCGCGCGCTGGCGCCGGCCCGCGGGCAGGAGCCCTGATCCGGCCAGCCGGCGGCGATCGGCGGCGCTCGAAACCGGCAAGGGGCAGGGTCGGGTATCTTCTCGCACGGGTCGAAGCCGAGGGAGGCAGACGCAATGCAGATCCAGGACAACGTATTCCTCGTGACCGGCGGCGCTTCGGGGCTGGGCGCAGCGACGGTCCGGATGATCGCCGCCGGCGGCGGGCGGGTCGTGATCGCCGACGTCCAGGCCGCGGCGGGCCAGGCGCTCGCGCAGGAGCTCGGCGCGCGTTCGCGGTTCGTCGTGTGCGATGTGACGTCCGAGAGCGATGCGCGCGCCGCGGTCGCCGCCGCCACCGCGCTCGGCACGCTGCGCGGCCTGGTCAACTGCGCCGGGATCGGCGCCGGCGAAAAGACGATCGGCAAGGACGGCCCGCACCGCCTCGACGTGTTCGAGCGCGTGATCCGGGTGAACCTGATCGGTACCTTCAACATGATCCGGATCGCGGCCGACGCGATGGCGAAGCTCGACCCGAGCGCCGACGGCGAGCGCGGCGTCGTGATCAACACCGCGTCGATCGCGGCGTTCGACGGCCAGATCGGGCAGGCTGCGTATTCGGCCTCGAAGGGCGGGGTCGTCGGCATGACGCTGCCGATCGCGCGCGATCTCGCGCGCAGCGGGATCCGCTGCGTGACGATCGCGCCGGGCCTGTTCGAGACGCCGATGATGGCGGGGCTGCCGCCGGAGATCCAGGAATCGCTGGGGCGCCAGGTGCCGTTTCCGTCGCGCCTGGGCCGGCCGTCCGAGTATGCGCAGCTCGCGCACGCGATCCTCGGCAACCCGATGCTCAACGGCGAGGTGATCCGCCTCGACGGCGCGTTGCGCATGCAGCCGAAGTGAAGCCCGGGCTGCGGCGCCCAGGTGCGGCGGCGGCGGCCGCCCTGGCGCTGCTGCTGCTGGGCGCCTGCGCCAGCGGCCCCCCGGCGCCGCCGCCACCGGAAGCCGGATCGGGTTTCCGGATCGGCCTGCAGGCGGCGCATGCAGACCGCCAGATGGTCGCGGCGGCCAATCCGCTCGCCGCGCAGGCCGGGCTTCAGATCCTGCGCGCGGGCGGTTCGGCGGTCGACGCCGCGATCGCGATGCAGATGGTCCTTGGCCTGGTCGAGCCGCAATCGTCGGGCATCGGCGGCGGCGCTTTCCTGCTGCACTGGGACGGCCGGCGCGTGCAGGCCTACGACGGCCGCGAGACCGCGCCGGCGGACGCGGACGAAAACCTGTTCGTCGGCGGCGATCGCCGGCCGCTGGCGTTCTACGACGCCGTGGTCGGCGGGCGTTCGGTCGGCACCCCCGGGGTGCTGCGACTGCTCGAGGCGGCCCACCACGAGCATGGGCGCCTCCCCTGGGCCGATCTTTTCGAGCCGGCGATCCGGCTGGCCCAAGAGGGCTTCCCGATCTCGCCCCGCCTGCACGCGCTGCTCGCCGCGGAACCGTACCTGAAGAGCGACGCCGCGGCGCGCCGCTATTTCTACGACGCCGACGGCGCGCCAAAGGCCATCGGCACCCGCCTCAGGAACCCGGAACTTGCCGCTGCGCTCGGGGCCATCGCGCACGAGGGCGCGGACGCCTTCTATCGCGGGCCGATCGCGCGCGACATCGTGGCCGCCGTGCGCGGCCACGCGCGCAACCCCGGCCGGCTGTCGCTCGACGATCTGGCCGGCTATCAGGCACGGGAGCGGGCGCCCGTGTGCACCGAGTACAAGCGCTGGCGCGTGTGCGGCATGCCGCCGCCGTCTTCGGGAGGCGTGGCGATCGCGCAGATCCTCGGCATGCTCCGGGTGCGCAACATCGCGGTCGTTCCGCCGCTCGATGTCGAGGGAGCGCTCGAGCTGCAGCCCGACGCCGTGCACCTGCTGTCGGAAGTCGAGCGCCTTGCGTTCGCCGACCGCGCCCTCTACCTGGCCGATCCGGACTTCGTGCCGGTGCCGGTCGACGGTCTGCTCGACCCGGACTACCTCGCCGCGCGCGCGGACCTGATCACCGACCGCAGCATGGGCCGCGCGGCGGCCGGCAGCCCGCGGCGCCGGCCGGTCGCCCTGTCGCCCGACGTCTCGCCGCTCAGGGTTTCGACCTCGCACCTGTCCGTGGTCGATGCGCAGGGCGACGCAGTGGCGATGACGACCACGATCGAGGACGGGTTCGGCGCCCGTGTCATGGTCGACGGCTTCCTGCTCAACAACCAGCTGACCGATTTCTCGTTCGCGCCGCGGGCGGTGGCGGCCGACGGCACGGTCGAGGCCGACGGACCGCCGGTCGCCAACCGGGTGCAGTCCGGCAAGCGGCCGCGGTCCTCGATGGCGCCGACGCTGGTCTTCGACCGCGCCAGCGGAGAGCTCGTGGGGGTGCTCGGCTCTCCGGGCGGATCGCAGATCATCCTGTACGTCGCCAAGACGCTAGTCGCGATATTGGACTGGGGGCTGGACGTCCAGCAGGCGATCGGGCTGCCGAATTTCGGCAGCCGCAACGGGCCGACCGAGCTCGAGCAGGGGCGTGCCTCGGCGAAGCTGGTCGAGGAGTTGAAGGCGCGCCGCCATGAGGTCGTGGCCGTGCCCATGACCAGCGGATTGCAGGCGATCGTGCGCAGCGGTCAAGGGTGGAGCGGCGGCGCGGACCCTCGCCGTGAGGGCGTTGCACAGGGCGACTGAGCGGCAAAGCGCCCGGCGTGCCCTGCCCCATGGCCCTGGCTTCGGCCCCGTTTTGCCGCGCGGTGCCGGGTTAGACTGCGCATCCCATTTTTAACGTTTGGAGCGCCCCCATGACGATCAAGATCGGAGACCGCCTGCCCGAGGGGCAGTTGCAGGAATTCATCGAGGTCGAGACTGCAGGTTGCTCGCTCGGCCCCAACACGTTCAACGTCGCGGACCTCGTGAAAGGCAGGAAGATCGCGATCTTCGGCCTGCCGGGCGCGTTCACGCCGACCTGTTCGGCGCAGCACGTGCCGAGCTACGTGAAGAACTTCGACGCCCTGAAGGGCAGAGGCGTCGACGAGATCTGGTGCCTCTCGGTCAACGACGCGTTCGTGATGGGTGCCTGGGGCCGGGAGCAGAAGGCCACCGGCAAGGTCCGGATGATGGCCGACGGCTCGGCCGACTACACGAAGAAGCTCGGCCTCGAGCTCGACCTGCGCGCGCGCGGCATGGGCATCCGCTGCCAGCGCTTCTCGATGCTGGTCGAAGACGGCGTTGTGAAGAAGCTCAACGTCGAAGCGCCGGGTAAGTACGAAGTCAGCGGCGCGGAGGTGATGCTGAGTCAGCTGGGCTGATCTCTCCCCTCTCCCGCGTGCGGGAGAGGGGAGTTCCTCAGTTCAGATTCCGCGCCTCGCGCCGCCACTGCTCCAGGCGGCGCCGGATCTCCTCGACGTCGGTCGGATCCGGCTCCATTGCGAGGTAGGCGTCGAGGTCTTCCGCGGCCGCCTTCGGGCAGCCCAGCCGATCGAACAGGAACGCGCGCTCGCGGCGCTCCTGCGCCTCGTCGGGCAGCACCGCGATCAGCCGGTTCTGCACCTCGAGCGCGGCGGTCCAGTCGCCGTCGGCGGCGTGGATCGCCTTCAGGTTGCGCAGCATTCGCGCCAGGATGTCGCGTTCACTGGCCGCCCGCAGGTACAGCTCGAGCGGATACCTGGGCGCGCCGCGCAGCGCATTGCGCAGGCGCCCGCGCAACTCGTCGGCCGACAGCGTCGCGCCGCGCTCGAACATGTCGATGAACAGCACGGCGTCGCCGAGCACCAGCTTGACCAGGAAATGCCCCGGAAACGCGACGCCGAAGAGCTTCAGCCCGATCGCGCGGCCGATCTCGATGTACAGCACCGCGAGCGAGATCGGGAAGCCGGCGCGGCGCTCGATCACCCGGTGCAGGTATCCGCAATCGGTGCGGACATCGTCGACGCGGCTGCCGTGAAATCCAAGTTCATCGAAGAAATAGAAGTTGAGCAGGCGCAGGCGGTTCAGCCACGACGTGTCGGCCGCGACCCTTGCGCGCAGGCGCTCGCCCCACTCGCGAACGGTGCGCACGACCTCGTCGGGACGGCAGTCGGCGTCGGCGTACTGCGCCAGCGTCGCCGCGCTCTCGAGGAGTGGGATCGGCGCCGACGGCTCGGCGACCAGATCCGAAAACGCATCGCGTCGATTCAAGATGCCCTCAGCACGAAGTCGCGCACCCTGAAACCCAGCAGCCACAGTATGCCGGCGTAGAGGAACACCGCGGATCCGACCGCAATCGCAAGCCACTCGACGCGCCCGGCAATGCCGTGGACCCCGACCGGCGGCGGCAGCAACCGCCCGAGCAGCCAAAGTAGCACCGTCAAGGCCGCCAATGCAAACCCCAGCCGAGCCGCGAACCCTCCCCATCCGGGCATCGGCCGGTAGACGCCGCGCGAGCGCAGCCCGCGCAGCAGCAGCAGCGCATTGGCGAGCGCGCCAAGGCTGATCGACAGCGCGAGCGCCGCGTGCGCCAGCCACGGCACCAGGGCCAGATTGGCGAGCTGGGTCGCCGCCAGCACGACGACTCCGATCTTCACCGGCGTCACGATGTCCTGCTTGGCATAGAAGCCCGGCGCCAGGATCTTGACCGCTATCAGCCCGACCAGCCCGGCGGCATAGCCGCGCAATGCCGCAGCCGACTGGACAACGTCGAAGGCGCCGAAGCGGCCGCCCTCGAACAGTGCCGCGATCAGGCCCTCGGCGAGCATGCCGAGGCCGAGCGCGGCGGGCAGCGCGACCAGGCAGGTCAGCCGCAACCCCCAGTCGAGCAGCCGGCTGTAGTCCTCGGCCCGGCTCTCGGCGTGCGCCTTCGACAGGCTCGGCAGCAGCACGGTTCCGAGGGCCACGCCGAGCAGGCCGGTGGGGAATTCCATCAGGCGGTCGGCGTAGTACAGCCACGAATTGCTGCCGATCCCGATGTGCGAGGCGATGTTGGTGTTGATGATCAGGCTGATCTGCGCCACCGAAACGGCGAACACCGCGGGCATCATCAGCTTGAGGACCCGCCGCACGCCGGCGTCCGCGAGCGCGCTGCGCACGCCCGACAGCCGCGGCAGCATGCCGATCCTGACCAGCGCGGGCACCTGGATCCCGAGTTGCAGCACGCCGCCGGCGAGCACGGCGATCGCCAGCACGAGCACCGGTGGTTGCAGGCTGCGCCCCAGCAAAAGCGTCAGGCCGATCATCGACACGTTGAGCATCACGGGAGTGAACGCCGGCACCGCGAAGCGGCCGAACGTGTTCAGCACCCCGGCCGAGCAGGCGGTCAGGGACATGAACAGGATGTACGGGAACATCCAGCGAGTCATGAGGGTCGCGAGGTCGAACACCGCCGGCGTCTGCCGGAACCCGGTCGCGATCACCGCCACCAGCACCGGGGCGCCGATCACGCCCAGGATCGAGACCGCCAGCAGGACCCAGAACAGCACCGACGCGACGTGCGACAGCAGCACGCGCGTGCGCTGGTCGCCGTGCTGCGCGCGTGCCTCGGCGAACACCGGCACGAAGGCCTGCGAGAAGGCGCCCTCGGCGAACAGGCGCCGCAGCAGGTTGGGCAGGCGAAACGCGACCGTGAACGCGTCCATCTCCGCGCCGGCGCCGAAGACGCGCGCGATCAGCAGGTCGCGCGCGAGCCCGGTGATCCGGGACAGCATCGTGAGGCCGCTGACCTTGGCCGCGGCGCGAAGCAGATTCACGGGAGAGGAGACGGTGGGAGTCGTGGCAAAGGCGCGCAGTTCTGTTATAGTCTAAAGCTTTGCTGCGTTTGCAATCCGCTTGCCCCAGAGGGACCGGAACCGGGACCGGAAAGACCGAAGATGGCGAACACCAAACAGGCCAGGAAGCGCGCGCATCAGGCGCGCCTGCGCAACGTGCACGGCACGGCATTGCGCTCGCGCCTGCGCACGGCGATCAAGACCGTGCGCAAGGCGATCGCGGCGGGCGACAAGGCGGCTGCCGCCGAAGCGCTGCGGCAGTCGACCAGCGTGATCGACTCGATCGCGGACAAGAAGATCGTCCACAAGAACGCGGCGGCCCGCAACAAGAGCCGCCTGGCCGCGGCCGTCAAGGCGATGGCCTGAGACACGGCTGCGCCGGGTGCCGGGGCCGGCAACGGTCCCGGAAGACTCCGGCGCGCCCCGCGAGTCTCCGGCAGGCTTGCGTTAAGCCGCCAATGCGCGCATAAAGAGCGCCGGATCCGCCCCCGCCTCCGCGCGCATGCCCAAGCCGACGTCAAAGGTGCTCGTCATCAATGACGAGCCGCTCATCCTTAAGGAACTGCTAAAGGGGCTGAACGCGGCGGCGCGCTCGCTCGACAATCCCTTCGGCATCGTCTTCATCGGCGCGCTGACGGCCAAAGAAGGCCTGCAGCTGATCGAAAGCGACGGCGACATCCAGGTCGTCATCGTCGACGACAAGCTGTACGCGGTGCAGGACAACGGCCGCCGCCATTCGCGCCTGGGGCGCGGCGAGCCCGCGCGCGACGACACGCGCAGCCTGCAGGTGACCGCGCTGACGCTGGTGCAGCAGATCACCGCGCTGCGGCCCGAGCTGGACCTGTACATCCTGATCGAGAAGGAAAAGGAGGACCAGGTCGTCGACGCGCTGTTCGCCGAGGCGGTCGACGGCTATTTCTACCGCGAGGAACGCGACTACCGCGGCATGTACCGGATCCTCAACGCGCAGATCGCCGAGCGCGCGCACACGCCCTTTTACGACGCGCTGCGCGCCTACGTGCAGGCGGCGAAGGATCCGTGGCACACGCCCGGGCATTCGAGCGGCGATTCCCTGCGCGGCAGCCCCTGGGTCGACGACTTCTACGAATTCATGGGCGAGCACGTCTTCGACGCCGATCTGTCGGTCTCGGTCAAGGCGCTCGACTCGCTCATGGATCCCACCGGCGTGATCGCCGAGGCGCAGCAGATGGCCGCCAAGGCGTTCGGCGCGCGCCGCACCTTCTTCGCCACCAACGGCACCTCGACCGCGAACAAGGTGATCCTGCAGACGCTGATCGCCCCGGGCGAGAAGATGCTGCTCGACCGAAACTGCCACAAATCGGTCCACCACGGGGTCGTGCTGTCGGGCGCCCAGCCGATCTACCTCGATTCGAGCGTCAACCGCCAGTACGGCGTCTACGGGCCGGTTCCGATGCGCACGGTCCTGCGCGCGATCGAGCAGCACCCGGACGCGCAGCTGCTGGTTCTGACCTCCTGCACCTACGACGGCCTGCGCTACGACCTGAAGCCCATCGTCGACGCCGCGCACGCGAGGAACATCAAGGTCCTGATCGACGAGGCCTGGTTCAGCCACGCGCGCTTCCATCCCGATCTGCGGCCCACCGCGCTCGAGGCCGGCGCGGACTACGCGACGCAGTCGGCGCACAAGACCCTGTCGGCGTTCTCGCAGGCGGCGTTCATCCACGTGAACGACCCCGCCTTCAAGGAGCACATCTTCCGCGAGAATTTCAACATGCATACGTCGACCAGCCCGATGTACAGCATGATCGCGAGCCTCGACGTCGGCCGCAAGCAGGCCGTGATGGAAGGCTACAAGCTGCTCGAGCGCACGCTGATGCTGGCCGGCGAGCTGCGCGAGCAGATCAACTCGACCGGCGCTTTCCGCGTGCTCGAGCTGCCCGACCTGCTGCCCGACGAGGTGCGACAGGACAACATCCGGCTCGACCCGACCAAGATCACGGTCGACATCTCGGCCTGCGGACTGACGGTCGACGATCTGCAGCAGGAGCTTTTCAGCCGCTTCAACATCACGATCGAGAAGTCGACCTTCAACACGATCACGCTGCTGCTGACGATCGGCACGACGCGCTCGAAATGCTCGCGCCTGTACGACGCCCTGATGCGGATCGCGCGCGAGAAGCGCGCCCCGCGCCGCGTCTACCGCTCGCCCGAGCTGCCGGCATTCACCGAGCTGGTCTACCTGCCGCGCGACGCCTACTACTGCGGCGGCGAGCTTGTGCCGCTGCTGGACGACAACGACCAGGCGAACGCCGCGCTGTCCGGCCGCATCTGCGCCGACCAGGTGGTTCCCTATCCGCCCGGGATCCCGGTGCTGGTCCCGGGGCAGATCATCACCGACAACATCGTCGAGTACCTCATCCGCTACCTGCGCGTGCTCACCAAGGTCGAGCTCCACGGCGTGGTCTACCAGGGCTATTTCCCCAGCATCCGCGTCCTCACGGCGGCCGAGCAGCAGCGGCTTGCGCGGGTGCAGCCGGCGCAGGCGGCGCGCATGGTGGCTTGAGGTTTTCTGTCATCCCCGGGCTTGTCCCGGGGATCCACGTCGGCGCAAGGCGAAGCGCTTCCAGCCCGCACCGACCCCCGGGTCAAGCCCGGCCATGACAATGCTATCCGCGTCCTTCGTAGCAGGCGTCATCCCCGGGCTTGTCCCGGGGATCCACGTCGGCGCACGACGTAGCGCTTCAAGTTCACACCGACCCCCGGGTCAAGCCCGGGGGCAGGCTTACGGATGGCCGGGACAAGCCCGGCCATGACGAGTGCTAACGGCGCGCGTCGATCACCGCCTGCGCGCCCTTCTCCGCGATCATCAGCGTCGGCGCGTTCGTGTTGCCGGAGGTGATTGCCGGCATCACCGAGGCGTCGATCACGCGCAGGCCGGCCACGCCGTGGACGCGCAGCTGCGCGTCCACGACCGCCATCGGGTCGCGCGCCGGGCCCATCTTGCAGGTGCCCACCGGGTGGAAAATCGTCGTGCCGACCACGCCCGCCGCCTGCACCAGCTCCTCGCCGCTCATGTACTCCAGGCCCGGCCGGAACTCCTCTGGGCGCAGCGGCTGCAGCGCCGGGGCGGCCACGATCGCGCGCACGAGGCGCAGCGAGTCGGCCGCGACCGCGCGGTCCTCCGGCGTCGTCAGGTAGCTCGGCGCGATCGCGGGCGGAACGCCCGGGTCGGCCGAGCGCAGGCGCACGGTTCCGCGCGCGGTCGGGCGCAGGTTGCAGACCGACACGGTGAAGGCGTCGAAGCGGTGCAAGGGTTCGCCGAAGCTGTCGAGCGAAAGCGGCTGCACGTGAAACTCGAGATTCGGGCGCGCCACCTCGCGGCTCGAGCAGGCGAACGCGCCGAGCTGGCTCGGACTCATCGTCAGCGGGCCGCTGCGCGTCAGCGCGTACTGCAGCGCCATCCCGGCCCGCCCGAGCCCGGTCGCGGCGAGCGTGTTCAGCGTGCGCACGCCGCTCACGCGATACGCGCAACGCAGCTGCAAATGGTCCTGCAGATTCGCGCCGACGCCGGGCAGCTCGTGCGAAACCGCGATGCCGTGCGGCCGCAGCGACTCGGGCGGCCCGATCCCGGACAGCTGCAGCAGATGCGGCGAGCCGATCGCACCCGCCGCCAGCACCACTTCGCCGCGCGCGGCGACGAACGCCGGCTGGCCTTCGCGCTCGACCTCGACCCCGGTGCAGCGGCCGGCCTGCACGCGCAGCCGGCGGACTTGGGTCTCGCTGAACAGCGCGAGATTGGGGCGGCGGCGGATCGGGCGCAGGAATGCCTGCGCGGCGTTCCAGCGCACGCCGCGGCGCTGGTTGACCTCGAAATAGCCGCAACCGAGGTTGTCGCCGCGATTGAAGTCTTCTATCGGCGGAATTCCGCTCTCCGCCGCGGCGGCGCGAAAGGCGTCGAGGACATCCCAGCGGACGCGCTGCCGCTCGACGCGCCACTCGCCGCCGCTGCCGTGCCAGGCATCGGTGCCGCCGTGATAGTCCTCGTGCTGCTTGAACAGGGGCAGCACCTCGTCCCAGCTCCAGCCGGGGTTCGGCCCGAAGCCGTCGCCGTCGCGCCAGGCGTCGTAGTCCTCGCGCTGCCCGCGCATGTAGATCATGCCGTTGATCGACGAGCACCCTCCCAGGACGCGGCCCCGCGGATAGCGGATCGCGCGCCCCAGCAGGCCGGGCTCGGGTTCGGTCAGGAAGCACCAGTCGGTGCGCGGATTGCCGATGCAGAAGAGATAGCCGACCGGAATCCGCACCCACAACTGCGCGTCGCTGCCGCCCGCCTCGATCAGCGCGACCGACACCGAGGGGTCGCGGCTCAGGCGGTTGGCAAGCAGGCAACCCGCCGTCCCGCCGCCGACCACCACGTAGTCGAACGCTCCGAGCTCCTTCTCCATTATCATCCGCAGGTCGACTCAGCTTCAGCGAGATCGAGAGAGTAAGGTGGAAAACCGGGCTCGGAAGTCCCGGAACCAAGTCGGCCGATGTCAGCGATCCGTCACTTTCTGCAGTTCTCGGACTTGACCCGCGCGGAAGTCGAGCACGTGTTCGAGCGCACGCGCGTCATCAAGGACCGTTTCAAGCGCTACCTGCCGCATCGCCCGCTGACCGATCGCACGCTCGCGATGGTATTCGAGAAGGCGTCGACCCGCACCCGCGTGTCGTTCGAGGCCGGGATGTACCAGATGGGCGGGTCGGTGATCCACATCACCACCGGCGACTCGCAGCTCGGCCGCGCCGAGCCGATCGAGGACACCGCGCGCGTGATCTCGCGCATGGTCGACCTCGTGATGATCCGCACCTTCGAGCAGTCCAAGATCGAGCGCTTCGCGCAGCATTCGCGCGTGCCCGTCATCAACGGCCTGACCAACGAGTACCACCCGTGCCAGATCCTGGCCGACATCTACACGTTCATCGAGCAGCGCGGCGCGATCGCCGGCCGCACCGTGGCCTGGATCGGCGACGCCAATAACATGGCCTACACGTGGCTGCAGGCGGCACAGCTGCTCGGCTTCTCGGTGCAGGTGTCCACGCCGCCGGGCTACGCGCCCGACCCCGCGCGCGCGAAACCGGCCCCTCACTGGCGCGCGTTCGCCGATCCCATCGACGCCGCCCGCGGCGCCGATCTGGTGACCACCGACGTCTGGACCAGCATGGGCTTCGAGGCCGAGAACCAGCAGCGCCGCGCCGCGTTCGCGCGCTGGTGCGTCGACACGCGCGTGATGGCGGCGGCGGCGCCCGACGCGCTCTTCATGCACTGCCTGCCGGCGCACCGGGGCGAGGAAGTCGCCGCGGACGTCATCGACGGTCCGCAATCGGTCGTGTGGGACGAGGCCGAGAACCGGATGCACGCGCAGAAAGCGCTGATGGAGTATCTGCTGTTCGGGCAGGATGTGACCTGAGGCTGAGACACCCCTCTCCCGCATGGCGGGAGAGGGGAAAACTAGCCCTTCGGCTTCTCATCGCCCTTCAACAACGCCGCCGTCCCCGTTCCCGCGGGCAGGATCCCCGCCTTGGCGTACTGCCCGAGCTTGTCGCGCGAATCGAGAATGTCCAGATTGCGCATCTGCAGCTGCCCGATCCGGTCCACCGGCGAAAAGGCCTCGCCCTCCACCCGTTCCATCGACAGCCGCTCGGGGTGGTAGGTCAGGTTCGGGCCCTGCGTGTCGAGGATCGTGTAGTCGTCGCCGCGCCGCAGCTCGACCGCGACCTCGCCGGTCACGGCGCGCCCGACCCACTTCTGCAGCGTGTCGCGCAGCATCAGGCTCTGCGGGTCGAACCAGCGGCCCTCGTAGAGCAGGCGCCCGAGCTTGCGGCCGAGCGTCCGGTAGTTGTCGATCGTGCCCTCGTTGTGGATCGCGGACAGCAGGCGCTCGTAGGCGATGTAGAGCAGCGCCATTGCCGGCGCCTCGTAGACGCCGCGGCTCTTGGCCTCGATGATGCGGTTCTCGATCTGGTCCGAGATCCCCAGGCCGTGGCGTCCGCCGATGCGGTTGGCCTCGAGCACCAGCTCGACGGGGCTGCCGAAGGTCCGGCCGCTGAGCGCGACCGGAAAGCCCTCCTCGAAGCGCACGGTGACCTCCTCGGGCCGGATGTCGACCGCGGGGTCCCAGTGCCGCACGCACATGATCGGCTGCACGATGCGCAGGCCCTTGTTGAGGAACTCGAGCTCCTTGGCCTCGTGCGTCGCGCCCCAGATGTTCGAGTCGGTCGAATAGGCCTTTTCCGCGCTCGCCTTGAAGGGGAAGCCGTGCGCTGCGAGCCACGCGCTCATCTCCTTGCGGCCGCCCAGCTCGCGCACGAACTGCTGGTCGAGCCAGGGCTTGTAGATGCGAAGCGCCGGATTGACGAGCAGGCCGTAGCGGTAGAAGCGCTCGATGTCGTTGCCCTTGTACGTCGAGCCGTCGCCCCAGATCGCGACGCCGTCTTCCTGCATCGCCCGCACCAGCAGCGTGCCGGTGACCGCGCGGCCCAGCGGTGTCGTATTGAAATAGGTGCGCCCCGCGGTACCGATGTGAAACGCGCCGCACTGCAGGGCGACCAGGCCTTCGTGGACCAGCGCCTCGCGGCAGTCGACCAGGCGCGCGGCCTCGGCGCCGTACTGCAGCGCCCGTTGCGGGATCGCCTCGTAGTCGGTCTCGTCGGGCTGCGCGAGGTGGGCCGTGTACGCGTACGGCACCGCGCCCTTGTGGCGCATCCAGGCCAGCGCGGCCGAGGTGTCGAGCCCGCCGGAAAAGGCGATGCCGACGCGCTCGCCGGCGGGAAGGGTGAGGAGAATGCTGCTCATGGCGCTGGATGCTTTCGAAGTGTTGCTACACGATCACGGTTTCCGGTTCGAGCGCGACGCCGAAGCGCTCGAACACCTTGGCCTGGACCTCGCGCGCGAGGTCGAGGATCTCGCGCCCGGTGGCGCCGCCGCGGTTGACCAGCACCAGCGCCTGGCGCTCGTAGACGCCGGCGCGCCCACGGGTCACTCCCTTCAGGCCGCTCGCCTCGATCAGCCATCCGGCGGCGAGCTTGAAGGTTCCGCCGGGCAGCGCGTAGCTGACGAGAGAGGGGAAGCGCTCGAGCAGCGCGGTGCGCCGCTCGCGCGTGACGATCGGATTCTTGAAGAAGGAGCCGGCATTGCCGAGCGTGGACGGGTCCGGCAGCTTGCGCCGGCGCAGCGCGCACACGGCGTCGAAGATCGCGCGCGCGTCGGGCTGTGCCGCGCCGCGCTGCGACAGTTCGCGCGCCAGCTCCGCATAGCCGACCGCCGGCTCCCAGCGCTTGGGCAGTCGCAGCGTCATCCCGAGCACGACGCGCCGGCCGCCCGCGAACCGGTGCTTGAAGACGCTGTCTCGGTAGCCGAAGTCGCACTCCTCGGGAGTCATGTCGACCACGCGGCGCGTCTCGGCGTCCCACGCGCTCAGGGCCTGGAAGCGCTCCGCGAGCTCGAGGCCGTAGGCGCCGATGTTCTGGATCGGCGCGGCGCCGGCCTGCCCCGGGATCAGCGCGAGGTTTTCGAGGCCGGGCCGCCCGCACGAGATCAGGCGTTCGACCGTCGAGTGCCAGTCCTCGCCCGCACCCACCTCGACCAGCCAGTCGTCCCCGGTCTCGCCCGCGGCACGCAGCCCCGGCAGGTCGATCTTGACGACCAGGCCGTCGAAATCGGCGGCGAACAGGACATTGGTGCCGCCGCCCAGCACGATTCGCGGCACGCCCAGCAGGCGCCGCTCGGCCTCGATGGCGGCCAGGTGCTCCACGCGCATGACGCGCGCGAAGAATGCCGCGCGCGCGTCCACCCCGAACGCGTTGAACGGCTTGAGCGAAACGCGCTCCTGGAGTATCAACGGCATCGTCCGATTATAGGAAGCGCCGATGCCATCGTTCGACGTCGTCTGCAAGCCCAACCTGGTCGAGATCCACAATGCGGTCGATCAGGCCAACCGCGAAATCTCGAACCGTTTCGACTTCAAGGGGTCCGACGCGCGCGTCGAGCAGGCGGAGCTCGCGCTAACCCTGTTCGGCGACGACGAGTTCAAGCTCGGTCAGGTGCGCGATGTGCTGCTGTCGAAGCTCGCCAAGCGCAACGTGGACCTGCGCTTCCTGCCCCTCGACGCCAAGCCGGAGAAGATCGGCGCGGACAAGCTCAAGCAGGTGCTCACCGTGCGCAGCGGGCTGGAGACGGTTCTCGCCAAACGCATCGTGCAGATGGTGAAGGACAGCCGGTCGAAGCTGACCGCGAGCATCCAGGGCGACGCGGTCCGGATCAGCGGCGCCAAGAAGGACGCGCTGCAGCAATGCATCGCCCAGCTGCGCGCGGAGGTGACCGAAGTCCCGATCGGTTTCGACAACTTCCGCGACTGAGCGGCGCGGCAGGCGCACCGCGGCCTCGGATCCGTCACCCCCGTACGACGGTCTTCGGCGCCTGACGGCCTCACTTGAGGCCCGGAACCGACCGCTCATCCCGCCAGATCGACCGCTTGTCGTCATCCGACGGCCATCCGCGTGGAATGCTCAGCAGTTACCGGTCTGCTCCTTCGGATTACCCTTAAGATGGTACCCATGGTGAACCGGTACCGCTCCTTCGATCCCTTTGCGCAGGCGTTGGGCAATGCCGGGCGCATGGCGCGCCCGGCGACGGTGACGGCTGCCAACGACCCCGTGCGTCCGACCCGCGGCGGGCTGCCGAGCGGCGATCCGCGCTCGGTGCTCGAGGCGCGCTATCCGAAAATGGCGCAGGCGATATCGCTTCTCTGGGGCCACCCGGAGATGAACCGGTACTTCGACCGCCTGTGGCTGGCGGATGGCACCCAGACGCCGCTCGATCCCGAAACGATGTCGGAGCTGATGCTGCTGGCCCAGATCCATCAGCTGCTGATGCCGCAGCGGCCGCAGCGCTCGATGGCAAGCATCTACGGCGCCGAGTATCGGTCCGCCACCAGCGGCCGCGACGTCTGGGACGAAGTCCCCAAGCGGCGCTAGGTCACCCCGGCCGCGGCCGGGAATCCACCGCGATCAACCGGCAGTCTTGACCAGGCGCGGCTCGCGCAGCAGGTCGCCGAAGCGCGCCCGGATCGAGCGCTCGATGCCTGCCGCGTCCAGCCCCTCGGCGGCCAGCAGACGCGCATGGTCGCCGTGATCGATGAAGCGGTCGGGAAGTCCCAGCTGCAGCAGCGGCCGCAGGACCCCCAGCTGCGCCAGGGCCTCGGCGCAGGCGCTGCCGGCACCGCCCGCGACAACGTTCTCCTCGACGCTCACCAGCGCATCGTGGCTGCCGGCCACCCGACCGAGCGTCTCGAGGTCGAGCGGCTTGACGAAGCGCATGTTGACGACGGTGGCGTCGATGGCGGCCGCCGCCGCCAGTGCCGGATGCAGCAGGGTTCCGAAAGCGAGGATCGCAATGCGTCCGCCGGGCCGCGCGCGCGACTCGCGCCGGATCTCCGCGGTGCCGATCGGGATCCGCTCGAGCGTGCGCTCGACCGCGCGTCCGACGCCGGCGCCGCGCGGATAGCGCACCGCCGCGGGACCGTCGTGGCCGAACGCGGTGCTGAGCATCTGCCGGCATTCGTTCTCGTCGCTCGGCGCCATCACGACCAGGTTCGGGATGCAGCGCAGATACGAGAGGTCGAACGCGCCATGGTGCGTCGCGCCGTCGGCGCCGACCAGTCCGCCGCGGTCGAGCGCGAACGTCACCGGCAGATCCTGTATCGCGATGTCGTGGATCAGCTGGTCGTACGCCCGCTGCAGGAACGTCGAGTAGATGGCGACCACCGGCCTGAAGCCCTCGCAGGCCAGGCCGGCGGCGAACGTGAGCGCGTGCTGCTCCGCGATGCCGACGTCGAAGTAGCGGTCCGGGTACTCCCGCTCGAAGCGCACCAGCCCCGAGCCCTCGCGCATCGCGGGCGTGATGCCGATCAGGCGCGGGTCGGCCGCCGCCATGTCGCACAGCCAGTCGCCGAACACCTGCGTGTAGGTCGGCTGCGCCGGCGCCGAAGGACGGATCCCCACGCTGGGGTCGAACTTCCCGGGCCCGTGGTAGAGCACGGGATCGGCCTCGGCCAGCTTGTAGCCCTGCCCCTTGCGCGTCACGACGTGCAGGAACTGCGGGCCCGACAGCCCGCGCAGGTTCTGCAGCGTCGGCACCAGCGAATCGAGATCGTGGCCGTCGATCGGGCCGATGTAGTTGAAGCCGAACTCCTCGAACAGCGTGCCCGGCACCACCATGCCCTTGGCGTGCTCCTCGAACTTGCGCGCCAGCTCGAACACCGGCGGCAGGTGCTTGAGCACCTGCTTGCCCGCGCTCTTGGCGGCGGCGTAGAACTTGCCGCTCAGCAGGCGCGCAAGGTAGCGGTTGAGGCCGCCGACCGCGGGCGAGATCGACATGTCGTTGTCGTTCAGGATCACGAGCAGGCGCAGGTCGTCGATCACGCCGGCATTGTTCAGGGCCTCGTAGGCCTGGCCCGCCGACATCGCGCCATCGCCGATCACCGCGATGCAGTGCCGCGACTCGCCTCGATTGCGCGCGGCGACCGCCATGCCGAGCGCCGCCGAGATCGACGTCGACGAGTGCGCGGTGCCGAACGTGTCGTAGACCGATTCGAGCCGGCGCGGGAAGCCGGAGATGCCGCCGAACTGGCGCAGCGATTTCATCGCCTCGCGCCGGCCGGTCAGCACCTTGTGGCCGTAGGTCTGGTGCCCGACATCCCAGATGATCCGGTCTTCGGGCGTGTCGAACACGTAGTGCAGCGCGATCGTCAGCTCGACCGTGCCCAGGTTGGAGCTCAGGTGGCCGCCCGTGCGCGCCACGGAATCGAGCAGGAATGCGCGCAGGTCGTCGGCGAGCCGGGCCAGCTGCGAGCGCTCCAGCCGCCTCAGGTCGGCGGGGGTGTCGATCGAGTTCAGAAGGGAGCTCATTTCACGGTCGTCACCAGCCGTCGGAAGCCGTTGCGGAACGCATCGCCGGTCCGCCTCAGTTCCGGCGCAGCACGATCAGGTCGGCCAGCTGGCGCAGCCGCAGCGTGCGCGGCGCCGCCGTGCCGGGCCCGTTCAGCGCGTCGAGCGCGGTGTTGCGCAGCCTCTCCGCCCATGCCTTGGCAGCCTCCATTCCGACCACGGAGACGTAGGTGGGCTTGTTCTGCGCCCGGTCCTTGCCCGCGGTCTTGCCGAGCTCGACCGAGGTCGACTCGACGTCCAGGATATCGTCGACGATCTGGAACGCCAGCCCGACCGCGGCCGCGTACCGCTCCAGTGCCGCGCGCAACGGCGCATCGGCCATCCCCGCCAGCGCCCCCATGATCACCGATGCGCGCAGCAGCGCGCCAGTCTTC
Source organism: uncultured Burkholderiaceae bacterium (assembly GCA_964512305.1). GTDB lineage: Bacteria > Pseudomonadota > Gammaproteobacteria > Burkholderiales > Burkholderiaceae_F > CAZEIW01. Next base: position 2,930 of record CAZEIW010000108.1, on the reverse strand, counting down.
ATCCGGTGCATCCGCTCGAGCTCGGCCACGCTCATCGAACGACCCACCGCGGCGAGGTCGATCGCCTGTCCACCGCACATGCCCTCGGTCCCCGAAGCATGGGCGAGCTCGCGCATCAGCCCGGCGCGCGCCTCGGCAGCCAGCGGCGCGTCGGCCAGGGCCTTGAAAGCCTCGGCCTGCAGGGCGTCGCCGGTGAGCATCGCCGTCGCCTCGTCGAACGCGACGTGGACCGTCGGCTTGCCCCGCCGCAGCACGTCGTCGTCCATGCACGGCAGGTCGTCGTGCACCAGCGAGTACACGTGCACGAATTCCACCGCCAGCGCGACGTGGTCGACCGCCGCCGGGTCGGCCGCGGCGGCCTCGCCCGCGGCATAAGCGAGCAGCGGCCGGATCCGCTTGCCGCCTTCGAGCACCGCGTAGCGCATCGCCGCATGCAGGCGCTGAGGCTCGCGCGCTTGCGGCGGAAGGCACGAGTCCGCGAAGCGCTCGAAGCGCGCCATTTTCTCGCGCATCCAGTGCTCGAGCGCCGGCGCGTCCGACGCCGGTTCGACCGAGGTTGTCCCGCTTTCCATCCCGTTCATGATCGGTCCGCCGGCCGGGCCGGCATCAGGCCTGCTGACCACGATCCTGGCCGCCGTCCTCGCCGCCATCGGCGCCGGCTGTTCCCGCACCGCCCCGCAGCTCGTCCGGCTCGAGCGTCCTGAGCACCTCGCCGTCGAGCTTCCGGATCTGCTGTTCGGCCGCGTTAAGCCGCGACTGGCAGTAGGTCGCCAGCGCAGCGCCGCGCCGATACGCGGCAATCGACTCGTCGAGCCCCAGCGCGCCCGATTCCATCCGGCGCACCAGTGCATCGAGCTCGTCGAGTGCCTGCTCGAACGTCAGCTCGTCGACGGGCTTGGGATCGGCGGGCTTGGGATCGGAATTCTTGGCCATGCGGTAACGCGCATTCTAGCCCGGACGAGCGGCGTCTCCGGCCGGCTAAACTGGCGCCACGATGCAATCGCTGTGGATGCTGCTGGCGGCACTGCTGTTCGCGGTCATGGGCGTATGCGTGAAGCTGGCCGCGAGCCGCTATGCGGTTGCCGAGATCGTCTTCTACCGCTCGCTGTTCGGGACCGTGGCGCTGGGCTTGTTCGTGCGCGCCCGCGGCCTGTCGCTACGCACCTCGCTGCCGTGGGTGCACCTGCGGCGCGGCGCCGTCGGCACGCTGTCGCTCGCGATGTGGTTCTATGCGACCAGCATGCTGCCGCTGGCGACCGCGATCACGCTGAACTACACCTCGCCGCTGTTCGTCGCCTGCTTCTCGATCGCCGCCGCCCTGGCCGTGGGCCGCCCGCTCAACATGATGCTCCTTGTCACGATCGCGATCGGCTTCGCCGGCGTGTCGCTGGTGCTGCAGCCGAGCTTCGGCGCCGGCCAGTTGCCCGGAGCGCTGATCGGGCTGGGCTCCGGGCTGCTGTCGGCGGTCGCCTACTGGCACGTGCGCGATCTCGGCCGGCGCGGCGAGCCCGAGTGGCGCACCGTGTTCTATTTTTCGCTGGTCGGCGCGGTGCTCGGCCTCGCGGGCACCCTGGTCACCGGCTTTTCGATCCACAACGGTCGCGGCCTGCTGTTGCTGCTCGGCGTCGGCGTCTCGGCGACGCTGGCGCAACTCGCGATGACGCGAGCCTACGGCCGCGGCCATGCGCTGCTGACCGCGAACCTGCAGTTCTCCGCGATCGTGTTCGCGTCGATTCTCGGCAACGCCGTCTTCGACGACCGGATGCCCGGCGGCAGCTGGATCGGCATCGTGCTGATCATCGGCGCCGCGATCGCGGCCACCGCGCTGATCGCGGCGCGCGCGCGCGCCGCCGCGCCCGCCCAACCCATCGCCGAAGGATTGCCGGACCGAACATGAACGACTCAACCGCCTATCGCACGCTGGTCGACGCGGAAACCGTCCGCCTCCACCTGGACGATCCTGCCTGGCGCATCGTCGACTGCCGGCACGACCTCGCCAAGCCGCGCTCGGGCGCCGAGGCCTACGCGCAGTCGCACCTGCCCGGCGCCGTGTTCGCCCATCTCGACGACGACCTCTCCGGCCCGAGAACCGCCGGCAGCGGGCGGCATCCGCTGCCGGCACGCGCGAAGCTCGCCCAGCGCTTCCGGGAGTGGGGGATCGGCCGCGGGACGCAGATCGTCGTCTACGACGCGAGCGGCGGCTCCTACGCCGCGCGGCTGTGGTGGCTGGCGCGCTGGCTCGGCCACGACCGCGTTGCGCTGCTCGACGGCGGTTTGCAGGCGTGGCAGCAGCACGGCTTCCCGGTCTCGGCGCAGCCCCCGCAGCCGCCGCGCGGCGACTTCGAGGCCGGCACCTCGCTGGAGCCGACCGTCGATGCCGACACGGCCGGCCGGATCGGCCGCGACCCGGGCCGCCTGCTGCTGGATGCCCGCGCGCCGGACCGCTATGCCGGGCTCAACGAGACGATCGATCCGGCCGGCGGCCACATACCCGGCGCGATCAACCGCTTCTGGCAGACCAACCTCGGTGCCGACGGCCGCTTCAAGCCGGCGGCGGCGCTGCGAGCCGAGTTCGATGCGCTGCTCGCCGGGCGAAGCGCCGCGCAAACCGCGGTCTACTGCGGCTCGGGCGTCACCGCCTGCCATGACCTGCTCGCCCTCAGCCACGCCGGCCTCGCCGGCGCAGCGCTGTACCCCGACTCCTGGAGCGGATGGATCACCGATCCGCGCCGGGAAGTGGCGACCGGCTCCACGCCGTAAGAACTCCCCTCTGCCGCGCAGCGGGAGCGCCGCAAGAAACTCCCCTCTCCCGCCGTGCGGGAGCGCCGCAAAAACTCCCCTCTCCCGCCTGCGGGAGAGCCGCAAAAAACTCCCCTCTCCCGCCTGCGGGAGAGGGGTGGGGGTGAGGGTGCGCAGCGGAGCTCCGGCGC
>CAZEIW010000107.1:0-32579 GCA_964512305.1 uncultured Burkholderiaceae bacterium | reverse complement strand
GCTCAATGCATTGTGGCGTCCGCCCACGATGCGCCAGTGGCGCCGCGGATCGCCGTCCACGCAACGTGGGTCACATCGCGCACGCCGCGCATCGCGTTGTGCTCGAGCGCGTAGCGCGTCCATGCACCGAGGGCTTTGATGTCGGCGCGAGGCGGACCCGCCAGCCGGTACGCCCGGGAGTCGACAGTGGTTGCGAGCGATTTGCTTGCCTCGAAGCGCACCACCGCGTCGGAAACGCAATAGGTCGCACGCTCAGGGCACCAGCCGACGAGGTGCCAGCCGTCTCGCGCATCGAAGACGGTCCAGGCGCGGAGCGTCAATGCGGTGAGCGCGCCTGCGGAATCGATCGCGTCGTTCATCGGGAATACTGTATATTTTAACAGTATCCACGTCAAGTCACGTCCCCCGGTCGTTGCATAAGGAACTGCTTGTCGTGCTGTTTGCGGATTGCGGGCTATCCGGTGACAGTCAGGCGCGAGAATCGCCATTGCGATTCCGGGAAGTCGATGCTCATCAGGGTTCCGGCGACCAGGCCACCACCGCTGATATCGCGACGGTTTCCCAGGAAATCCACCGGAACATGTGCACGGGAGCCCCCGGGACGCACACGATGCCGAGTCCGGTCACGAGCATCAGCGCGGCGAGCCACTGGTAGATCGCCAAGCCGAAGCGCCAAGGGGTTTGAGGTTCTCCGCGGTATTGCTCCTCGACGAATCGAGCGAGCGAGGACAGGATCAGGTAGGCGCCCCCGACAATGGGCCATGTCGCGCCGAGGAACCACAAGCGTCCCAGCAGGATCCCGAGCGCGATGTTGCCCACAATCGAGTACAGCTGGGTTGGATGCACCGCTACACCGTGCAGTCCACTGAGCGCCGTCACGCGTGAGCACGCGTGAGTCACGCGGAAACCTTCGACGGCTGTTGTGGGTCGCCCGTGGCAGCACCCCTGCACGATGCAGCGCAACCGTCCCACGGCTTGGGCGACGGGCGCACCCGCGGCAAGCGCGCCGGCCAAGGTACCCGCCCCGTCGACCCTCAGCGCGCACAGCGCGGCCAGCGTGAACAGAGTCCCGAAAAGGTATCCGTAATAGCCGAAAGGCCGGGACAATCTGTCTCCGCCCTCCAACCAGTATCCCCAGGCGCCGGCAAACAAGATGCCTGCCGCGATGACGGCAAGGCAAGGAACCAGAAGCGCCGGCCCACCGAGATACAGGACAACCGACGTGCCAACCGCGGCGCCGGCAAAGGACCATGGGAAGTGGCTGATGATGCGCACGGGACCGACGCGTACCGCGCACCAGGAGTTGCTTAACCGGCTGCCGGCGCGCACCACGCGCTTCCACAGCGCATCCATGTCCCAGGACAAGAAGGCGAGGACCGAGCCGCCTGCCACGTCCACGATCGCGTGCGAACCGCTCAGCACGCACGACACGGCTACTGCCACTGCCAGGCTCGTGCCGATGCTCCCGGTCAGACGACCACGCGATTGAAGAGCGAGGGCCGCGAGAACGACCCAAAAGGCGTGAAACGAGGGAAAGGCGAGCCAGTCTGCATCCAGCCACCGATTTGCCTGCGTCAACCATGCTGAAAGGCCCTGCGAATCCAGCGCGAGCAAAGCGGACTTCGCGGGGAACGCCAGCATGACGAAGAAACCAACGGCCGTGCCGGCCCACGCGGCTTTCACGAACCTTCGCAGGACGGCGTTCGATGGCACCAGCAGGACACTTGCGGGAGCCATTGCATAGGCCACGGAGTACACCCATATCGCCCAGCCAGGACGCGACAGCTGAAACTCCCACGGCACCCGGAGCTCGTCGACGGCGCCCTCCGGAGCGGGCATCTGCGACATCAGAGCGTAGAGCAACGCCCAAGGGCCAAAAGCCGTAAGGCAGGCGAGGAGTCGTGCCCGGAGGCTCGGACAATCGCTACCGCCAGCCGGAAGCGAGAACAGCGGGCGTGCCCGGCTGGACCCGAAGCGGCGTTGCAGGTCAGGTCCCTCGTACCCGAACACAAGGGCTGCGGAGGCCAGGGCCGACAGGGGCGTGATGAGCCAGAAACCCGCGGCCGAGTTCGCGACGACTGCCGCGCCCGCAACGAGGAGGGTGAACCCCACGTAGATAGGGTGCGAAAAGACGGCGTAGGTCGAGCTCGCGACAAGACGCGGTGGCGGAAACGCGTTCATCGGCAACCCGCTTCCCTTGCGCCACAGCGCCCACATCGAGATTCCGGCGAGCGATATTCCGATGACCGCGAATAGCGCCCCAACGCTTGGCGGGAGGGGCTGCGCCCACAGCCGAAACTCCGAGGCGTCCAGCCGGATTGCGCAACAGGCCAGCAACCCGGGCCATAACAAGAGAAACAGGCTCGCATAGGCGATTTGGCCAACGAGTCGCTTCAGCCCCGCCATACGACCTCTTCAAAGATCGCAAATCCAGTGTCTCGCACGCCGCCGGGCACGTCGAGCGTGGCGGTTGCCAGCCACTTCACTTCGACCCCCGAGAGAAACCGCAGCACGGCTGGGTTGACGAACATAGGGGAGAGGGCTCTGGCGGCGGCGGATATGGGTTCGCGGACGAGCCGACGTGGCTCTGCAATTTGCAGCACCGCTCCGAGACACGAAACGTGCCTCATTGAAGCCGACTGAAATCCGCAATCGCTACCGTTCAAAAGGGCAAGGCGCTTCGGAATCTTCCCTTGCCATTCAATCCAGATCAGGCTTTGCGAACTTCCGCAGAAGCGCCCCCATTTCAACGAGGTCAGGTCGAGACGCCACGGACCAAAATTCATCACGAGGCGCTCCGCGTATCCGCGCGCGCCTGCCGAGAGGCCGGCACCCTCGACCACGCCGTTCAGCACGACGGGATTCCAGCTCAACGAGCGCGTGCCGTCTTCCCAAAGCGTGTGGTTGCGGTCACTGCAACCGTGCCACCGGCGTGCGTTCGTCCCCGGCCAGTCCAGACGGTGGCCTTCCATGCGCGGAAGCTCGCCTCCGAGCTTGAAGGCCGAACAAGTTGTGCCGTCGGAACGAATGCACCTCGCGTATCCGAGACGTGCTGGTCCGATCTCCAACTTCGCGCGATAGAGAATCGAGGCAACGCCGCCGTCGACGACGTCGGCGTACCACTTTTCGAGGCGCATCGGGTCGTCGCTTGGTTGCGTGCTGTGACAGCGTCCTTCGAGGACAGCGCTTCAGATTTTGCCGGGAGATGGCGGTCGGCCGATGCGCAATGCCGAGGTCACCGCCAGCACCGGCACGGCGGCGAAGAGGTGTTTCAGCGTATGCCCCGACACGAGGTGCCCGGTCAGCGCATAGAAGAGCGCGTCTTCGCTTTCGCAGATTTTTGCCAGCACATAGGGCGCCAGCAGTGCCGCCAAGCTGGAGCCCAGCCCTCGCATAGCCGGTTCGCGTGCATCGAAACCACCCTGGCCGCCTCTGCTTGAGGGCGTACCACGCGACAACTCCGGAGGGCGAGCACGAACTTCTTCGCTGCAAGAATGCGGATTCACGGTGGTGCGGAAATTGGCGGTCGCCACCTTCTCGGTCCCGACTCGCCTGGTTCCGTCGGCCGGGTCCTTCGGTGCGCGGTGACGATTCACACGACATCCGGCCTGAAGTACTCGATGCGCACAGTGCTGCCGTCGGGTAATTTCGGCGCTTTGGCCCCAAGCAATGCCCCCGCCTGTCGGAATAGAGCCTCAGGAGTTGCCGCATCGCTGGCCCGGCAAACCACTCCGCCAATGCTGAGCGTGCAACGGAGGTCTTGCGGAACCACGCTACTTTCTCTCGTGCGTTCCACAAACCGATGCGCGCACCTTGTGGCCGTCTCAAGGGTCATCTGGCGAAGCAAGACGGCGAACTCGTTAGCTCCCGTTCGAGTCAACGAATCGGTCGACTGAATATTCCGTTGCAACTGCGTTGCGACCTCACGTAGGTAACTATCACCGCTTGAGACTCCAAGCGAATCGTTAATCCGCCTGAACCAGTCCATGTCAATGCGGAGCACCACGAAGTTGCCGCCCTCTTGCCTTTGGGCCTGGAGTTCGCGTTTTAACGCAGCCTCGAAGGCGCGCAGATTCGGCAGGCCCGTCAATTGGTCGCGATCCTTGTCTTCATGAGAATTCATCAGGGCCCTTTCGGCGGTGGCGATTACATTTCTGGCCACGCTCGAGGAAGAAATGCCGCGCCACAGGACTAGCGGGCTGGACAAGCCTCTGCGTTTCTGGAGAAACGCGGCGAACGTCTGAGGCGGGCTGCTACGGATCCTGGCTCTCCAGCTACGGAACGACCCACTGCACGGACACGGTTCTGATTTCACCGTTCCGCCACGCGGTGACCTGGCTCTTGTACTCGGTGCCGTTACTGCGTATTCCCGAACTCATCGAGCTGACGAAGAAGTCATAGCCGGGTCCAACCTGCGCCTCGGCCAAGGCCTTCGCACGACGGCCGGCCTCGCTGCCATTCACCCACCAAATCGTGACTCCGGCGACGACCCCGAGACCCAGCCCGACGATTGTCGCAATCCGAGGGTCCCGTTGCTTCACCCCCTGCTGCGTGGTGGCGGTCAGAACCGCTGGGCGTCCGAGTTCCTTCACGAGCCAATACAGCAGCGCGATGAGAAGGCTCGAAAGAGCGACAGCCGATAGTGCGGACAGAGGACGAAGACCAATCCATACCCGCAAAAGCCCATACGGGGCGATGCAAAGGGCAATGACGAGTACTGATGCACAGCCTGCGAGCATAAAAGCCGCAAACCAGCGAACCAGCGAGGCTGTTTTCAAGCTTCCGCGCAACAAGAATATTCCAGCGATGACGGCGAAAATGTTGAAGCTCGACGAATACGAGACACGATTGACGATGCAATAGACCATGAAACCAATGTCGAGCAGGCCTATGACAACGAGAACGACGCCAACGCGCTTTAGGGCGTCCGAGTAGCTGGGGGATTCCATCAGGAAAGTAGTTGAAATTGTCGAATCGCACGAGAAAGGCGCTATCGAACCGACTCAAGTCGACGAAGAACTGGCGGCCTTTCGCAGTTTCGTCGTGCAGTATGGTTTGGGCGATCGTGCGCCTTGGCTGCAGCCCGCAGTAACACCTCCCGAAGCGCTTCGACTTTGCCCGGTTATTGTCGTCGAACCGGTTGTGGCCGAGACGGGTTCGGATTTTTCTATCTCGGCGGCCACCCCTTCTTCGTCGAATTCCCATTTCTTCGCTTTCGCAGGCCTCTCACGGTTCTTGCCCTGCGCGTAGCCGCGCCAGTCCTGTGACCGGCCGACGTTCAGTGCCCATGCAAGGGTCTCCGGTCGGCGGACCAGCGGTAACCCGTTGATTTCAGTCAGTTAATACAGCATGCAGCGATGCTGTCGGTAGCGGCCTGGAGTGGCCGCTGAGCTCGATTTCTGACAACCGCGCTACGCGGCTCTGGGGCAGCATTGCCCTCTATCAGGGCAACTGACGCCCCTTCCTCCCGGACGACCATGCACCCTTGGCGCGCGAAACCCCTGTGGTTTCTGCTTCTCGTGCTCTTCGTCGTGCCGGCAGTTGGCCTGGAAACGGCCTACTGGCTCGGCCGATATAACGAAGCGCAATTTCAGCAAGCCGTCCAGAGCCAGTATTTCCTTACGCCAGAGCAATACGAAGCTCGCGTCACGTCCTACGTGGATGTCTGCAAGAAGAGCGGACAACTGGAGCAGGGGGCGAGGCTTTGCTCGTTGGCCGACGAGGTGTCGCGACTTCGCCTCGCATCCGTCGGCGCAGCCGCCTGTGGCGCCTTGCTGTTGGTGTTGATTTTCGGAGCGAAGCTCCTGGCCGGAACTAATCGCTCACGGATGGCCATCGTATTCGGCCCGCTCATTCGAATCGTCATGCTTGTGCTGGCGGTTTCGGTCATCGTGCAAGCGGGTTTGTTCATCTATCTGGTCTACGCCGGCGAGAGTGCGTCTATTCACGAGGGCCACTTCATCTTCATCTTGCTCGCCGGAATTGGCCTCGGAGCAATCTTTGCCTGCTTTCAACTTATTGAGAATGCTCTCTCGTACATGAAGCCTGAGCCAATGATGTTGCGAGGAACTGTGCTAGACCGACGGACGCAGGCAAGACTCTATGCAACGGTCGACGACATTGCGAAGACCCTCAAAGCCCAACCGCCGGACCAAATCGTGGCCGGCCTCGAGCCGAATTTCCTCGTAACCGTCAACGACGTGAAGCTCCTCGGCACCAACGACACCTGCAAAGGACGCACACTCTTTGTCTCTCTCGGGCTCATGCGATTGCTCGATGAAGCCGAGTTCAAGGCAGTTGTGGGACACGAACTGGGCCACTTTCGGGGGCAGGACGTCGAGTACTCCATGAAATTCGCGCCGACCTACGTACGGCTGTTGAAAGGCTTGCAGGCAATGGCCACCAGGACAAATGCCGCCAGTTCCCTTGCGGGCTTGCCGGCCTACGTCACGCTCGGAGCCGTGTTGCATGAATTCGCTTCGGCCGAACGTACGGTCGGACGCGAGCGTGAGCTCTTGGCCGACAAAGCCGGCGTCGAGGCCTCAACCGCGCAGGCTCTTGCCAATGCGTTGGTAAAGATATCGCTGTTCAATGGCCTCTGGGAGCCGACAATGCGTGCCAACATCGAGGAACTCCGCAAGGGGAAGCAGTACCTGAACCTGTCGGCGCTTTACGCGGGGCATTGCGAACACGTTCGCCAGACCATCGACTGGAACGAAGCCCGCAAGCACCTGGAAACCAGTGTCCAGCCTCACCCGGTGGACACCCATCCTCCGTTGGGGCAGCGCCTGCGGGCGCTTGGCGTCCCTCTGGACACCATGCAGGGCGACGACATTCAAGCAGCCTCGCAACCCTCTATCGCGTTGCTGGCGGAGGCGACCGGCCTGGAAGAAAAGCTCACGATTCTCGAAGACCAGTTTCTCGTCGCCACCAAGGTGGTCACGATTCCAGACACGACTTCGGAAGCACCCGATGCGGCAAATCAGCTTCCGGAGGGAACAAAGGCAGAATCGGCGCCGACTTGAGGCCGAAGAGGTCAAGGGCCTGTGGCGGCCGTTGCATGCCTGCAGGTCGCGCCCGCGGTGCCTCGCCGGCCCGATGGTTGGGGCGTGTTGGCGCTCGGAGGGCCCTGTGAGGCCAAGCTCGTGCTCCGGGCTAAGCGCTGGCAAGCTCTTCGCCCGGGAACCCGCCTCGGGCGTGCCATTGCCTTGCTAAGTAGACAGCAACCGTGCGCCGTCGACCTTCGAGGCGACCTTGTCGAATGTCCATAGTGGCTGCTCGCCGGCCTCGACCGCCAAGGCGATGTGCAGGCAGTCCGAATAGTCGGCCGAGCCTTCTTTGTAGAGCAGTAGTGCGACTTCGAGCGCCCGCTCCGATTCGAAAGTCAGTTCCGCCGATGACAGCAAGTCCGATAGCGCTTGCACCACCGCATCTTTGCCGATTCCGAAGCTCGAACGCAACACCCATTCCAATTCGAGCGAAACGGTCACCGGAATGAACAGCGCTTGCCCTTCGGTCACGCACTTTCGGATGAACCTTCTTGCCGCGGCCAACTGCGCGGCATCGTCCTCGACGAGGTAACGCACCAAGACATTGGTGTCCAGCGCCGCCATTTAACGCCAAGCGTTCATGTCTTCGATGGCTACGTGCCTGCCTTTGGAGGCTTTCAACGTGCCGGCGAGCTTCAAAATCGACTTTGTCTTTGCCCGCACGATGACGGTGCCGTCCGGCATTACGGTCCAAACGAGGCGAGTGCCAGGGCCGGCTTTGACGCGTTCTCGAACCTCGGCCGGGACGGTGGTCTGCCCCTTGGCGGTGATGGTGGATTCGGCCACGGGCGTCTCCTTACATTATTTAGTATTGTAATGCGTTACGCTGGGACACGCAACCCGCCGGCAGGAGACCGAGGGGGCGGCAAGGCCTGCCAGTGAGCCGACAAACGGTAGGTGAGAAAATTCCGCCGAGAAAAGAAGTCTCTGGAAACCCGCATGGATACTGGGTCTCCAGAGATTGTGGGGTCATGTGCGGTGTAAAACCCGAAGAAAAAGCAAAGCCCGCCTGTACGCCGGATTCTGTGCGGCGCGTTTCCGCGCCGTGGCGATCATTCCTCTAGGCCGGCGCTCGCGCGCCGGCTCGAGCCACCTACCCGCAGCCTCCCCGAGCAGGATCGTCGGCTGCCTATTTGGTGTTGCTCCGCGTAGAGATTGCCCGTTTCACCCCTCCTTCGCCCTTGCGGGCTACGGAGGGCTCGTCTCTGTTGCTCTGATCCTCACCTCACGGTGGGCAGGTGTTACCTGCTACGCCGCTCTGCGGAGTCCGGACGTTCCTCCCGCAGCTTCCGCTGCCGGCGATCGCCCGGCGGACTTTGCAGCGGGACTCTAGCAGGCCCGGGCGCCGCGCGGCGCCCGATCTCACCAGCAGCCGGACGGCGGCGGCGTTGCGCCGGCGGCGGCGCGGTTGCCCGCCCGGTCGAGCGTGTACGTGCCGCAGGTGTCGCCGACCTGCGTACCGTCGGGCGTCGCGACCAGCGTGTAGCTGTCGGCGTAGGGATTGACGTCGGTCAGCGCGCGGCCGATGCCGACGAAGGCGAGCGTGTAGTTACCGTTGCCGGGCGCGGTCGCGACGACGCCGCCGGCACCGATCCTGGCGCCCGCGTAGGTCTCGTGCTGCTTGAAGAAGCGTTCGGTCGCCTGAGCCGCGTCGCTCAGCGCCGTGGTCGCTTCCGCGCGGTGCGCTCTCTGCATGCTCTCGGTGTAGGTGGCCAGCGAGTAAGCGGTCAGCAGCGCCAGCCCAACCAGCCCCGCGATGATCGCAAATGGCGTAAAGCCCCGTTGCCTTCTGTTCATCGAATACTCCGCTTTGTCCTTCCTTCGCCCGGGCGCCTGCGTCTACCAGCACTGGGCCGTGGTCAGCGTATTGCCGGTGTTGCCCTGGACGCCGCTCTGATTGATCGTGTAGGTGCCGCAGGGGTCGCCGGCCTGAACGCCGGTGGGAACCGCCTGGGCCGTGTACGCGGTCGCGCTGGCGGCGGTCACGGTGAGGTTGTAGTTGGCCTGGGTCCCGATGGGGATGCCGGCGGGCCAGGCGGCCACCGCGTAGCCGAGTCCGGTCGCGGTCGGGTCCGCCGTGTACGTGTTGTTCGTCGTATAGAACCGCTCCTGGCGGCTGGCCAGATCGAGCAGCGCGGTCTTGGCGTCGGTGCGGCGCGATTTCTGGACCTTGTCCACGTAGGACGGGATCGCGATCGCCGCGAGGATCCCGATGATCGCGACAGCGACCAGCAGCTCGATCAGGCTGAAGCCTGCAGCCGCCGGTCGCGGAGTTGTGTTTCGCCTCGCGTTTTCCATTGCCATCCTCGTCACCGCAGTTCGTTCCAGTTGATGCGCGAGCCGATCGTTCCGCCCGGCGGATTGATCTGGTTGACGCTGCCGACGCCGTCGCTCGTCTGGTTCACCAGATAGGGATTCCCGACCGCCGTGACGACCGCCGGCGATCCGGTGGCATTCAGCGCGATGCCGCTGACCACCGAGCCGTTGACCGTCACGAAGTGGTTGTTCGAGTCGGCGAAGAACGAGTTCGTGAAGGAGCCGCCGCTTGCCGCCGACAGCGCCATGGTCCAGCCGGTCGGCAGGTTCAGCGAGCAGGCGAACGGCGAATTGTTGGGCGGCACCGTGGTGTTGATGATGAAGGCGCCGTTGTAGATGATCGGGCTGTAGATCACCTGCTCGCCGCTCGTCGGCAGGTTGATCATCCATCCGTACTGGTTCAGGCTGCTGCAGCCGCTCGTGCCCGACCAGCAGACCGAATTGCTGGTGACCGTCCGCGTCCCGGGGGTGGTCGCCGTGCCCGCGCTCAGCTGGGTGACGGTCTGCGACTGCAGCGACGAGGTCGAGATCGTCCGGGTCCCGGTCAGGGTGCTGTAGTCGGTGGTCGAAATCGCGTTCCAGTGCGACATGTCCCAGTCCCAGATGCCGTAGAAGCTCTGGGTGCCGCTCGCGTACGTCGTCGCGGTGGTCACGGTCAGCGGAATCTCCTGGCCCGTGCCGAAATCGACGAGCACGCGGAAGCCGCCGTTGGACGCCGGCGCCGACACGGCCAGCACCCGGGTCGTGATCGGCTGGCCGTTCGGCGTCGAGAACAAGGGGGTCGCTTTCGAGGCGTTGTAGGTCGAGACAAACCACGACGACGCGGTGTTCGCCGTGAGGTCGAAGCGCCAGACGTTGCCGAACGCGTCGCCCGCATACACGTAGTCGACGATGTGGTCGCCGTCGAGGTCGGCGGCCGTCACGAACGCGATCCCGTCCGCGCGGCTCTTGCCGGTCGGATCCTGCGCCGGGCCGTAGCCCGTGTCGAGGAAGTAGACGCTCTTGGCGGCTGTGCCTGGATCGACCGTGACGATGTAGATCCCGGCGTGGCCGCTGCTGCTGTTGAGGCCGTTGCCGAACACGAACCCCCAGGCGCCGTTGTGGAAGCGGCGGATCACCGGCGTGCCGAACGTGTTGCCCAGGCTGGTGCCGCAGCCCGTGACGTTGGCGCAGCTGATCGTCGACGGGGTCCACTCGCCGATGACCAGGCTCGAAGCGTTGCTCTCCGAGAAGTTCGACGGGTTGGTGACGTCGAGCGCGTAGATCGCGTTGCCGCCGGGTCCCTGGCCGCCCACCAGCCAGGTGTGCCAGGCATTGCCGTAGAACAGATCGCCGGTCCCCGGCGTGGCGTCGACGCTGAACGCATGCGAGTACTGGGGCGAGGCGTAGTCGACCGACGTGGTCGTGCTGTGGATGCTCTGCACCACCGCGCCGGGAATGTAGGCGAGCACCTCCTGGCCGTCGTTCGGCGTCGACGACGAGGTCACGTAGTTCCCGAGCGGATCCGACGCCGTCGCGTTGCCGTCGTAGGAGCCGCTGCGGAAGCCGTGCAGCATCCCGTCGTTGGAGCCGCTGTAGACGACGTTCAGGCGCGTCGCGTTGTGGCTCTTGAACGTCGGATACGACTGGGCCAGGACGCCGTTCTCCGCCAGCGTGGCGGTCGTGTACAGGCCATCCGTCCAGATCGTCCCATACGGCCCGATCGGCGGGCCGACCCAGCTCGGCGTCGAGTGGACGATATCGCCCAGGACGCTGGTCCGCGCCCGGAACGTGCCGCTGCCGGAAGACGTGAGCTCGTTGCCGCGGTCGCCGCGCAGGAAGCCCAGGCGATTGGAGTTGTAGGGCGTCGCGTCGCCGGCATCCAGCGCGTTCTGCTGCGCCGTGGTGAGGCTGCCCCACTGGAATGGAGTGCCCTGGCTGCCGTTCCAGGTCAGGATCTGCCGGCTGCCGGAACCCTGCGCCGTGCCGTTCAGGTTGGTCGCCGCGCAGAAGCCACCGGTCAGGACGCACGAGGCATCCCAGTTGACGGAGGCGTTGATCGAAACGACGCCGGTCGAGCTGTTGTAGACCAGGTTCTGCGACGTCAGCTGGCCCCACCAGTTGTTGGTGTGGAAGTACGAGAGGTAGATCTGCGTGCCGGTCTGGACCTGCGCGGCCTGCTGGGTGTTGATCCCCGCCGACGAATCGGCCTGCTCGGCGGGTGTCGCGCGGAAACAGGTGATCTCGTGGATGTTGCGGCTGCCGCCGGTCGAGCCGGCGAACGCGAAGCGCAGGTCGGTCGGCAGCGGACCATTCGAGGCGGTGATCGACTGGTTGGTCAGCACCGGCTGATACGCGCCGCCGCCGTAGCTGAACGACAGGCTGAGCCGCCCGTCCTGCGTGATCTGCAGGTTGTAGGTGATCGGCGTGGCGTCCGTGCGCTTGACCGCGGCCTCGTTGGCGATCTGGTATCCCGCTCCCAGCACCTTGTAGCCGTTCGGGATCGCCGGGTAGTCCATCACCGACGTGCCGTTGGACAGCTTGCCGGTCGTGCAGACGCTATCGACCGCCGACGTCCGCTGCGACGAGCTCATCGACGACGGGTACAGGCTTGCGTAGTTGGTGTTCAGCCAGGCCCAGGAGACGCTGCCCGCGCCGCGCAGGCCGATCCGGCCCGGCGTCTGCGTGCCGTTGTTGTAACCGGAGGCGGTGTTGTCGCCGCTGTTGAGGAAATTGCCGTACTCGTCCATGCCGAGGCCCACGTAACCGGCAACGACGCCGTCGTACGGCGTGTTCGAGTTCGAGCACGAGTAGGCGAGACTGCCGCCCCAGGCCCCGAGGCCCGGCCCCTTGCGCAGTACGCCGTTGGAGTCCGTCACCATGCTCGAGGACGGCACGGTGCTGCCGTCGCCGAGCTTGTTGCCGCTGCTGCCGTCGAGCAGGTAGAACGAGATGCCGTCCGCACCGTCTCCGCCCGGACCGCCGCTGTCGCCCTGGTAGGTCACCGTCGTGAACACGACGTTGACACCCTGGTCGGACGGGAACGTGAAGTTCGAGACGATCGCGCCGTTCTGCCCGAGCCATTTCGACAGGCGCAGCGCGCCCTGGCTTGCGGCATCCGGGATCGTCCCGGTCGTGCCGCCGGACATCGGATGCGGATCGCGCGAGCAGCTCCAGGGGCAGGTCGTGTTGGCGTAGTAGTTCGCCAGCGCCGTCGAGTTGCACGCCGGAATGCTCCCGGTGCCGTCGCCGGCGGTCAGGCAGGCGCCGTTGAATGCCTGCCAGTCCAAGGACGACGAGGTCCCGGTCAGGTCGTCCTGGATCACGATGGCAGGCGCCGCGTGGGCCAGGCATGCCGCGACGGCGGCCGCCGCCAGCCGCGAGACGATCGCGCGCAGTTGCCCCATCCGTTTCCCCCGGTTCGACTTCGCCATCAAAGGCCTCCAAGATCCTTGACGCCGGTGCTGACGGCGTACGTGCTCTGGACGACCGCCACGGCATTGGGGTTGCCGCCCAGCCCGATCGAGCTGACCTGGTAGAGCTTGGTCTGGCCGTCGGGGGCGATGCCCAGGAACGAGATGTAGAGCTGCGGCGCCGCGTAATAGGTGCCCGCTGCCGGGCTGGTCGATACGCTCATGCTCGGCAGCGTGTAGGTCGAGCCGGCCGCGTTCGACGCGCCGGCGTACCAGCTGGTCGTCGACAGCGTCGTCGTCGACAGCGCGTTCGAGCACACCTTGGCCGCGCTGAGCTGGCCCGCGCAGGCGGAACCCGCGCTCGCGTTGCCCTGCAGCAGCCACCATTCGCCGTATTGGAGTGCGCTTTCCGCCGCCGTGAAGGCGCGCTGCTTCTCGCGCGTGTTGCCGGCGATCTTCTCCTCGAGTCCGAAGCTGCGGAACATGCTCACCGACAGCAGCGTCAGCATCAGAAGGAAGGCCAATGCGACGACCAGCACGACGCCGCGCTGGGTCGGGAGCAACGGGCGGGCCGCGCGGGCCAAAGAAGCGCGCTGTTTCATGTCTTGTTCAGGATCGGAATGGTGCGGGCGAGCGAAATCGTCGCGGGCTGCCCGGGCTGGCCGGCCAGGGGATTGGTGAAGGTCAGCGTCACCTGGACCGACACCACGCTGGTCCAGTTGGCCGCGGCCATCGCATTGGCGCTGATGTACTGATCGGCGGACCCGTCGGCGTTGGTGTCGACGCCGTAGAAGATCGCCAGGTTCTGCACGCCGGCAATCAGCGGTTGCGCGTTGCCGCCGTTGACGGTGCACACCAGCTGGTTGCTGTTGTTGACGCTGAACGTGCTCACGGGCGTCGTGCCGGCAGCCGGGGCTCCGGTGCAGTCCATCAGACCGTCGGTGGCGCCCGACTTGTAGCGCACCGTGATCGTGTCGCCGGGCGCGGTCGCGGATGTCGTCCCGGTCAGCGACTGCCCCGCGGCCGGAAACGTCGCGGTGGCCGGAAGCGCCGCGGCCGCAGTCTCGACCAGGGGATCCGGGAAGTAGCCCGCCGACTGGACCACGTTCGTGATCAGGGTCACCGCCAGCCGTTCGTTGTCCTGCAGCTGGGCGAGTCCGTTCTGCGCCAGGAAGTTCTGCCGCGTCCCGTAGACCAGCGTGAGCAGGCCGGCCATCATGAACAGCGCGATCGTCATCGCGACCAGCAGCTCGATCAGCGCCATGCCGGCCTGCCGGCCGGCTGCGCCCCTATCCATGCGAATCGGATGCATCACGGCTCCACCAGAAGCGTGTACTGCTGTTGCACCGGCCCCGAGTTGCTGTGCACGGTCGCCGAATTCATGCCGACGTAGTTCTCGTTCCATAGCACCGTCAGCGTGCAGCTCACCGGCGAGCCGGCCGTATTGGTGCAACTCACCGTTGCCGTGCCCTGCGGCAGCTGGGTCGGGATGTTCAGGCCCCAGTTCTTGAGGTCGTAGCCGGCCATCTGAAGCGGCGTGCAGGGCGATTGCTGGCACAGCGAGGCGCTCTGGCTGTTCAGCGTCGAATCGCCGAGCGTCGACCCGGTGATCGTCATCGCCGTGGAGGGTGCGACGCCGGAGGCCCAGTAGGCACGGTTCGCATGCATTGCCGCCGCCATGCTGGCGGCCTGGATCGACGCGATCGAGCGCACGCTCGCCGTGCGCGTGCTGATGATCGCCAGCGCCTGCATCTTGGCGACGCCCAGCAGGCCGATCGCGGTGACGATCAGCGTCACCAGCACCTCGATCAGGGTGAAGCCGCGCGAGCGCAGCGGCGTCGTCGATGAAGCCCCCTGGCGCTGCGCGCCAAGGGATCCGTCCTTGGGGCGGCCCTGCGGGCTCATGTGCAGACTCCGGTGAGGGACGTCGAATTCGGGGTCTGCACCGACATGTAGCCCACCACGGTGATCGACAGGCAGCGGCTCAGGCCGGCGCTGTTGTTGACGTCGTGCAGCTTGAGCAGCGTGCCGGCGTTGGGCAGCCCGAACGCGAAACCCTCGCGGTTGAACGTGACGGTCGTGACACCGTTGTTGGCCACCAGCGTGTCGCTGCCGGTGAAGGGCATCTGCTGGCGCAGCGTGTTGCCGCCGCTATCGACGACGGTCCAGCCGGACTGCCAGGTCGCGCCGGTCGCAACCACGCTGACCGACAGGCCCTGCTTGATCGCCTCGGCGCGCGCGAACTGCAGATCGCCCAGCAGCCCGTTGATCTCGCCGGCGATCCGGTAGGAGCCGATGGTGAAGGTGAAGGAAGGCACCGCGGCCGTGGCCAGGATCGCGGCAATCGCTATGACCACCATCAGCTCGATCAGTGTCAGGCCTCTGGCCCGGCCACGGGGAGGGGAGATCGCCGCTGCCTGCGGCTGCCTGTCGAACGTCGTCTTCATCGTCTGCCATCGCCGGGTCCGGGATCTGCTGCGTCCCGAGCCCTATGGGATTTGTAAAGGATTCCGGGCATTCCTCATCGATGGAGAAATCGGTCGGAATGCGCGTGCCTTGACGGATTCGTCGATCGGCGGTCAGGGGCGGGGGACCGGCGGCCTCTGCACAGGCTGCGGCCGCTCTCTGTCGGAGACGGCTTCGCGGTGAACGAGAAGCGGCATGATCGCGGCAAACGCGGCGCCGGGCCCCGTCCTGCTCGTTCGATCGATCGGCTGGGTAAGACCAGCCGCGCGTACCGCCGAGCCGGGCTCGGGCGGCCGCGCGTGGGACGCTAGACCCGGTGGACGACCCCGGCGGCGGCCAGCTGCTCCTGCAGGCGCGCGGCGATACGGGTCACCGGCAGCACCTCGTCGACAGCGCCCAGCGCGATCGCCTCCTTCGGCATCCCGAACACGACGCAGGTCGCTTCGTCCTGCGCGATGTTGAAGCTGCCGGCGTGCTTCATCTCGAGCATCGCGGCGGCGCCGTCGCGCCCCATGCCGGTCAGCATCACGCCCAGCGCGTTGGCGCCGGCGACCGCCGCCACCGATTTGAACAGGACCTCGACCGACGGCCGATGGCGGTTGACCGGGTCGCCGTCGTCGATCGCGATGACGTAATTGGCCCCGCTGCGCGCCAGCCGCATGTGCCGGTCCCCCGGCGCGATGTACGCATGTCCCGGCAGCGCGCGGTCGCCGTCGGACGCCTCGCATACCGAGATCCGGCACAGGCTGTCGAGGCGCGCGGCGAAGCTGCGCGTGAAGCCCGGCGGCATGTGCTGGGTGATCAGGACCGCGGGCGAATCGGGCGGCAGGCGCGTCAGCACCTCGCGGATCGCCTCGGTGCCGCCGGTCGACGCGCCGATCGCGATCAGCTTCTCGGTCGAGACGCGCGAGAAGCGCGGCGCGGGCTTCGGCCCGTCGGCCGCGGGGGCGGTCACGCTCCCGGCGCCGAGATGGCGGTGCATCCGCGCGCGCGAGGCGACGCGGATCTTCTCGCAGATGTCGGCGGCGAGCGCGTGGATTCCGGACGCGATGCCGATCTTCGGCTTGGCGACGAAATCGATCGCGCCGAGCTCGAGCGCGCGCAGCGTCACGTCGGCGCCGCGCTCCGTCAGGGTCGAGACCATCACGACCGGCGTCGGCCGCAGCCGCATCAGCTTTTCGAGGAAGTCGAGGCCGTCCATGCGCGGCATCTCGACGTCGAGCGTCAGCACGTCCGGGTTCAGGGAGCGGATCATTTCGCGCGCGATCAGCGGATCGGGCGCGGCGCCGATCGCCTGCATGTCGGGCTGCTGGTTGATGATCTCGGTCAGCAGGCTGCGTATCAGCGCCGAGTCGTCGATGATCAGCACGCGGGTCTTCGCCATCTGTCGCCTTTCCGCCGTTCAGAACAGCTCGACGTCGCCGCCGACCTTCGACGTGCTGATCTTGGCGTTGTACTGCTGTTCCTCGACCACCAGCGCCGCGTCCGCCTTCGCGAGCTTCTTGCACAGCGCCCGCCCGGTCGTCGGGAAGAACACGACGCGGCGCGGATGGATGTCCAGCAGGTCCTGCGACGCGATCCGGATGCCCTCGGTCTTCAGGAACTTGAGCACGAAGTCGGCGTTGCGCTCGCCGACGTTCATCGTCGTGAAATTGCGCAGCACGGCGCCGCCGCCGAACAGCTTGGCTTCGAGGTTGCCCTTGCGCCCGCCGTGCTTGATCAGCTCGTTGATCAGCTGTTCCATCGCGAACGCGCCGTAGCGCCCCGCGAGGCCGGCCAGGCCGTCGGAACTCGCCGCGGAGGCTTCGCCCGGCAGCATGAAATGGTTCATCCCGCCGATGCGCGCGCTGCGGTCCCAGATGCAGGCCGAGACGCAGGAGCCGAGCACGGTCGAGATCGCGATGTCGTCGGCGGCGACGAAGAACTCGCCCGGGAGGACCTTCACGGCGTTGCGGCCGAAGTCGCGCTCGAAATAGAAGGTGCGCGCCTCGCCGGGAACGCCGAACGGCCGTGGCGCCGGCGGTTTCGGGTTCTCGGTCGCCAAGTCAGAGCCTCCGGTAGACGGTCTTGCCGCGCAGCGAGAACAGTTCGCGGCAGTCCGTGAAGTTCTCCGAATGCCCGACGAACAGAAGCCCGCCGGGCCTGAGCACCTGCCCGATGCGGGCCAGGATCCGGCGCTGGGTTTCGCGGTCGAAGTAGATCATCACGTTGCGGCAGAACACCGCGTCGAGCTGCGCCGAGAACCGCTGCAGCGCCGGCCAGTCCTGATCGAGCAGGTTGGTCTGCGCGAACTGGACCAGGCGCGCGAGCTCGGGCTTGACCCGGACCATTCCCGAATTGGCGCCAGCGCCGCGCAGGAAGTACCTGCGCAGCCTCTGCTCGCCGCAGGCCTGCGCCGCCTCCATCCGGTAGACGCCGCGCTCGGCGGTGGCGAGCACCTGGGTGTCGATATCGGTCGCCAGCAGCTGGGCCGGGGTTCCGGACTCGGCGATCGTCATGGCGATCGAGTACGGCTCCTCGCCGGTCGAGGCGGCCGCGCACCACAGCTTCGCGGGGCGGGACGATCCGGGAGCGGCGAGGAATTCGGCCAGCACCGGAAAGTGATGCGCCTCGCGGAAGAACGACGTCAGGTTGGTCGTCAGCGCGTTGATGAATTCCTGCCGTTCGCGCGCGTCGAACTGGGCGTCGTTCTCGAGGCGGTCGAGATACTCGGAGAACGAGCGCAACGAGCAGGACCGCAGCCGCCGCGAGAGGCGGCTGTACACCATGTTCTGCTTGCTCTCGTTCAGGTGGATGCCGGCGCGCGAGTAGATCAGGCCGCGCACGCGGTCGAAGTCGCGCGCCGAGAAATCGTACTCGCGCGCGTCCGGCGCATCGCCGAAGAAGTCTCGCGCACCCATGGCGGCGGCCCGGCTCCGTGAACCCGATCGCGCCGCCTCAGTGGCGCGCGCGCTTGACCAGGCTGCCGACGTCGATGATCAGCGCGACATGCCCGTCGCCGAGGATCGTCGCGCCGGAGATATCGGACACGCGGCGGTAGTTGGCCTCCAGGTTCTTGACGACGACCTGGTGCTGGCCCAGCAACTCGTCGACGAGCGCGGCGATGCGGCGGCCTTCCGCCTCGACGATCACCATGATCGGCGACGATGGCGCGTCCTCGAGGCGGGGCACGCCGAGCACGTCCTCGAGCGCGACCACCGGCATGTATTCCTGGCGCACCTTGACCACGCGCCCGGTGGCGCCGATCGTCTGGATCATGCCCGGCTCGACCTGGAACGACTCGACCACCGACGCGAGCGGCAGGATGTAGGTCTCGCCGCCGACGCCGATCGACATCCCGTCCATGATCGCCAGCGTGAGCGGCAGGCGCACCGATACGCGCGTGCCGTAGCCTTCGGCCGAGTCGAGCTCGGCGCTTCCGCCGAGCGCGGTGATGTTCCGCCGCACGACGTCCATGCCGACGCCGCGGCCCGAGACGTCGCTGACCTGGTCGGCGGTCGAGAACCCGGGCTCCCAGATCAGCGCCCACACCTCGGCGTCGGTCATGTCGTCGCGCACGGCCAGCCCGCGCTCGCGCGCCTTGGCCATGATGCGGTCGCGCCGCAGGCCCTGGCCGTCGTCGCGCACTTCGATCAGGATCGAGCCGCCCTGATGCGCGGCCGACAGCGTGATCGTGCCGCTGGCCTGCTTGCCTGCCGCCAGCCGCTTCGAGGGCGTCTCGATGCCGTGGTCGGCGCTGTTGCGGACCAGATGCGTCAGCGGGTCGATGATCTTCTCGATCAGACCCTTGTCGAGCTCGGTCGCCTCGCCGACCATCTTCAGCTCGATCTCCTTGCCGAGCTTCGCGGCCAGGTCCCTGATCATGCGCGGGAAGCGGTTGAACACGAACGACATCGGGATCATGCGGATCGACATCACCGCTTCCTGCAGATGCCGGGTGTTGCGCTCCAGGTCCGACACGCCCGTCAGCATCGACCGGTACTGGACCGGGTCGAGGTCCTTCGCCTGCTGGCTCAGCATTGCCTGGTTGATCACGAGCTCGCCGACCAGGTTGATGAGTTGGTCGACCCGCTCGACCGAGACCCGCAGCGTCGTCGAATCGAGGCCGCCGCCGGACTTCTCGGCTTTCGCCTTGTGCTCGCCCGGCTTTGCCGCCGGCGCCGCTTCGGCCGCGGCGCCCTGCGCGCTCGGCGGCTCGACCGGGGCCCGCGCCGCCGGCAGGGATGCCGGATCGACGAAGAATCCGAAGCCCGCCTGTTCGCTCTGGGCGGCGGCCTCGGCCGCTGTCGCGGGCCGCGGCGCCTGCGCTTGCGCCCGCGCTCCCCAGGGCTCGATCGCCACCTGATCGCGCGCGACGTGAAACGAGAACAGCTCGATCAGCTCCGAGTCGGGCGACGCGCTGCAGACCGCGAAACGCCGCATGCCGTCGGCCGACAGCAGGCCGCCGTCGAGGGTTTCGATCGTCCCGAGCGAAGGAATGTCGCGGAACAGCTCGGCGAGGTTGTCGGCGATCGCGCCGTCCTTCAGTGGTCCGATGCGGACCAGCACTTTGCGCTGGCCGGCCGCCGTCTCCAGATCCCCGCCGGCGGCGAGCTTCTTCACGCGCGCGATGAGGTCAGACGTGTCGGGACTGGTGTCGGTGCTGCCCTGATAGCGGGCGAGCTGGCCCTTGAGCGCATCGCCGGCCTCGAGCAGCACGTCGACCATCACGCGCCGCAGGCCCAGCTCGTGCCTGCGCAGCTTGTCGAGCAGCGTCTCGAGCTCGTGGGTGAGCGCGGTGACGTCGCCGAACCCGAAGGTCGCGGCGCCGCCCTTGATCGAATGCGCGACCCGGAAGATCGCGTTGAGTTCCTCGTCGGTCGGGTGCTCGGGGTCGATCGCGAGCAGCATCGACTCCATTTTGGCCAGATTCTCGCCGGCTTCCTCGAAGAACACGCCGTAGAACTGCGTCAGGTCGAACCCGCCTTGCGGCAATCCCTGATTGGTGACTTCGCCCATGTTCGGTTCCACCTGTTGCGCGTCGCTTTGTCCGCGCCGCTTTATTCGCGTCATGTTTGCCGGCCGCGCCCGATCACCTGCACGATCGTGGGCCGCGGCCGCCCGGCCTCAACGGATAACCCGGCGGATCACGTCCAGCAGCTTGTTCGGATCGAACGGCTTGACCAGCCAGCCCGTCGCGCCGGCCGCCTTGCCCCTCGCCTTCATGTCGTCGCTCGATTCGGTGGTCAGGATCAGGATCGGGGTCGAGGCGTAGCTCGGCAGGCCGCGCAGGCTCTTCACCAGCGTCAGGCCATCCATCCGGGGCATGTTCTGGTCGGTGAGCACGAGGTCGACCGTGTGGCCCCTGGCCTTGTCGTAGGCCTCCTGCCCGTCCGCCGCCTCGATCACGTTGTAGCCGGCGCCCTTGAGGGTGAACGCGACCATCTGCCGCATCGATGCCGAGTCGTCAACCGCGAGAATCGATTGCATTGCGATACTCCCCTGCGAATGCCAGGTTCTAAAAAAGATCGATCGATCCGGCGCTCATTTCGGCCTGCCGGACCGGTTGGGGATGGGCCATCAGGAAGCCCTGCGCGGCGTCCTCCGACAGCGACCGAAGGCAATGCTGCAGCGCAGCCAGCCGCCGCTGCGCGTGCCCGGTAAGCTGGGTCGCCATGTCCTGGAACTGCAACGCGGTGACGGCGGCTCCCAGAGCCGCATCGAAGCGCGTTCGTTCGTCGTGCCCGACCACGAGGTGCGGCGCCAGGCTCGCGAACTGGTTGAAGCTGTCGAGCAGGCGATCGCCCGCGTCGTTGAACAGCGACTTCAGGCGCTCCAGATCCGCCTCGATCGCGGCGCATTCGTGCGCGGCGCCGCGCCCGGCGTCGGATCGCGGCGGCTCGTCAAAGGCATCCGGGTTCATCTGGTCCAAATCGTCCCCACGGCGAAGCAGTGCTGCGTTGGGCTGCGTCGGGTAGTGTCGGTGAGCCGCGGGGGGCCCGATTCGGAAAAAAGGGCCAGGAATCGCACGCAGTTCGGCCCCGACCGCAAACCTCGGAAATGCGCCAAAATCCGCCGCCTATGAGCGCCGCCGACGGCACGCCGATCCGCCTGCTCGTGGTCGAGGACTCGGAGCTCGACTACGAGCTGCTGCTCGCCCTGCTGGCGCGCGACGGCCGCCGGGTGCAGGCGCAGCGCGTCGAGGACGAGGATTCGATGCGCGACGCCCTGGGACGCGCCCCGGTCGACGCCGTGGTCACCGATCACAACATGCCGCGCTTCGACTCCTTCGCGTCGCTCAACGTCGCCAAGACCTTCGATCCCGACCTGCCCGTGCTCGTCGTGTCGGGCGAGATGTCGGAGGAGCTCGCGGTGGCTGCGCTGCATGCGGGCGCCGACGACTTCATCCTGAAGTCGCGCCTGTTTAGGGTCGGGCCGGCCCTCGTGCGCAGCCTGCAGGCGGCGGCGGAGCGGCGGGCCGGCCGGGCCGCGACGGCGGCGCTTGCCGCGAGCGAGGAACGGCTGCGCGAACTGACGCGCCACCTGGAGGGCGTCAAGGAGGAGGAGCGGCGGCGGATCGCGCGCGAGATCCATGACGACATCGGGGCGACGCTGACCGCGCTGCGCTTCGAGCTCGTCGCGCTCGGGCGCGAGTTGAAGGCGCAGCCGGCGCAGCTGTCGCGCGTCACCTCGATGCTGGAGATGCTCGGGCAGGCGGTGGCGGCGAGCCACCGGATCCAGCACAACCTGCGCCCGCCGGTGCTCGATGCCGGCCTGGTGGCCGCCTTGCAGTGGCTGGTGCGCAGCTTCGGCGCCGGCTCGAGCGTGGTTGCACGCTTCGAATCGAATCGCGAGGACCTGCCGCTGTCGTCGGAGCGGGCCACGGCCCTGTATCGCGTCGCCCAGGAGTCGCTGTCGAACGTCTCGAAGCACGCCCAGGCGCGGCACGTGTCTGTGCAGCTGTTCGCTGCCGCCGAGGATGTCACGCTGGAGATCGCCGACGACGGCGTCGGCTTCGATACCCGCCTGCTGCAGGCCACGCCGGGGTTCGGGCTGCGCGGCCTGATCGAGCGGGCGCGCGGCTTCGGCGGCTGGGCCGAGGTCAGCTCGACCCCCGGGCGCGGCACGTCGGTGATGTTCTCGGTGCCGCTGCGCGGCGCCCAGCCGGCTGCCGCCGAAACGCCCGCGGCCGAATAGGGCGCGCGATGCCAATGCTGCCGCTGCCGACGCCATGCCGCTGAAAACCATCGTCGTCGACGACCACGCCATCGTCCGGCGTGGAATCGTCCAGATCCTGTCCGAACACCCGGGGGTGGAGGTCGCCGGCGAGGCCGGGGACTACGGCCAGCTGCGCGCGCTGCTGCGGCGCGTGGGCGATATCGATCTGCTCGTGATGGACGTCAACCTGCCGGGCAAGGACGGGATCGAGATCCTGAAGGCGCTGCACGCCGAACAGCCGCGGCTCAAGGTCCTGATCGTCAGCATGTATCCCGAGGAACAGTACGCGGTGCGTGCCTTTCGCGCCGGCGCGGCCGGCTACCTGAACAAGGCGAGCGCGCCCGAGAAGCTGATCGAGGCGGTCGAGCAGATCGCGGCCGGCCGCAAGTACGTGACGCCCGAGATCGCCCAGGCGCTGATCGAGAACCTCAACGCGCCGGAGGAGTCGATGCCGCACGAGCGGCTGTCGGACCGCGAATTCCAGACGCTCAAGCTCATCGCCTCGGGGCACCGCCTGTCGGACATCGCCGAAGCGCTCGCGCTCAGCCCGAAGACCGTGAGCGTCTACCGGGCGCGCATCCTGGAGAAGATGAGCATGACCAACAACGCCGAGCTCACGCACTACGCGATCAAGCACGGGCTGGTGGAGTAGAGGATCACCCCCTCTCCCGCTTGCGGGAGAGGGTGGGGGTGAGGGTGGGCAGCGGAGCTCGAGCGGCCGCCCTCACCCCCGGCCCCTCTCCCGCAAGCGGGAGAGGGGAGGGTTTGGCGAAGGTCAGTCCGAGCTCACGACCCGGTTCTTGCCCTGCCGCTTGGCGGAGTACAGCGCCCGGTCCGCGCGCTTCATGAGGCTCTCGAGCGACTCGCCGGCGCGCCATTGCGCGGTCCCGGCCGAGAACGTCAGCGGCCTCGTGCGCCCCTCGTACTGGAACGGCCGGCGCGCGAGCTCGCGCTGCAGCCGCTCGACCGCGGCGAACGCTTCGGCCAGCGCGGTGGCCGGGAACAGCACCGCGAACTCCTCGCCACCGGTGCGGGCGGTCTGCTCCGTCGAGCGCAGCGCCGCCTGGACCGTGGTGACGAAGTGCACCAGCGCGCGGTCGCCCGCGACGTGCCCAAGGCTGTCGTTGAGCGACTTGAAGTCGTCCAGGTCGATCATCGCGAGGCTGAGCGGCGCGTCGTAGCGCTGCGCGCGCGCGGCCTCGATCCGGAACGACTCCTCGAGACCGCGCCGGTTCAGCGCGTGCGTCAGCGGATCACGCTGCACCAGCGTCGTGACCTGGGTCAGCTCGCGCTCCAGGTCGCGGACGCGCGTCTCGTAGGTTTCGACCTTGCGGCGCGCCTCGGTCAGCTCGGTGCGCGACGCGTCGATTTCCGCCCGCACGGTCCGCGTGTCCGAGAGCAGGCCCTGCACGATCCGCGACAGCGCGCCGAAGTCGGGCGCGTTCTCCAGCTCGCGCTGGTAGGCGCCGACCTGGCCGTGGAAGCGGTCGGCGCTGCTGCTCATCAGGCCGATGCGATCGAGCAGCGTCGTCAGCATCTCCTTGAGCGCGACCTTCGCGTCCTGCAGGCTGCGCCGGACGCTGACGTGCTGCGCGATGAGCGCCGAGATGCGGGCTTCCGCTTCGAGCAGCTGCGCCGACCGCGGCCTGCCCGCGAGCAGCGCTCGCAGCGGCTCCATCTGGCTCGCAAGCCAGGTCTCCTCGGGGACGAGCTGGCCGATGTTGTCGCACAGCATCGACAGCAGGCGCTGCAAGCCGTCGCGGATCCGGTGCTCCTCGGCGATTTCGCGCTCGGCGGCGGCAAGCGTCTCCGTCAGTCCGGGCGCGACCTGCCCTGCGTCGGCGCCGCCGCCAGCCGCCCGGGCCGAGCATTCCTGCAGCTTCTGCCGCACGGGCGCGCCTTCACAGGTCTGCTCGAGCACGCGCAGGCAGCGCAGGCTGACCTGGCGCCACGCGTCGGCCTGCGCGCGCGCGGCCGCCAACGCCTCGCTCTGATCGGCGCCGGCGGCGGTGCCGGCGCCCGCTTCCCGCGCGGCACGCGAAGCCGACGCACGCGCCGCATGCGAAGGGGACGGCAAGGCGGACGGTGAGGTGGACCGCGCAACGGCAACCGTCGCAGTCGATTCCGGCGCCGGCGCCTCGGCCCCGGGCGCGTGGGGCTCCGATACCATGGCCCCTCCGGGCAGATGCGCCAGTGTCGGCCCCCAGGATTCCACCAGCCGCGACAGGCGTTCGAGCACCAGGTCCGGCTGCTCGGCCGCGCCGTCGACCACGCGCGCGACGGCATCGAGCTTGCGCGCGCGCGTCCAGTTCGCATGGTGCGCGTCGGCCATCTTGAGCAGGGCGAGGACCAGCACAGGCCATCCCTCGCCGGTCGCGCCGGCGCGGCGCGACAGCGCGCGGTCGATCGATTCGCGCACCGATGGCCATTCGTGGCGGTGCGCCGCATCGACCGCCTGGCCCGCCTCCTGCGAGGTCAGCCGTCCCTGTCGCGTGAGGTCGCGCGCCAGTTCCTTGATCACGCCCACCGCGCTGCGGCCCGCGCCGGCCTTGCCGGCCATCTCGAAGAACGCCTCGGCGAACGTCTCCGGGGTCGGCGTCAGGCGCCGCTCGGCCAGCGACTTGAGCGCGCGCCGCGCGACCTCGGCGTCGCTGGTGGCCTGCAGCCCCGGGTCGGTGGGCTTCATGGCACCCGCTCCTCGAGCGCCCCGGCAAGGGCGATCTTCCACTCGGCGCGGCCCCCGGCCGATTCGGCCACCAGTCGCTCGAACTCGTCGGCCGGAACCGGCCGCGAGAACAGAAACCCCTGCATCAGCCGGCAGTTCTGCGCATGCAGGCTGAGCATCTGCGCTCGCGTCTCGACGCCCTCGGCGACCACGCGCAGCTTGAGCGCCCGGCCCATCGCGATGATCGCGGCGACGATCGCAGCGCTGTCGGGGCTGAACTCGAGCTCGCGCACGAACGATCGATCGATCTTCAGCGTGTCGATCGGCAGGCGCCGCAGGTAGGCGAGCGACGAATACCCGGTGCCGAAATCGTCGATCGAGATCGACACGCCGAGCGACTTGAGCGACTGCAGCAGCGGCAGCGCGACGTCCAGGTTGCTCATCAGCACCGTCTCGGTCAGCTCGAGCTCGAGCAGCTCGGGTGCCAGACGGTGGCGCTCCAGCGCCTGCTGGACCGGAGGCACCAGGTTGCCGCGCTGGAAGTGCCGGCTCGATATGTTGACGGACACCGGCTGCAGCGGCAGGTCAAGGCGCCTCCACTCGTCGAGCTGCCGGCAGACCTCGGCGATGGCCCATTCGGTCATCGGCACGATCAGTCCCGAGTCCTCGGCCGCCCCGATGAACTCGCCGGGGGGCACCAGCCGGCCGTCCCGCTTCCAGCGCATCAGCGCCTCGGCGCCCACGATGGAGCCGGTCACGGCGTCGATCTTGGGCTGGTAGAAAAGCACGAGCTCCTTGCGGTCGAGGGCGTGATGCAGCCCCGCCTCGACGTGCCAGCGGGTCGCGGTCGAGGTGTTCATCGCCTCGTCGAACGGGCGCCAGTCGTTGCCGCCCTGCTCCTTGATCGCATACATCGCGAGGTCGGCCTTGCGCAGCAGGCTGTCGACGTCGACCCCGTCCTGCGGAAAGCGCGCGACGCCGATCGATGCGGTCGCGAAGACCTCGTGGCCGGCGCAGAGGATCGGCTGGCGGATCGCCTCGAACAGGCGGGCCATGATGCGCTGCAGGTCCTCGTCGCAGCGGATGCTGGTCAGCAGCACGGTGAACTCGTCGCCGCCCAGGCGGGCGACCCGGTTGCCATCGTCGGTGACCGGGCCGGCACTCGGGCGGGGCGGGTCGACTCCGTCCCCGATCCGCGCGACGGTGTCGGTCTCGCGCACGGTCGCGTGCAGGCGCCAGGCGATCTCGCGCAGCATCTGGTCGCCGATCTGGTGACCGAGCGTGTCGTTGATCTGCTTGAAACGGTCGATGTCGACGAACAGCAGCGCGATCAGTCCGTCGGCGGCGCGCGCCGATTCGAGCGTCATCGCGAACTGCTCGCGGAAGAAGCGCCGGTTCGGCAGGCCGGTGAGGCTGTCGTAGTTGGCCAGGCGCCTGATCTGGTCCTCGGCCAGCTTGCTCTCGGTCACGTCCTGCATCACGCCGTGCGTCGCCAGCGCCCGGCCATCCTGGCCGCGCTCGACTTCCGCCTCGACTCGCACGACCCGCACCTGCCCGTCGGGGCGCATGATCCGGCATTCGAAGTTCATCTGCCGGCCGCTCACGAGCGAGTCGCGGAACAGCTGCTCGATCCGGACCCGGTCCTCCGCGGCCACCTGCGACCAGGCGTACCAGTCGGCGACGCCGTCGGGCTGCGGCGGCATGCCGGCGATCTGGCAGCACTCGTCGGACAGGTGCAGCCGGCGCAGTTCGAAGTCCCATTCCCAGCTGCCCAGGCGCGCGATCCGCTGCGCCTTGGTCAGCTTGGCCTGGCTCTGCACGAGCTCCTCGCGCATGCGCGCCGCGCGCAGCATGTAGCGCAGCCGCTCCGACAGCAGCGTCCACTGGCCGCTCGCCTTGACGAAGAAGTCGGTCGCGCCGGCCTCGTACGCGCGCGCGATCGAGCCCTCGTCGTCGAGGCCGGTCAGCATCAGGATCGGCACATGCTCGCCGCCGGCGCTGCGCCGCAGGCGCTCGCAGGTCTCGAAGCCGTCCGGCGGCGGCATCATCGCGTCCAGCACCACGACCTGCGGGCGCTCCGCCTCGAACAGGCGCAACGCGCGCTCGCCGTCGTCGGCCTCGATCACGCGCCAGCCCCGCTCGGTCAGCGCGGCGGCGGTCAGCATTCGCACGACACGATCGTCGTCGACCAGCAGCACGCGGTCGCTGTTCGGCCCCTGCGCGGCGGGCCGGCGCGCGCCTGCCGCCAGCGTGGGCGCGAGCGATTTCATCGGCCGCCTCCGGCCGCCAGGCAGACCTCGCCGGCGGCGTGCTCGTCCGCCGCCACCGCGCGCAGCGCCTCGGCCACGCGCTCGTACTCGGCTCGCAGGGCGGGCCACTGGGCGCGCACGTCGAGCAGCCTGCGCGCGCGCGCGCCCGCCTCGAGATCGCCGCAGCGCCGTGCCAGGTCGGTCGCGCCGAGGTTAGCGCTGGAGGACTTGAGCGTATGGATCGCGCGCGCCGCGGCGGCGATGTCGTCGCGCTCGAGGCCGGCTTCGGCATCCGCGATCAGCTTTTGCGCCGAGGCGCCGTAGACCTCGACCAGCCGGCGCAGCAGGCCGGCCGAGCCGCGCCGCTCCATCGACCTGATCTGTTCCAGCACTGCCTCGTCGAGCGGCGCTCGCGCGGCGCTCGCGCGGGCCGCCGGTTGCGCCGCCTGCGCGGGCCGGCGGCCACCGTCGGCACCCGGGCGCCAGCGCGCCATCAGCTCGATCAGCTGCGCCTGGCGAAACGGCTTGGCCAGATAGTCGGAGAAGCCCGCGTCGCGGCAGCGCTCGGCGTCGCCGGCCAGCGCGATGGCGGTAAGCGCAATCACGGGGATCCCGCGCACCGCCGCCAGCTCGTGCTGCATGTATCCGGGGTCGCGCAGCCTGCGCACGGCTTCGAAGCCGTCGAGACCGGGCATCTCGCAGTCCATCAGCACCGCGTCGAACCTCTCGCGTTCGAGCAGATCGAGCGCCGCGGCGCCGTCGGCGGCGATCCGGATCTCGCAGCCGAGATCGGCGAGCATCACGCGCACGACCTCCTGGTTGACCGGGTTGTCCTCGGCCACCAGCACGCGCATGCCGGTCAGGAGTCCAGGGTCCGCCGCGGGGATGGCGGGCCGCCCGGGCGCGAGCACTGCGGCGAGGCTGTTGACCAGCTCCCGGTGCCTGACCGGTTTCGCCAGGTGCAGGTCGACACCGATCTCGTGCGCGCGCCGCGCCTCGTCGCCGCCGGCGAGCGAGGTCAGCATCACCAGCCGCAACGGGGCGAGCTTCGGGTCGGACCGGATCTCGCGCGCCAGCGTCAGCCCGTCCATCACCGGCATCTTCATGTCGATGATGGCGGCGTCGAACGGCTGCGAAGCGCACGCCGCCGCCCGCAGGATCGTCAGCGCCTGCACGCCGTTTTCCGCGCTGGCGCACTCGATCTCGAGACAGGCGAGCTGGCTGAGCAGGATGCTGCGGTTGGTCGGGTTGTCCTCGACGACCAGCACGCGCCTGCCGGGAAGCTCGGCCACGCTCGCGGGGCGCGGCAGGGCTGCCGGGTCGCCGCGCGCGAGCGCGACGTCGATCCGGAACACCGAGCCCTCGCCGACCCGGCTTGTCGCGGTGATCGTCCCGCCCATCAGCCCGGCCAGCTCCCGGCTGATCGCCAGGCCCAGGCCGGTGCCGCCGTAGCGGCGCGACGACGACTGCTCGGCCTGCATGAAGGTCGAGAACAGGCGTTCGACCGCATCCGGCGGCATACCGATGCCCGTGTCGCGGACCTCGAAACGGATCCGGACCGCGGTGTGCGCGGCAACGTCCGCGGCGGCGTCCGCTGCACCGCCGGTCTCCGCCGGCGGCGCATCGGCGAGCGGATCGACCGTGATCACGACTTCTCCGCGCTCGGTGAACTTGATCGCGTTGCCGACGATGTTCGTCAGCACCTGGCGCAGCCGGGTCGGGTCGCCGCGGACCGCGGCCGGCGTCGCCGGCGCGATCCGGTAGGCGAGCTCGAGGCGCTTCTGGTGCGCCCGCGGCGCGACCTGCTCGATCACGTCCTCGACCAGAAGGTTCAGGTCGAAATCGATCGATTCGAGTTCGAGCTTGCCAGCCTCGATCTTCGAAAAGTCGAGGATGTCGTTGATGATCTCCAGCAGCGTCTCGCCCGAGTTGCAAACGGCCTCGGCGAAGCGCCGCTGGCGGTCGTCGAGGCGCGTCCCCAGCAGCAGCTCGGCCATCCCGAGCACGCCGTTCATGGGGGTGCGGATCTCGTGGCTCATGTTGGCAAGGAACTGCGACTTGGCGCGGTTCGCCTGCTCCGCCGCGTCGTGCGCGTCGCGCAGGGCCTGTTCCGCGGCGCGCTGCTCGCTGCGGTCGTGCGCGATGATGATCCTGCCGGCCGGGGCGCCGTCGGCATCGACCGCCCGCATCACCTCGAGCTCGAGCCACACCACGCGGCCGTCCTTGGCCCGCGCCGGCAGCTGCAGTTGCTCGAGGTCCGGGCCGGTGTGTTCGAGCCGCCGCCGGAGCTCGGCGGCCGGACCGGGTTCGTCATCGAACAGCATCCGCGCGAGATCGGCGCCGAGCGCCTCGCCCCGCGCGCGCCCGGTGACGCGCGTGAAGCTGTGGTTGACCCACTCGATCCGCCCGTCTTCCGCGGCCAGGATCACAAGGCTGCGGGTGCGCGCGGCGGCGTTCGCGAGCCGGCGCGACTTCGCCTCGGCGGCTCGCAGCGCCGACTCGGTCCGGTAGCGCCGGGCGACGCGCCACAGCTCGGCGTGGATCGCCTCGATCAGCTCGAGCATCTCCGGGGTCGCCTCGACGTGATGTTCCGAGAAGAACTCGAGGCGGGCGGGCGCGTCCGGGTCGCCGGCGACCGGGATCAGGAGCCCGGTCTTGAGGCCGCACTCGATCGCGCCCTCGCGCGGCAGCCAGGCCTCGGCGCGGCTCAGATCGGCCACCCAATGCGGCAGGCCGCTCGAGCGCACGCGCCCGATCAGCCCCTTGTCGCTCAACCCCTGCCGGGCCGCCTCCGCGCCCTCCGGCACGGCCTCGCTCGCGGTGACGAAGCGCGCGAAGCGCGCGCGTTCGCGGCCGTACCACACCGAGCGCATCGCGCCGCCCCCGCCGCCGGGACCGAGCACGAGGCGGCCGATCGGCCAGTCGAGGTAGCTGCCGATCTCGTGCAGGGCGGCCTCGAGCGCCAGCGCCTCGGAGTCGCATTCGTTGGCCGACGACGACAGGTTGTGCAGCATCTGCATCAACGCGTACCGGCGCTGCAGCTCGAGACCGCTCTGCATCTCGTCCAGGTTCGACTGCTGCAGCCTTTCCGCGTGCGACAGCAGCGCGGCGGTCATCGCGTCGAACGATGCGACCAGGCGGACGAACTCCGAGCGGGAGCGCTTGACGCCGCGGCCGGAGTATTGCAGGGCGACCTGCTCCGCGCGCGCGGCGAGCCGATTCAGCGGCCGCCCGATCCGGCGGCCGACCGCTGCGCAGACCAGCGCGGCTGCCACGGCTCCCACCGCCAGGGTGATGCCGAGCGCCAGCGGCGCGTCGATCGCGCGCGCGCCGAGGCCATAAACGGCCGCAAGCGGCACTCCCGCGCCCGCCAACGCGGCGGCGAACAGCAGCCACCCCAGCGACGGCAGGCGCGGTCCGCCCGAAGCCTGGACCGGCAGCGGCACCTCGGTGCCTGCGCAGGCCGGCCCGTCGGCGCTCGGAAACCGCAGCGGCAGCGGCATTGCAAACGCCGCTGTCGCCGGTCCCTGCGCTGTTACGGCATCGATCGATTTTCGATTCATATCCTGGTCGCGCCCGCGCCCACGCCTCGAAGTTCCCGCCACTCTTGTAATCGACGGGCCGTTTCCGAACTTGAAGCGCGGAACACCCGAAAACCGGTGCAATTCCGGCCCTGCCCGCCGACACGGGGCGCCGCGGCGCGGCCCGTCGGCCCCCGCGTCGGAAGCGGCGCTGGCTGCGCAAAGCCGCACCGCGCTGGCACAATGCCGGCGATGCTCGAAGATCCCGGCAGCAAGATCGGCCGCGAACCGTCCGCCCCGAAGGTCAGATGCCACCTGCGTTGACACCCCGCAGGATGTGGGCCGCTGCGGCCGCTGCGGCTGCCGTGGCCGTGCCGCCCGCGGTCGCATCGCCGGCAGCCGCGGCTGCGCCGCAACTGCTGGGCGCAGCATCGCTGGGCGCATTGATCGCGCTGCTCGCGGTCGTCGTGACCCTCAGGGTGCGGGCGCGGCGCGAGATCGCCGCGATGCGGCGCGCGTTGACGACCTCGGCCGAGTGGTGGTGGCGGACCGACGCGCGGTTGCTGGTGCGCGCCGTCGAGCCGGGGCGGCGGCGGGTTGCATGGTTCGAATGCGGACGTCTGGTGGGGCGCGCGCCCTGGCAGCTCGCCGACGGTGCCGGCCGCGCGCCCGAACCGATCGCCGTCGCGATCGATGCGCGCGCGCCGTTCTTCGACGTGCGTCTCGACACCGCCTCGGCAGGCCACCCGGAGTGCACGATCCTGCTCAGCGGGGGCCCCATTTTCACCGGGACCGGCGGCTTCGCGGGCTATGTCGGGGTTGCCACGTTCCACGGCAACGACAGCGCGGCGGATGCCGGCACCGGGTCGGAAGTCGACGCCGGCGCGGTCGCGCCGGGGGTGCGCGTCGCCCACCTCGAGGCCGAGATCGCCGAGCGCACGCGCCAGTTCGACCTCGCGATGGCGGAGCTCGACAGCTTCGCGCATTCGGTCTCGCACGACCTGCGTGCGCCGCTGCGCGTGGTCGACGGCTTCGCAACCATCGTGCTCGAGGACTACGGCGGCCGGCTCGACGAGCTCGGCCGCGAGCACCTGAAGCGCATCGTCGCCGCCGGCGGCCGGATGAACTCGATGATCGACACGCTGCTCGCGCTGTCGCGCACGACCGGCCGCGAGATCGAGTGGCAGCGGGTCGATCTTTCGCGAACGGCGCGCGAGCTGTCCGACGAGCTCGCCGTGTCCGACCCGGCACGCCGCGTCCGCTTCGAGATCGAGCCCGGGCTGGGCGCGGACGGCGACGCAACGCTACTGCGCCTGGTGCTGCAGAACCTGCTCGGCAACGCCTTCAAGTTCACGGCCCGCAGCGCCGACGCGCGGATCGAGTTCGGCCGCCGCGAGGAGGAGCGCGAGGGCAGGCGGCAGGCGGTGTACTTCGTGCGCGACAACGGCGCCGGGTTCGACATGCGCTTCGCCGACCGCCTGTTCGGGCTGTTCCAGCGCTTCCATTCGCAAAACGAGTTCCCGGGCACCGGCGTCGGGCTCGCGACCGTGCAGCGGATCGTTCGCAAGCACGGCGGCCGCGTCTGGGCCGAGTCGGAGCCCGGCAAGGGCGCGACCTTCTACTTCACCCTTTGGGAAAACGGCAGGGCACCCGACAGTCCCCTCTCCCGCCACGCGGGAGAGGGTTAGCCCCGACAGTCCCCTCTCCCGCCGTGCGGGAGAGGG
>CAZEIW010000106.1:0-18114 GCA_964512305.1 uncultured Burkholderiaceae bacterium | reverse complement strand
GCGCGGGCGAGCGCGATGACCGCTCGCACGATCGCCAGCGTGTCGCCGCGCGACGCCATCTCGTGCACGAAGCTGCGGTCGATCTTGAGCGTGTCGAACTGGAAGTGGCGCAGGTATCCGAGCGCCGAGTAGCCGTCGCCGAAGTCGTCGAGTGCGATCCGGACCTCGTGCTGCTTGAGCTGACGCAGGTTCGCCACCGCCGAGGGCACGTTGTCGATGAAGACCGATTCGGCGATCTCGATTTCCAGCCGCTGCGCGGCCAGCCCCGAGGTGCGGAGCGCGGCTTCCACGCTGGCCACGAAGTCGGGCCGCGTCAGCTGGACCGGCGACACGTTGACGTTGACGCCGACGCTGCCGGGCAGCGCCGCCGCCTCGCTGCAGGCCTGCTGCAGCAGCCAGCTGCCGATCTCCTCGATCAGCCCCGATTCCTCGGCGACCGGGATGAACTCTGCCGGCGTGATCGGGCCGAGCTCCGGGTGGCGCCAGACCAGCAGCGCCTCGGCCCTGACCGGCGACCAGGTGGCGAGGTCGATCTGAGGCTCCCATTGGAGCGCCAGCTGGCCCCGCGACAGGGCGTGGCGCAACTCCTGCTCGATCGCAACCTGGCGGGTCGGACGCTCGTCGGGCTTCGACACGAAGAACTCGAAGCGCCCGCGGCCGGCCGCCTTGGCGGCGTAGAGCGCCAGATCGGCATTGGCGAGCGCGTCGTCGATGCTCGAGCCATGCTCCGGAAGCAGCGCGATGCCGACGCTGGCGCCCACCGCCAGGCTGTGCCCCTGCAAGGCGCACGGAACCGCGAGACCCCGCAGCAGGCGCTGCGCGATCGCGGCCACCTCGTCCACGCTGCCCGCGTCGGACAGCACGATCGCGAACTCGTCGCCGCCCAGGCGTGCCAGCAGGTCGCGTTCGCGGACCACCGCCTGCAGTCGGCCGGCCACGATCTGCAGCAGCGCGTCGCCGACCGAGTGCCCGAGCGTGTCGTTGATGATCTTGAAGTTGTCCAGGTCGATGAACAGCAGCGCGCCGCCGAGCCTGGCTCCGGCGGCGCGCCCGACGAAACGCCCCAGCCGCTCGCGCAGCACGGTGCGATTCGCAAGCCCCGTGAGCGGATCGGAATGCGCGAGCTGCTGCAGCCGCTGCTGCGCCCGCCTTTCCCCCGTCACGTCGGCAATCACGCCCCGCCAGCCGAGCGCGCGGCCGGACTCGGCGGTGACCGGCTTGGCGGTGATCGACCACCATCGCTGGCCCTCCCGAGTCTGGACCGGCAGGACGATGTCACGGAAGGGGCGGTCCGACGCGAGCGCCTGGCGCAGCGCCTCGCGGCCCTTGTCGGTCTCGCCCGGCTCCTGGCTCGCCTCGAGCAGGTCGAGCAGGCGCGCCGGCTGCGAGGACTCCTGCGTGCTGCGCAGCAGGATCGCGAGGCGGCTCGACACGTGCGTGAACCGGCCATCGCCGTCGACTTCCCACAGGACATCGGTCGCGTGCTCTTCGAAATCGCGCAGCAGCAGCCCGACCATCTGGCTCTGGCGCTCAGCCTCGCGCTCGGAGACGATCCGTGCCGTGAACGTCCGCGCGGCGGACAGCACGCCCGAGACGATCACGAGCGCGTAGCTCAGCAGCAGCAGGCCGACATACACATAGAGCAATTCGCCCGCAGCGGCGAGCCCATAGGCGGACCCCGCCGCGAGGATCGCGACGTAGGCCAGGCTCGCCGTCGGAACGGTGGCGAGCGTGAAGGCCCCGGCGCACATCATTCCCGAGGTCAGCGCCACGATCAGCAGGCGGTGCTGCGGGTCGGCGCCGGCGAACCAGGCGCCCGGCACGAAAGCCCAGATCGACGCCAGCAGCGCGGCGTGAAGCGTGGCGCGGCGGATGGCGGCGGGGCTCGCGGCGCCCGGAGGGCGCGCCCTGCGCTGCCACCAGGCGATCGTCGCCAGCGCCGCGGTGCCCGCGAGCGTGGCGAACCAGGCAAGAAGGCCGATGCCGGAGACGCTGTTCCAGAAGGCCGACACCACGAGGATGCCGTTGAGCAGGTTCGCGGCCATCGAGACCGGCGTCAGGCGCGTCACCGCCTGCAGGTGCCGGCCCCGGATCTCCGCGGAGCTCTGATCGGGCGCCCGATAGATCTCGAACTGGTCACGCCACCATCGCATCGCCGAATCCTCGCGGGGCGGGCACGCCGACGGAGCTTAACCGAACCCCGGCGACCGCCCGCGACGCGGGCCGCCCCTCAGCGTGGCAGCAGGGCCGAGACGCCTTCGCCCGGGTGCGCGGCAATCCGCCTCACCGCCGGCGGCAGATCGCTCATGGCGCCGACGACGGCAGCCACTCCCAGCCGAACCAGGTGCTCGGCGTGCGCCGGCGGAACGTGAGATGCGCCGGTGAAGCCGATCACCCGCGCGCCCGCCGCGAGCGCCGCCGTCACTCCCGCGGAGCTGTCCTCGACCGCCAGGCAGCGCCCGGGCGGCACGCCCATTTTCGCGGCCGCGAGCAGGTAGAGATCCGGCGCGGGCTTGGGGGAGGCCACCATGTCGGCGCTGAAGATCCTCCCCGCCACGAGATCCTCGAGGCCGGCGCGGCGCACCGAGCTGCGGACGATGCGGTGCAGGCTGTTCGAAACGATCGCCAGCGGCAGATCGATCGCTTCGAGCGCGGCCCTGACGCCCGGAATCGGCTGCACGCTCGTTTCGATCGCCGCGTCGGTCCGCGTGCGCACTTCGGCGTAGAGGCTCGCCGGGAACGCAACGCCGAATCGCCGCTCAGCCGCCTTCAGGATGGTCGACGAGCTCAGGCCGAACGAGTCGCGCACCAGGGCGGCGATCTCGACCACGGGGGCGTAGGCGCCCAGCAGCTCGACAAGGACCTGCTCGGCCAGGATCTCGCTGTCGACGATTACGCCATCGCAATCGCAGATCACCACCTCGACCGTCAATCGCGGCCTTTCATGGTGCGATTGATCCACAGCGCCCCGAGCGTGCACGCGGCGCCCGACAGCAGGTAGAGGCTGACGTACCCGAGCCCGAAATGCGCGGACAGGCCGAGCGCGACGAGGGGCGCGAACCCCGCGCCGAAGAGCCAAGCGAGGTCCGCGGTGAGCGCCGCCCCGGTGTAGCGGAAGCGCGGCTCGAAACTCGAATTCATCGCCCCGGCCGCCTGGCCGTACGACAGGCCCAGCAGCGAGAATCCCACCAGGATGAACACGTCCTGCCCCAAGGTGCCGCCGTCGAGCAGCGTCGGCGAGTAGCCGCTGAAGACGGCGATCAGGGCGGCGAGCACGGCGAGCATCTTGCGCCGCCCGATGCGGTCGGCGATCACGCCGGACGCGACGATGCCGGCGGCGCCCAGGAACGCGCCCACGATCTCGACGCCCAAAAACTGGCTGATCGACTGCTTCGAATAGAGCAGGATCCAGGACAGCGGGAACACCGTGACGAGGTGGAACAGCGCGTAGCTCGCAAGCGCGCCGAACGAGCCGATCACGACCACGTACCACTGCGAGCGGAGGAACTCGCGCGGCTCGGACGGCATCAGGTCCCGCTCGTTGAAAAGCTGGTCGAACTCGTGGGTCAGCACCAGCCGCAGGCGCGCGAACAGCGCCACGACATTGATCGCGAGCGCGACGAAGAACGGGTAGCGCCAGCCCCAAGACAGGAAATCGTCGATTCCGAGGCTCGCATAGAGGAACGAGAACAGCGCGGCCGCGATGATGAATCCGATCGGCGCCCCGAGCTGGCCCATCATTGCGTACCAGCCGCGCTTGTCCGGCGGGGCGCTGAGCGCCAGCAGCGACGGCATGCCGTCCCAGGCGCCCCCAAGCGCGAGGCCCTGGTTGATGCGGAAGATCGACAGCATGACGATCGCCGATGGCCCGAGCGAGTCGTAGCCGGGCAGGAACGCGATCCCGGCGGTCGAGGTGCCGAGCAGGAACAGCGCCGCGGTCAGCTTGGGACCGCGCCCGTAGCGGCGCTGGATGCGCAGAAAGATCAGCGACCCGAGCGGCCGGGCGATGAACGCAAACGAGAAGATCGTGAACGAGTACAGCGTTCCTTCGAGGTGCGGCTCGAACGGAAAGAAGACCGCCGGGAACACCAGCACCGAGGCGATGCCGTAGACGAAATAGTCGAAGTACTCCGACATGCGTCCGATTACGACGCCGACGGCGATGTCTCCGGGGGCTACCTTCGGAGCGTGACCCGCTGGTTCAACGATGGTCGACATCGCCGCCGTTTCCGACTGCCGAAAAATCCATGGATTTGATATGGTTATGCGCGCGCCAACTGTAAGATACTCGCGCGAATTCCAAACACGCCACCCCGTCGATCGACTCCCGTCGATTATGGCTCTTTCGCGCGCCCGAGGCAGCACGACAACAATACGAACGCTCCTGACGGGCGCTCGCGGTTCGCTGCGCGGCTGGCTGCTCTGGCTGCCGATGACCGTCGTGCTCGCCGGCTGCAACACCGTGCTGCTCAATCCCCCAGGGGACGTCGCGCTGCGCGAGGGCCGCCTGATCGTCATCGCCACGGTCCTGATGCTGCTCATCATCGTGCCGGTGATCGTGCTGACGCTCGCCTTCGCCTGGCATTACCGGCAGTCCAACCCGGATGCCCACTACGCGCCGGACTGGGATCATTCGATCCAGCTCGAGCTGGTGATCTGGGCCGTGCCGCTGCTGATCATCATCGCCCTGGGCGCGGTGACGTGGATCACGACGCACACGCTCGACCCGTTCCGCCCGCTCGGGACGGGCCGCCCCGGGCAGGCGGTGGCGGCGCCGCCCCAGCCGCTGACGGTCGACGTCGTCGCGCTCGACTGGAAGTGGCTGTTCCTCTATCCCGATCAG
The DNA here is from genome assembly GCA_964512305.1 of uncultured Burkholderiaceae bacterium. Lineage (GTDB taxonomy): Bacteria > Pseudomonadota > Gammaproteobacteria > Burkholderiales > Burkholderiaceae_F > CAZEIW01. The sequence continues at coordinate 13,271 of CAZEIW010000106.1, read as the reverse complement.
GGCGTGGCGGTGGTCAACGAGCTTGCGGCGCCGGTCGACGTGCCGATCCACTTCCGGATCACGTCCGAGTCGGTGATGAACTCCTTCTACATCCCGGCGCTGGCGGGCCAGATCTACGCGATGCCAGGCATGGAATCGCAGTTGAACGCGGTCATCGGCCGCCCGGGCCAGTACGACGGCTTCTCGGCGAACTACAGCGGCGCGGGCTTCTCCGGCATGCGCTTCCGGTTCCGCGCGATGAGCGGCGCGGATTTCGACGCGTGGGTGCAGGCGGCCAGGGGCGGCGGCAACGAGCTCGACCGCAACGCCTATCTCGCGCTGAGCAAGCCGAGCGACCGCGAGCCGGTGCGCCGCTACGCCGCGGTCGCGCCGGGCCTGTTCGACGCGATCGTCAACCGGTGCGTCGGGCGCGGGCAGATCTGCATCAAGGACATGATGTCCATGTCCATGCACCACGCGAAGCCGGACTGACCACGGGGATCGCGCGAATCCGAGCCGACATGTCCGACAACGCCGATCTCGCAAGCCTGCTGCTGGGCCGCCTCAGCTGGGAGGCGGTTCCGTTCAACGAGCCGATCCTCCTGTGGACCTTCGCCGTGGTCGCCGTGGGCGCGGTGGCGGTGCTGGGCGCGCTGACCTGGTTCCGCGCCTGGGGCCCGCTGTGGCGCGACTGGATCACCAGCATCGACCACAAGAAGATCGGCGTGATGTACGTGTTCCTCGGCATCGTGATGCTGCTGCGCGGGTTCGCCGACGCGATCATGATGCGGGCCCAGCAGGCGATCTCGTTCGGCGCCGACATGGGCTACCTGGCGCCGCATCACTACGACCAGATCTTCACCGCGCACGGCGTCATCATGGTCCTGTTCGTCGCGATGCCGCTCGTGACGGGGCTGATGAACTTCGTGGTGCCGCTGCAGATCGGCGCGCGCGACGTCGCCTTTCCGTTCCTGAACAACTTCAGCTTCTGGATGACCGCGTTCGGCGCCGCGCTGATGATGCTGTCGCTGTTCATCGGCGAGTTCGCGCGCACCGGCTGGCTCGCCTATCCGCCGCTGTCCGAGATGGCCTACAGCCCCGACGTCGGCGTCGACTACTACATCTGGTCGCTGCAGATCGCCGGCGTCGGGACGATGCTGTCCGGCGTCAACCTGATCGCCACCATCGTCAAGCTGCGCGCACCCGGCATGGGAATGATGCGGATGCCGATCTTCACGTGGACGGCGCTCTGCACCAACGTGCTGATCGTGGTCGCCTTCCCGGTGCTGACCGCCGCGCTCGCGCTGCTGGCGCTCGACCGCTACGTCGGGACGCACTTCTTCACCAACGACGCCGGCGGCAGCGCGATGATGTACGTCAACCTCATCTGGATCTGGGGCCACCCGGAGGTGTACATCCTGGTCCTGCCGGTGTTCGGCGTGTTCTCCGAGGTCGTGCCGACCTTCTGCGGCAAGCGCCTGTTCGGCTACGCGTCGATGGTGTACGCGACGGTCGTCATCACGATCCTCTCCTACCTGGTCTGGCTGCACCACTTCTTCACGATGGGCTCCGGCGCCACCGTGAACTCGTTCTTCGGCATCGCGACGATGGTGATCTCGATCCCGACCGGCGCGAAGATCTTCAACTGGCTGTTCACGATGTACCGCGGCCGCGTCCGCTTCGAAGTGCCGATGTACTGGGTGGTGGGCTTCATGGTCACGTTCGTGGTCGGCGGCATGACGGGCGTGCTGCTCGCCGTGCCGCCGGCCGATTTCACGCTCCACAACAGCCTGTTCCTGGTCGCGCACTTCCACAACGTGATCATCGGCGGCGTCGTGTTCGGCGCGATGGCCGGCATCACGTACTGGTTTCCCAAGGTGTTCGGCTACCGGCTCGATTCCTTCTGGGGCAAGTGCTCGTTCTGGTTCTGGTTCGCCGGCTACTACTTCGCCTTCACGCCGCTTTACGTGCTGGGCTTGATGGGGGTCACGCGGCGGCTGAGCCACTTCGACGACCCGTCGCTGCGGATCTGGTTCCAGGCCGCGGCCTTCGGCGCCTTGCTGGTCCTGCTCGGCATCGCCTCGTTCCTGATCCAGCTGCTGGTGAGCTACCTGCGCCGGGAATCGCTCAGGGACGTGACCGGCGACCCCTGGCACGGGCGCACGCTCGAGTGGTCGACCTCGTCCCCGCCGCCGCTTTACAACTTCGCCTTCACGCCGCTGGTGCACGACAGCGACGCCTGGAACGACATGCAGACGCGCGGCGGCAAGCGGCCCCTGGACGGATTCGTGCCGATCCACATGCCGAAGAACACCGGGGCGGGCTTCGTGCTGGCGGCGCTGAGCACCGTGTGCGCCTTCGCGCTCGTCTGGCGCATGTGGCCGCTGGCGATCGCCTTCTTCGTCGTGGTCGTGCTGGCGGCGATCATCCACACCTTCAACTACAAGCGCGACTACTACATCCCGGCCGACGAGGTCGCCCGCATCGAGGGCGAGCGCACGCGGCTGCTTGCCGAGCATGCCTGAACTCACCGCCAGCCTGACCTCCGGCGCCGCGGGAGGCGCGGAAAGCACGCGCTTCTGGGTCGCCGATCATCACCCGGAGCACCCGACGCTGCTCGGCTTCTGGGTGTACCTGATGAGCGACACGCTCATCTTCGCCTGCCTGTTCGCCTGCTACGGCGTCCTCGGGCGAAGCTATGCCGGCGGGCCCACGGGAGCGGACCTGTTCGAGCTGCCGCTCGTGGCGCTCAACACATCGCTGCTGCTGCTGTCCTCGATCACCTACGGCTTCGCGGTGCTGCAGATGCAGCGCAACCGGGTGGGCGGGACGATGCTCTGGCTGCTGGTCACCGGCCTGCTGGGCGCCGGCTTCGTCGGCATCGAGATCAACGAATTCGCGCACCTGATCGCCGAGGGCAACGGGCCGCAGCGCAGCGCCTTCCTCTCGTCCTTCTTCACGCTGGTGAGCACGCACGGCCTGCACGTCAGTTTCGGGATCGTGTGGCTGGTCACGCTGATGGTCCAGGTCGCGAAGCACGGATTGATCGCCGCCAACAAGCGCCGGCTGATGTGCCTGTCGATGTTCTGGCACTTTCTCGACCTGGTCTGGATCGGCGTCTTCACCTTCGTCTATCTGATGGGAGTGCTTCCATGACCGAGGCGACGGGATCGCATGCGCCCGACGGCGACCACGGCGGCGACGGTCACGCGGACGACGCGCTGCACGGCCTGCCGCAGGCGGCCCTGAAGGACTACTTCCAGGGCTTCGTGCTGTCGGTCATCCTGACCAGCATCCCATTTTGGCTCGTGATGGCGAAGGTCATCCCGTCGCCCGGCATCACGATCGTCATCATCCTGGGCCTAGCGATCTTCCAGATCATCGTCCACGTGATCTACTTCCTGCACATGAGCCCGAAGGTCGAGGGCGGCTGGTCGGTGCTGGCGCTGATCTTCACGCTGGTGCTGGTGGTCATCGCGCTCGCCGGATCGCTGTGGGTGATGTACCACCTCAACCACAACATGATGCCCGTGTCGCCGCAGCAGATGCGAGACATGCCCTAGCAGGGTCCCCTCTCCCGCCTCAGTGCGTCTTGACCAGCTGAATCCAGTCCTTCAACGCCGCCACCACCTCCGGCGTATCCCCGGCGCTGACCGCCAGCGCGTTGCGCGTGTTGAGCGCGAGTTTCGTCAGCGCCGTGCCGCCCCATGAGCGCTGCTGCGCGGATATCGAGCAGAACGCGCTCACCCAGTCCCAGACCAGCTTCGGCACCACGCTGCTCATGTCGAAGACCAGCAGCGGTTCTTTCGCGCCCGCATCGGCCGGCAGCGTCGAAACGAGGTAGGGACCGCTGCGATAGGCACGCGCGTCGATCTCGAGGTCGGCCAGGATTTCCTGGGCCCGCGCGTAGTCGTAGGCGGCCAGGAGCTGCTGCGCGACGCTGGCGGCCTGCTTCGGATCGGAAAGATCGGCGGGCAGTTCCACGTCGTGCTTGAGCGGCAGCATCACGATGTCGAGCTCGCTGCGCCGCCGGTGCCGCTCCATCTCCTCGAGCGGCTGCACGACCAGCAGGTACGATTCGACGGCCTTCCGATAGCGCTCCCTCGCCTCGTCGGTGCCGGGCGGCGTCCGGAACAGCAGGTAGCTGTACAGGCCGTACCCTGCCGGTGGGCTGCTGTCGGGCAGCAGAAACCATCGGGCGCCGAGCTTGGCCGATCTGTCCGGACCCGGCTGCGCGGCGTCCGCGCCGGCGACATAGACCACGACCTCGCAGCGCGCTTCGCCCAGCGACACGTGCCTGGCGACCAAGCTGGCGGTCGCCTTGGCGGCGCCGTCGGCGCCGGCATCGGCAGGCCCGAACGTCCAGTCGGCGTTGTCGGTGCCGGTCAGGGTTCCGCTCGATGCCGACCACGTGAAATCGACGCCCCTGACGACGGCGCGGCCCGCACCGTCGGTGAGCCAGGCCCGAAGCTTGACCGACTCGCCCGGATGCACCACCGGCCGGGCCGGCGCGCAGACGAGGTCGAGCGGCGCGCCGGCAACCTCGGCCGGTGCGGCAGCCTCGCCGGCGGTGGCCGCGACCCATGCCAGCAGCATCGAAACGACGCACAGGCATCGGACCAGCGGCGCGCGCACCCTAGTTTCCATCCGCGCCGCCCTTCCGCCGGGTCTTGAACAGCCGCGAACCGGCGAAGGTCGCCAGCAGGACCAGCAGGACGACAAAGGACTTCTCCTGGGCGTCGAGTGTCCAGCCCAGCAAGAGCTGCGCAAGAACGAGCAGGACGATGCTGGCGACGGCCGCGATCACGAGCAGCCGCAGCGGCATTTGAAAAGCTCCGTGCTGCCGCGCAGCGGATCCGGACCCTGGATCGGCGCCTCGCGATTGCCTGTCGTCCATCGGCCGACCCGTTCCGAAATCCGCTGCTCACCGGGAGGTGAGCGGACCCCCGTCCCCGACCACGATGAAGCTTGCCCAATAGTACGGATGACGGCGCCGGTTGTCGCCCAGCATGGCCAGTTGCGCCGCGCGCAGTGCGGCGGACCGCCCCGCCCCCGCATTCAGCCGCGAATAGTAGTCCACCATCAGGTCCCGGGTTGCGTCGTCGTCGACCTTCCACAGGCTCGCGACCTGCGTTTCGGCGCCGGCCAGCACGAATGCGCGCCGCAAACCGTAGACACCCTCGCCGTTCTGCACCGTCCCGACGCCGGTTTCGCATGCCGACAGCGTCACGAGCTCGGTACCGGTGAGATCGAGCCCCGCGACCTCGAGCGCGGTCAGGATGCCGTCCTCCGCGCCCGAGCGCAGCTGGTTCGCCCCGGCCAGCGCGAGGCCGGAGCGCAGCAACGGGTTGTCCGCGCTCTCGTGTCCGAGCCGCGCCTCGGTTGTCGACAGCCGCTTGGCCGGCGCTGGACCGGCGGGATCGGGCAGGAAGAAGCCGTGCGTTGCCAGGTGCAGGATGCGCGGCGAATGCAGGTGCTTGACCGCCTCTTCGGTGGCGCTTCCTTTCGTCAGCACCTGCGCCCCGTCACCTTTCAGGATCCTGCCGATGGCGTCCGCCTCGCCGGCGGTGCCCTCCAATCGGGAGAACCGCAGGCCGTGCACGGCGGGATCGGCCGATGGCTGGGCCGCCGCGGCGGGCTGTGCACCGGAAGACGCTTCGGCGGCCGATCCGAAATCGGGGTCCGCCACGATGACGGGCGGGCCGCGGCGGGCACCTGCGCGCGCCGTCCGCAGCAGGTCGCGCCCGCTGGTCACGTAGGTGATCTCGGTCCTCTCGACGAAATACCTCCCTTGCTCGTCGATCAGCACGCCGAAGGGCAGCAGGTTGAGCTGGCCGTCGGGCGAGAGGATCACCTGCCGCGCGTCCCCAAGGTACGGCCGCAAGGGACGAAGCAGACGCGCGTCGAGGTCGCGCCCAAGCTCCCGCACCACGGAGCTTCGGGGATCCCGAAGCGCCGCGAGCAGATCCGAGGTCGCGGTGTCGATCGCCCTCGCTTCGCCGATGTAAACGGCGGCCGGCGGGCCTTGATGCTTGAGCACGTAGGCCATGTAGTGAGGCGCCTCGTAACGATCCTGGGGCCGGGTCGCGTTCGTGACGAAGGGCCGGTAGCGCAACCATTCGACGAGCACCGCACCGTCGGGAATCGCCTGTTGCACGCGGGCGACCGTGACCGTTTCGATCTTGCGGCGGAATTCGGCGCTGCGCTGGGCGAGCTCGGCTTCGATCGCGTCGCCTTTCGATTGCAGCTGCTCCAGCTCTCGGCGGTATTCGACCGCCGGCAGCTTCTCCGGACCGCGGAAGCGCAGCGCCGCGGATTGGGCCGCCGCCTCGCGCCATTGGTCGAGCAGGCGGCGATCCTCCGGCGCCAGGCTGCCGCGCACCGCGCCGAAGCTGTCGGCCATCAGGTCCAGCACGCGCCCCTTGCGCTGCAGCACCGGTTCGAGCCCGATCGCAACCGCATCGGGAAGCATGTCGCGCGCCGTCAGCGAGAACGTGACGAGCGCCGCCGTTTCATCGTCCATGCTGGCCGCGAACGCCCGCTTGCGCGACTCGTCGCCCAGCATCAGCACGTTCTGGGCCAGCACCTCGTAGCGCTGCGCGGCGCGCCGCAGGGTGCCCGCCGCTTCAGGCCATTGCGACTGGGCCCACTCGAGGACCCCGATATTGTCGAGCCGGCCGGGTGCATCCGGATCGCCGGGACCGAAGGCCTTGTCGCCGATCGCGACCGCCCGCTGGAACAGCGCCTCGGCCTTCGCGTACGCGCCCGTCTCCTGGTAGAGCTCGGCGAGATTGTTCAGGCTGTCGATGGTCGCCGGATGGTCCTGGCCGAACACCTTCTGGTCGATCGCGAGCGCGCGCTCGAGGGGCGGCCCGGCGCGGTCGTAGGAACCCTGCTCGAGATAGAGCGCGCCCAGATTGTTGAGGACGGTCGCGGTATCGGGATGCTCCGGGCCCAGCGAGCGCTCGCGAATTGCCAGCGCCCGCTGGTCGAGCGACTCGGCCTTGGCAAATGCGCCCGCGGCTTCGTAGAGGTTCGCGAGGCTCGCCAGACTCGTCGCGGTCGCGGGGTGGTCCTTGCCCAACGCCTTCTCGCGAATCGCCAACGCGCGCGTCAGCAGGGGTTCGGCCTGGGCGTACGACCGGATATCGGTGTAGTGACCGGCAAGGCTGTCGAGCGCCTGCGCGGTGTCCGGGTGCTCCGGACCGAGCACCTTCTCGCGGATCGCGAGCGCTTTCTGCAACAGCGCCTCGGCGCGCGCAAAGTCGCCGGTATGGTCGTAAAGGTTCCCGAGGTTGCCGAGACTTTCGGCTGCCTCCAGGCTTTCGGCGCCGAGGATCTTCTGACGTACCGCGAGCCCCTGCTCCAGCAGCGCTTCGGCCTGGGGGAAGGCTTTCATCGCGTAGTAAAGCACGCCGAGATTGTTGAGACTTTCGGCGGTCTCCGGATGCTCGGTCCCGAACGCTCTCTCGCGGATCGCAAGCGCGCGCTTCAACAACGGCTCGGCCAGCGTGTAGGCGCCGGTCTCCCGATAGAAGGCCGCGAGGCCGTTGAGGCTGGTCGCCGTCCGGGGATCGTCCGGGCCCAGGGCCTTCTCGGTGATCGCGACCGCCCGCTTGAAATGCGCCTCGGCCTGCGCGTATTCACCCGTCGATTCATACAGGGCTCCCAGGTTGATCAGATTGGTGACAATCTCAGGGTCTTCCAATCCGTAGATCTTCTCGTCGATCGCCAATGCGCGCTTCATCAGCGGTTCGGCCTGCGCGTAGGCGGACATGTTCCAATAAAGGCCCGCCAGATTGTTGACGGTCGCGGCCGTGTCCGGGTGTTCGGGACCGAGCGACTTCTGCCGGATCGCGAGAGCGCGCTGGAACAGCGGCTCCGCCTCGGCGTACCTGCCGGCCTTCCAGTACACGACCGCGAGGCCGTTCAAGCTGTCCGCCGTCGCCACGTCCTCGGGACCGAGCGCTTTTTCGCGGATGGCAAGCGCGCGCTGGAAATACGGTTCGGCCTGGCTGTAGCTGCCGGTACTCCAGTACAGCGTTCCCAGCTCGTTGAGGCTGGCCGCCGTTTCTGGATCGTCGGGGCCGAGCACCTTCTCGCGGGTCGCGGCGAGCTGTTTCAGCAGCGGCTCGGCTTCCGCGTACTTTCGCGCGTACCAGTCGAGGGATGCCAGCGTGTGCAGGACCGCGAGCGTCTCGGCGTGCTCGGGCCCCAGCGTCGCGTTGCGAATCGCGAGCACCTTTTGCGCGAAGGGAATCGCTTCCTCGTAGCGTTTCGCGCCGTAGAACTCCCTGACGAGCATGTTCAAGGTCCCGACCGTCTCCGGATCCCGGTCGTTCACCAGGCCAAGGCCCCGGTCGAGATCGCCGCGCGCCTGCTGCGCGTCACCGCTCAGCAGACGCTCCTTGCCGCGATACAGGTACGCCGCCGCATCTTCCGGACGCAGCTCGATCGACCGGCTGAAATCGGCGATAGCCGCTTCGGAGTCACCCTTCTTCGAGTACGCGGAGCCGCGATTCAGGAAGATCGTCGCATCCGGCGCGAGCTCGAGAGCCTTCGTGTGGTCCGAGATGGCCTTGTCGAACTCCCCTCGCCGTTCGTATGCGACGCCGCGATTCGAAAGCGCGATCGACAGATGCTCCGGGGGCTCCTCGCCGGCGTCGATGATCGCCGTGCAGGCTTCGACAACCTCATCGGGTTGCCCGCTCATGCACTTGTCCACGACTTCGGGCGAGGTCGCCAGACATGGCAGGCAGGCCGACAGCAGGACGGCAATTAGCGCGAAACGGCCGGAGTTCAAGCGCAGGTTCTCCCTTCGAGGCGCGCCTTGCGCGCCGGGGCCCGACTCGCATTGTGGCGGCAAAGCGGCGCCGCGCAAGCGGCATCGATGCCGGCGGGACGTGGCTTTTCTCTCTTGTCTTGCGCCTGCATACCGCGCATCCTCCCGCCAGTGGGAGGATCCAACATGCGCCTGCGTCGTCTGCCTGCGTCCTCGAACATCGTTTCCAAGCGATCTTCGCCCGGATCCCGGTTCCGGTGCAGCCTTGCCCGGGCAGGTACCGCTGCGGCCGCCCTGCTGTTCCTGGGGTTGCTGGCTCCGCTATCGGGCTGGCCTCAGGAATCCGGCGGTGACGATGACCTGAAGCTCCCGCGCGACATGCTGGTCGGCGCTTTGAACGCCCGGGTACAGCCGATCCAAGGCTTCACGATCCCGGGGGGAAACGCCGAATGGCACGTCGGGATCTACCGGCTCAGCCAGGAGGCGTTCTTCGTCGACTACGTCATCGCGGCGGGTGCCCCGTTTCAGGTCCAGGCGATCCTGTGCGACCGCACGAAAGGGGGAGAGAAGTCGATCGAGACCGACTCGACGATCCTCGGCCCGACCGAGACCGCGGGCGAGTTCTTCGACGCCAATCTGACCTACGCCTACTATCCACCCGACGTCACGCCCCCGTGCATGCTCATGGGCATGTCGGCCACGATCCGCAACGGCGTGATCCGCCACGAGTGGGAGACGGCCGAACGCAAGGCGTATTTCGCCACCGCCCCCGAGCGCGTCGTGCGTCACATGGCCAACTGGTCCCGGTACCTGCTCGACCACCGCAAGGACCGCCGGCGCGCGGCCCAGTTCTTCGCGGCGGCGATGCAGCGGGAGGCCGATGAGCTGGCGAAGCTCGCGCAGGGCGGCGACAAGGAAGAGACGGCGTCGCGCCTGGTCCTGCTGGAGGAGATCTTTCCACCCGAGCTCTTCGACCTCGAGCTTCCCCTCACAAGCGCCCAGGCAGCCGACGCGAGCCGGTTCCTGCAGCAGCGGTTGCAGCTGCGGCGAAGGGTCGCTGCCACCGACGCGGGAGCTCCGACGCTGATCAAGCGGGATCAGGCGCTGCTGGCTCGGTATAGCGCGGCGCGATAAGCCTTGCGTATCCAAACCCTCGTCGCAGTGATGGCTGTGGGTTCACGGCTCGAGACGGGTGTGGAGGTCGGTAGCGCGTAGCAGGGAGCCCAACGCAAGAAGACAGTCATCAATTCAACCACACAGCGGTGATCTACTTCGCCGACCCATCGACACGACCTGGGAGTCGGAATGAACGGAACCCGCTTGTCTTGCTTGGCGAGGACGGCTCTGCCGGCGTCTGCCGCGCTCGCTCTGCTGCAGCTGGCCTGCGCGCAATCATCGCTGCTCACGGAACGCGAGGACCTGGCGGCGGTGGCGGCACCGGCGGCGGCGCAATTGCCGACCGGTCAGTTCATCACGCCGGTCGCGCCGCTGCCCGGTGCGATCGAGCAGCCCCTGAACCCCGGCCTGCCCGGGTACCCGGACTTCGTCGCCGGCGAGGCCGTGCGGTCGCAGCTGAGCCCCGACGGCACGACGCTCGCGGTCATCTGCGCGGGTCAGAATTCGCTCTACCCGCCGGCAAGCGTGGCGGTCGACGCGGCGAACTCGACCCAGTATGTCTTCCTGTACGACGTGTCCGGCGCCAATAAGGCGAACCCGAAGCTTTCGCAGGTCATCAAGCAGGCCAACGCCCACGTCGGCCTGGTCTGGGCGCCCGACGGGAACACGCTGTATGCCGCGGGCGGCAACGACGATGCCGTGTACGTGTACACCAAAAGCGGCGGCACGTTCGCGGCCGCCGGCGCGATCGCGCTGGGCCACAGCGGCACGCATGCCAACAAGGGGCTCGGCCTCGGCGTCCAGCCGAACGCGAGCGGCCTGGGCATCTCGGCCGACGGCGGGACGCTCGTCGCCGCCAACAACTACAACGACTCGATCAGTGTGATCGACACCGCGACGCGCACGGTCCGGTACGAGCACGACCTGCGCCCCTTCTTTGCGAACAACGAAGGGACGAGCGGCGTCGCCGGCGGCACCTTCCCGTTCGCGGTCGCCATCAAGGGCAACGGTACCGCGTATGTCTCTTCGGACCGCGACCGCGAAGTCGTGGCGGTGGACGTCTCCTCTCCCACCCAGGGGCGGCTGATCGCGCGGATCAAGCTCGACGGCAACGCGCTCGGAATGACCTTGAACCGTTCGCAAACGCGGCTGTACGTGGCGCAGGACAACGCCGACCAGGTGGCGGTGATCGACACGGCCTCCAACCGGGTCGTCGACCGGATCGACGCCCGTGCCCCTGCGGGAGTGCTCCCGGATCAGGCACGCACCGGCGCGGCAACCTTTGCCGTGACCCTCGCTCCGGACGGCCGCACGCTTTACGCGGTCAATGCCGGCGCCAATTCGGTCGCGGTGATCCCGCTGGCGGGATCGGCCGAGGGCGAAGCGGAGCACGCCCACGTCGCCGGGCTGATCCCGACCGCCTACGAGCCGCACGACATCACGTTCAGCGCCGACGGCGCGTGGATGTACATCGTCAACGGCAAGAGCGTCACGGGCCCGAACACGCAATACCTCTTCGGGAACACGGCGCTCCTGACGAGCATCACCTATCCGGGCGGCAACGCGGCAGCCATCGCCAAGGCGCTGGGCGCGAACCAGTACCAGTTCCAGCTCGAACGCGCGTCGCTCGTGAGCGCCCCGGTGCCCGGCCGCGCGCAACTCGCCGCGTTGACGCGGCAGGTGGCGCGGAACAACGGCTATACGGCCGCGCCGGTCGCGGGTGACCGGCGCGTGATCGAATTCCTGCGCGAGCACGTCCGGCACATCATCTACGTGGTCAAGGAGAACCGCACTTTCGACCAGATCCTCGGCGACCTGACCAACGGCGCCAACGTCGACGCCTCGCTGACCGTGTTCGGCGAGGCGATCACGCCGAACTTCCATCGCCTGGCCAGTGGTTTCGTGACGCTGGACAACTTCATGGACCCCGGCGACGGCAGCATGGACGGCTGGTCCTGGGCGATGGCGGGCCGGGTCACCAACACCGAGACGATCACCCAGCAGATCAACTACGCCCGGGTCAATCGCGGGCTGTCGTACGAATCCGAGGGCTCCAACCGCAACGTGCCCGTCGGGCTGGCAAGCATCGCCGACCGTGACGCGGCCACGAAGGGCGGCTTCACGAGCGGATCGGCGAGCCTGCCGGGCGGCACCGCCAACCTGCTCGTCGGCATCGGGAACCACGCGGCCGCCGACGGCCCGTCCGGGTTCCAGGAAGGCTACATCTTCGACGCGGCCCTGAAGGCCGGTAAGAGCGTGCGCAACTACGGCTTCCTGGTGAACAGCATCGGCAGCATCGGAACCATCGCGGCGCCGGTGTCGGATCCGTTCTCCGCCGGCATCGTGCAGGTCGCGCCGCTCAACCCGGCGCTCATTCCCCTGACCGACCTGTACTTCCGGGGCTATGACCAGAACTACCCCGACGTGTGGCGCTACAACGAGTGGAAGCGCGAGTTCGACCAGTTCGTCGCCAACAGGAACCTTCCCGACCTGACGTTGTTCCGCGTCAGCCACGACCATACCGGCAGCTTCGGCAGCGCGCTCGCCGGCGTGAACACGCCCGAAACGCAGCAGGCCGACGACGACCTCGCGGTCGGCCGCATGGTCGAGGCGGTGGCGCACAGCCCGTATGCCCGCGACACGGTGATCATCATCACGGAGGACGACTGCCAGGACGGACCCGACCACGTCGATTCGCACCGGGCCACGGCGTATGTCGTCGGCGCGTACGTGAAGCAGCACGCCGTCGTCAGCACGCGCTACAGCCAGGTCAACGCGCTGCGCACGATCGAGGACATCCTGGACGCGCCGCACATCAACCTGAACACCGCGACTCAGCCGCCGATGACCGACGTGTTCGACATCACGTCATCGGGCGCGTGGACCTACGACGCGGTGGCCTCCACCGTGCTGGCCACGACGACGCTGGCGGCGTCCGACGTCGGCCCGAGGTACGCGGCGGGCCCGGCGGTGACGCCCAAGCACGACGCGGCTTACTGGGACGCCGTCACCCGCGGGTTCGACTTCTCCGACGCCGACCGCGCACCCCCGGCCCTGTACAACAAGGTGCTGTGGAACGGGTTGATGGAAGGCAGGCCGTATCCGGCGACGCCGCACGCGGACGACTGAAAACTCCCCTCTCCCGCGCTCCGCGCGGGAGAGGGGCCGGGGGTGAGGGTGGCGGCCGGAGCTTCGCTCCCCGCCCTCACCCTTACCCTCTCCCGCAAGCGGGAGAGGGGATCGTGCCGCGTGATCGCTAGGGTCGAGCGGCTGCTCCTGCCGACGGCGCAAACGGCCGCCGCTCGACGATTCCCTTCCCCTCGCGCGCGACGATCAGCTGGTTCGCCGCGACATCCTTGAAGGTTTCCACCGCGCCCTGCGGCCAGCGGATGGT
>CAZEIW010000105.1:0-6907 GCA_964512305.1 uncultured Burkholderiaceae bacterium | reverse complement strand
GGCGGCTCCCAGCGTCGCGAACGCCACTACGAACGCAGTGCACCACCGCGCTACGAATAGCATGCGCGTCTACTGGAAAGTAATCGTCAGACCTGTAGGCTTGTTGATGAAAGCGAGCGTCGACATGACATCGACCGCCTTACCGCTCGTCGTCTTGCTGGCGAGCGCCGCGATGGACTTACCACCGTTCTTGATCGCGTTGACGGTATCGAGGTAGGTGAATTGCGGGTTGAAGGCGCGGAGCATCGCCGCGACTCCAGCGACCTCGGGCGTCGCCATCGAAGTGCCGCTGATCGTGTTGTAGGTAGTGTTGTTCAACGTGAGGGTGTCGATGCTGAAGTCGACGATACCCGCTCCCTGAGCCGTGTTGGCCGCGTCGCTTTTCAACTGGAACCCTACAGTGCACGTGGCACTGATGCAGGGGGTCAGATCGAAGGAAAAAAAGGCAAACCCACCGGTAGTGCCAGAGCCGCCCTGGAGGTTGACACCGCCGGCCGCGAACGGATCGCCGCCCGCTGTGCGGTAGTTAACGTTGAGGGAATCGCTGCCTAGTGTAGATATGTCCACCTGGGCGAAGAAATTCAATACCGCGCTGACCTTGCCGTTGAGAGGGAAATTCTTGTAGACGCGATTGTCTGCGTTGTTCGCGTAGGTTCCGGAAGGGAACGTGCTGGGATTGACCAACGCATCGGTGAGGCCGCTGGTGAGGGAGAGCTGGGTATAGGCCCATCCGCCACCCGAGGTCGTCCAGTTCAAGACCCCGGCGCTGTTGAAGCCATCCATGATCGTCCCCGAAGTGCCGGGCCACGTGCTCAAGATGTTGGTTCCCGGCGCGCCGACGTCGACGCTCGTGGTTCCGAAATTCGAGAAGGTCGCCAGCGAGTAGTTCTGATCGAGCGCGGCGACGCAAATGAGGTTGGCCTGGGTGAAATTGCATGGGTACGTCGGCGTTGTTGGGAGGTCGTTGTTGACGCCGTCGTTGCCTGCCGCCACAACCACTACGACGTCGCTGTTCTGCGCTGAAGTAATGGCATTGCTAAACGCCGGATCCACGAGTCCGCCGCTGCTTCCAAGGCTCATGTTGATCACCTTGGCGCCATGTGCGACCGCGAAGTTGATGCCGTTGATGATGGTAGCGTCGGAGCCGGTTCCGGTCGCATCCAGCACCCGCACTGCCATAATGCTCGCCGTCCAACAGACGCCCGTCGTGCCCAATCCATTGTTCCCGGCGGCCCCGATGATGCCCGCCACGTGCGTGCCGTGGCCGACCAGATCCATCGGATCGTTGTCGTTGTTGACGAAATCGAAGCCGTGATTCGGGAAGCCCGCCGCCGTGCCGTTCCACATGTTCGGCGCGAGGTCTTCCTGGTTGTAGTTCACGCCCGAATCGATCACCGCGACCACGACCGAGCTGCAGTCTGTGATGTGGTCCCAGGCTGCCTCGATGTCCATGTCGTCGCCCGGGGTGCCGGTGGTAGGGCTGAAGTTGCCGGTCGCGATCGTTTGCCCGGTGTTCTTCAACGCCCAAAGCTGCCCGAATTGCGGGTCGTTCGGCACTGCCGTTGCGTGATAGATGTAGTTCGGCTGGGCGGCCTCGACATTCGGGTCGTTCTGGTAGGCCGCGACCGCCGCGGTCACCGACTGGCCGGCGCCGAGCTTGACCTGCGCCCAGCCGGGCTGCCCCAGCTCCGCGACGATCCTGTGCCCCAGAGCCGTAACGGTCGCCGCGCGATCCTGCGCGACGGCGGCGGGCTTGAACTTCACCAGCACTTCGTCGGACACGTACTTCGCCTTGCCCGCGCCGGTCCAACCGGGCGGCGCGACGGGCGCAGCGGCGATCTGCGCATACGCCATCAGCGAAGCTCCGGCGAGCGCGGCGATGAAATTTGCACGCAGCAATGTTTTCATGATTGCCTCCCCTCAGGGCACCGCGATCGTCTGCTGCGCGGGCGCGCTAGTGCTCCCGGTGGCGCCGCCCTGGGCATCGAGCGCCGCGTACGCGGTCACTGTGATGGTGTAGGTCCCCTGCTGCAGTATGAGACTGGTCGAGGTCGGCGCCGTCGGCCCGGTCACCCACGGCACGTTGATCGGCGGCTGACCGGTGATCGAAACGGTGTATCCTCCGCCTGCGCTGTTGACGCCTTTTTCGTGGTTGGCCGCCCACGATATCTGCACCTGGCGGGGACCCGGCGGAGTGCTCGGCCCGCCTCCTCCTCCACCTCCTCCGCACGCGGCGAGACAGCCCGCCGCGATCAGTGCTATCACGCCCAGTCGAATCTTCATGGTTTATTGTCCCTTCGCGGCGGTCTCCCCTTATCCGCGATGCTTCTACTCTACAACAGGCGCGTCAAGAGCTTATTCCCACTCCGTAAATCTTTGCGCAGGCGGAACCTGTCGTCAGCCTGAATCCTAGATCGTCATCTCCCACCCGAACGGCCGCGAGTTGCCAGTGCCAGGTCCCGCCACCAGCACGAGCAGGGGCTCGAGGTCCTTGCGCTCGGGCGACATCTCCGCGACGCCGCGCATCCGGATCTGCCGCGGCTGCGCCGCGCGCCACTCGCCGTTGCCGTTGACTCGCAGATCGCCGCGCAGGGTCGCGAGCCGCAGGGCCGCGCTGTCGCCGTTTCCGGCGATCTGCAAGCGGTAATCGCCGATGCGCGCGATGCCGCTCATGCCGGCTTCGACCCATTCGACGGTGGCCGCGCCGCGCACGCTCGCCGGACCGATCTCGAAGGAGTCCGCCGACACGCGCACGCGCCCGTCGGGCTTCACCAGCGCCGCCGCGGGAAACGCCGGCTCGACGAGCGCCACCGGAACGCTCGCGTCCACCTTTTCCAGCCGCACGCTGCGCAGCCCCAGCCCGAGGTTCGCTTTCAGGCTGGCGCCGGGGGCGGCACCGCTCAGCGTCACGACGAGCCGCCCGGTGAAGACCGAAAGCGGATTGCAGCGCCACTCGACGTCCGCGACGGCGCGGAAGCTGCCGCCCGAGCGGACCGCGAGCGAGCCTCGCCCCTTCCATACGGTGCCGCGCGCATCGCCCAGCGCGACCGCGCCGCCGCTCGCCCGCTCGAGCGCAACCCCGAACCACGCCGCGGGCAGGTTCGCAACGAGAAAGACGAGATACGCCGCGACGCCGAGGACCGCGAAGCGGACGCCGGTCCGGCGCAGGGTTTCGATCATGCGCCCTGCGCCTGCAGCAGCAGGCGGGCGTTCACGGTGCCCGGCTTGGGATTCCTCTCGAAGGTCGCATTCTCGGCGCGCAGGCCCGCCTGGTGCAGCTCGACCAGCAGCGACATCACCGCCGGGAACGGGGCGCCCTCGATCTGCACCCGCACGCTGTGCGCGCCCTCGGCGTCGACGCGCTTTACCTGCTCGCGCAGGCCGTTCTTCGCGGCCGCGTCCTGGAACGCCGACGCCGCATCGGCGGGAGGCTCGCCGCGCGGCGTCGCGCGCAAACCCTCGACGAGCGCCGCCTGCGACTGTACCTGCGCGAGCTGAGCCTGGACCGAGGCGAGCCGCGCCTGCGACCGGGCAAGCCCGCTTTCGACGGGCAGCCAGAACAGGAGATAGAAGAGCACGATCGCGAGGAACGCCGCGAGCAGCGACAGCATCCGGCGATCGCGCGGGCCGAGCGCGTTCCAGCGGGCCTTCCACGGCTCCAGCCGCGCCTTCAGCGGTGCGATCCAGGCGGTATTCACGGCTTGCCTCCCCGCGACGAGCCGGCCGCGCGCAGCTGCACGCGCGCTTCCCCGCCGGAGCGGTCCACGGCGACATCGAGCGAGCGCTCGCGCAGCGCGCGCGCCAGCGTCTCGGCGTCGGCCTGCGTCGCCGCCATCCGGACGCTCAGCGTCCTGTCGGCGTAGTCGATGCCCTGCACGCGCAGCCGCGCCTGGCCCTCGAACGCGGGCGAGGCGCGGGCGAGCAGGAAGAGCATGTCCCCCGGAGACGCGGCCCCGCTCTTCGCGCCCAGAGCGTCGAGGCCGCGACGCATCTGCTCGGCGGGATCGACGATCACGCGCGTGTCCGGAAAGCTCTTCATGAGGATCGCGCGCATCTCCGAATCGGCGGCGTGCGCACGGTAGGCGGTTCGCCCCCACTCGACCGCATCCACGAGGAGCGTGAGCACGAGCGAGGCGACGAGCAGCGCCGCCGCCGGCAGATAGGCGCGCTGCAGCGCCGCGCCGCGCCCGCGCCGCTGGGCGTAGCGCTGCTGGAGCAGGTCGAGCGGCGCCTCCGGAACGGCCGCCGGTGCGGCAGAGAGGGCCTCCAGGGGCAGGCCCAGCGCGGCGCGCCAGGCGCCAGCATCGAGATCGCCCGGAGCGTCGACAAGCAGGATGCGCTCCGGCGCCTTGGCATCGGCACGCGCCTCCGCGAGAGCGGTGTGCAGCCACCCCGGCGGCTGCGGCTCGCGCGGGCCGCCGAATCCGGCGTGAAGACCCGAGCGCAGCACCATCTCCCCGTCGCAGAACGCGAGCGTCCACGAGCGGTCGGCGAGCGGCAGCGAGAGCGTCACCGGCGCGAGACGCGCCGGCGCGAGGCCGGCGGCGACGAGCCCCGCAAGCCAGCCTTCCATGCGCTCGCGGCGCGTCACCGCCACCGCGAGCGCGCCGTCGGCCTCGTGAACGAAGGCGAAGTGCAGCTTCTCGGGCGCGTCGATCAGCTGGTCCTCGAGCGCGAACGGCAGCGCCTGGGCGATCTTGGCGGCCGAGCGCGTCGGCAGCCGCGCGCGCAGCAGCAGCGTTTCCGAGGCCGGGGTCCAGACGAGAATCTCGTCGGCGGCGGCGAGGCCCTCGAGGCCGCGCTGGCTGCCCTGGCGCACCGCTCCGCCCGCTTCGGTGCGGCGCCAGCGCAGCTCGCGATCCTCCGTCGGCCAGTCGCGCGGCAGCCAGAGCTCGAGCCGGTCCCCGCCGCTGGGACGCAGGGCGTCGGTGACGTCGAGCCAGCGCAGGCCGCCCAGGCTCGGCGCCTTCCAGTTCCAGCGCAGGCTACTGAGACTGCGTGCTTTCATCGGTTCCGCCCATCGACAAGGGCCCGACCGCGTCGATCAGTGGCTGCGGCCTGTGCCAGATCCAGTTCGTGACGTTCCCCGCGCGCTGCAGCAAGGCCACGGTGCGGCGCTGGTGGCGCCCGATCGAGGTATCCAGCGTGATCAGGAAGAAATCGGTCTTGACGCTCGCCAGTCCGGCCGGGAGCTGCATGCCCTGGGGCATCATCGGAGTGAGCTCGCTCACGTTGTTCATCGGCTTGGACTGCCGGGCTTCGGCGACCCGCTGGCCCCACGCGACGTCCTGATTCGCCAGGGCCGAGAGCACGACCGGGGAGGCGGTGTTGATGTTGATCGTCGTCCTGATCCCTGCGGGGAGGACGGTGACGAAGGGGAGCAGGGTCTGCACCGTCTTCTCGTCGAAGCCGCGTATGAGCCGCAGCTCGTCGACGCTCGTAAACGGCTGGTTGGCCGCGCGGTACGGCGTCTTGAGAACGAGGTAGTCGACGTCCTCGGCGCCCCCGGGCGATGTCACGTTGCTGTCCGGATCTATCCAGTCGATGACGGCGTTGGCGAGCAGCGGATCGAGGTTGAGCAGGATGAGAAGCTTCTGGAACACCGAGATGTCCGGCGCGCTCGGCTGGTTGTTGACCAGGAGATTGTTCAGGTTGAACCGCCCCTGCGCGTCCTCGACCGCGACGTGGATCGCCCCGCCGTCGACCGGCAGTGTCGGCAGGCCCTGCGCCCAGGGCTCGCCGAGATGGTCGATCGAGTTGTGCGCGGCGTCGTCGAGCAGGGCCACGCTCGCCCAGTGCAGCGCGCCGCGGCGCAGCAGGTCGGTCGCATCGCGGTCGCCGACGTTCTCCATCTGCCGGAACCAGATCTGATGCGCGAAAGCGATCTTCGCCGCGACCGCCGCCGCGATCGCGACGATCATCACCGCCGTGATCAGGGCGACACCGCGCTGGGCTTTGGCGCGGGTCCTCATCGGTTCACCAGGAACAGTCGCTTGAAGCTGCCCACGCCCTTGACCGCCAGGCTGACCTCGATCGCCGGCGGCGGGTTGTTCGGGTTGACGCCTCCCGCCGGCCAGTTCGGCGCGGTGTTTCCCTGCGAGTCGGCGAAGCGCACCTCGAAGGTGTCGACGTCGCCGATCAGGGGCGCCTCGAGCAGCTTGGTCACCGGGGCGCGGTCGAGCACCGGCCAGGTAATGCGGTACAGCTTCCCCTCCTTGAGGCGGTAGGCGACGCGCCGCAGATCGGATTCCGCCGTCACGCCGTAGTGCAGCTCGCCGCCGCGCGTGAATTCCAGGCTCGGCTCCGCGAGGGCGCGCGAATCGTAGGGCCGCCCGACGAACGCCGGCAGCATGGCGACGCCCGCCTCGTCGCGCACCGGGCGCGGCCGGGCGTGCGCGACGTCGTCGGAGATGCGCATGAACACCTGCGACAGCTGCTGCCAGATCTGCTGCTCGTGCTCGAGCCGCGCGCGCCCGTCGAGCAGGCGGCCGAGGCCGACGTACGCGAGCGCCGAGAAGACGCCGAAGACGAGCAGCGCGACCAGCAGCTCTATCAAGGTGAAGCCGCGCGTCTTCATCGCGGAGCGTCTCCCTGCGGCGCGGGCGTCGCGCCCATCTGCGACAGGTCGCCCGTCTGCGACGGGGTCGACGTCGTCACCGAGGCCCCGGTCTGCTCGACGAACCCGGTGAGGGTCGCGAGCGGCACCTTTCCGCCCGGAAGCACCACGCTGACGACGACGCGGCGCAGGCGCGTGAGCGGCGTGACTCCCGTCTCCTGGATCCAGTGGAACTTGCTCCCGCCCATGGTCGCGTCGCCCTCCTTGGTGTCGAGCGCGGGCCATTCGCTTTTCAGCTCGAGCTCGGTGAGCCGGTCTTCCGCGACCCAGCGCGCGAGCATCCGCTCGCGC
>CAZEIW010000104.1:0-6454 GCA_964512305.1 uncultured Burkholderiaceae bacterium | reverse complement strand
CTGCCGCAGTTCGATCGCCTGCGCGCGCTGCTGTTCCCGGAGGTCAGGATCCGCCAGATCGCGCTGCCCTTCCACGAGCCCGAGGCCCCGCAGCCCGGCGAGCGCGCCATGGCCGTGATGGACCTGCAGCAGGAGCAGCTGGCCCGCAGCCTGGGCGCGGGCCATCGGATCGTGCGCGGCGTGGCGGGTTCGGGCAAGACCCTGATCCTGGCCTTCCGCGCGGAGTACCTCGCCCGTGCTGCAACGCGGCCGCTGCTTGTGCTGTGCTACGGCAACGGAATTGCCGGAAGGCTCGAGAACGCGATGCAGGATCGGGGCGTCGAGGATCGCGTCGAAGTGTTCACCTTCCATAAGTGGTGCTACCGGATGCTTAGAACCTTCGACATCCCGATGCCGACCGGGACCGACCATCCGGAGACCGATGCGCGCCTGGCCGAGTGCGTACGGCGCGTGAGCGAGGCCGTCGACCGCGGCCAGATCCCTGCCGGCCAGTACGACGCCGTCCTGATCGACGAAGCGCACGATTTCGAGCCCGGATGGCTGAAGCTGGCGGCCCAGATGGTCAATCCGGACACGCGCTCGCTGATGATCGTCTACGACGACGCCCAGGCGATCTACCGCGACCGCGAGCGCCCGGTCTGGAGCCGCCTCGGCATCGAGGCCAAGGGCCGCACGACGGTGCTTCGCGTCAACTACCGCAACACCGCGCAGATCCTGCGCTTCGCGCGCCGTTTCGCCGCCGACGTGATCGGAGCGCCCGGCCTGCAGGCGGACGACGAGGACACGGTCCTCGATCCGCTCGACGGCGGGCGGCAGGGGGTCGAGCCGGCCCTGCGCCGCTGCGCCGATTTCGACGACGAGGGACACAAGATCGCCGAGTGGCTGACCGGCCGCCATGCGGCGGGCTATGCGTGGGCGCAGCTCGCGGTCCTGTATCCGGAACACGCGATCGGCGCCCGCGTGCAGCGGGCCTGCGAGCAGCGCGGGATTCCGGTCGACGTGGCCAAGGAACACGGCAATCGGATCGACCCGGCGCGAGATGCCGTTCGGCTCCTGACCATGCACAACTGCAAGGGTCTCGAGTTCCCCTGCGTCGCGATCGGCGGACTGGGTGCGCTCGGCCGGCAGGCGGAGCAGCTTGTCGACGATGTCCGCCTGACCTACGTCGCGGTGACGCGCGCGACCCACGAGGCGTTCCTGACCTACTCGCGGACCTCGCCGCTCGTGCAGCGCCTTGCCGGTTAGCCCGGCCCGGGTTGCGGCGGTTTCCGCCGAATCTTGACTGGCGTCAACGCCACCGAAAGCACAGCCATTATCGTTCCGCGTCAAGGCTCGCGCCCGGCACGCACCGTGCCGCTTCGCGCAGGTGCCGCAGATGCGGACAGCCATCAGACAAGGGAGACAACGCCGTGTTCAGCCATCCGATTCGAGACGTCATGGAGCGCAACAAGCTGGTCACGGCTCCCTCGGCGACGTCCGTGCGCAAGGCCTCCGAGATGATGGCGAGGAAGAACATCGGCGCCCTGCTGGTGGTCGACAACGAGCAGCTGGTCGGCATCTTCACCGAGCGTGATGCGCTGTTCCGCGTGCTCGCGCGCAGGCTCGACCCGGAGGCCACGCTGCTCTCCGACGTGATGACAACCGCGCCCAAGACGATCGACGTCGAGAAGACGTACGGCCACGCGATGCTGCTGATGCACGAAAACGGCTTTCGCCACGTACCGGTGCTCGAGCGCGGCAAACTCATCGGCATGGTCCTGGCGCGCAATGCGCTGGACCCGGCCCTGGAGGAGTTCGTGTTCGAAGAGCGGCGGCGCGCGCACATTCGCGAGACGCGCTAGCGCCCTCGAGCGCCTTCGCGGCTGGACCGGCTCGTCGAACCGGCGCCGCGTCACCCCCAACTGCCGCGCGTGCTGCAGCGCACGCGAACGCGAGAGCAACGAGCTTCCGCGGGGCCTCCGTGGATTTTCCGTAAGGCAGGCAGCCTGAAAGTCCTTGCAGAGGGCCGGCGGTCCGGATAAGGTCGCCCCCTGCCCCGGCCCGAATCGGCGAACGCGTGCATGCGCCCTTGCCCGACCGGGCGGTTCCACCCAGCCGGTACCGATCAACGGAGGGCGTCATGAAAGTCGCGCCGTCGGCCGCATCGAAACTCTCGACCGTGTTCCGCGTCACGAGCGGAAACTTCCTCGAGATGTTCGACTTCTTCCTGTTCGGCTTCTACGCCACGTACATCGCGAAGACCTTCTTTCCGTCCAGCGACGAGTTCGCGTCGCTGATGATGACCTTCGCGACTTTCGGTGCAGGATTCCTGATGCGGCCGCTCGGCGCGGTCGTGCTGGGCGCCTACATCGACCGCGTCGGCCGCCGTCAGGGGCTGATCACCACGCTGACGATCATGGCGTTCGGCACGATCCTGATCGCGTTCGTCCCCGGCTACTCGACGATCGGCTACGCGGCGCCGCTGCTGGTGCTGATCGGCCGCCTGCTGCAAGGCTTCTCGGCCGGAGCCGAGCTGGGCGGCGTTTCGGTGTACCTGTCCGAGATGGCGACCCCCGGGCACAAGGGGTTTTACGTGAGCTGGCAGTCCGCGAGCCAGCAGGTCGCGATCATGGTCGCGGCGCTGATCGGCTACGCGCTGAACGCGCTGATGGCCCCGGCGGACGTCGACGGCTGGGGCTGGCGGATCCCGTTTTTCATCGGCTGCGCGATCGTGCCGGTGATCTTCGTGATACGCCGCTCGCTGCAGGAGACCGAGGAGTTCCTGGCGCGAGCGCACCATCGGCCGTCGGCCCGCGCGATCTTCCGTTCGATGCTCGTGAATTGGGCCGTGGTCGTCGCCGGCACGATGCTGGTGGTGATGACGACGGTGTCGTTCTACTTGATCACCGTCTACACGCCGACCTTCGGCAAGACGGTCCTGAAACTCGGCGCCGCCGACAGCCTGATCGTCACGTTCTGCGTCGCGGTGTCCAATTTCTTCTGGCTGCCCGTGATGGGTGCGGTCTCCGACCGCGTGGGACGCCGCCCGGTGCTGGTCGTGTTCACGGTGCTGACGCTGCTCACCGCGTATCCGGCACTGTCGTGGCTGGTCGCCGCGCCGAGCTTCGAACGCATGCTGGCGGTCGAGCTGTGGCTGTCGTTCCTGTATGCCTCGTACAACGGCGCGATGGTGGTCGCTCTGACGGAAGTGATGCCGGTCAACGTGCGCACCGCCGGCTTTTCGCTCGCCTACAGCCTGGCGACCGCCCTGTTCGGCGGCTTCACGCCGGCGGTCTCGACGTGGCTGATCCACGTCACCGGCGACAAGGGCGCGCCGGGCTACTGGATGAGCTTTGCCGCGGCCTGCGGCCTTGCGGCCACCTGGCTGCTCTTCCGGCGGCGCGCCCCGGCTCCGGCGGCGGCCGCGCAG
Organism: uncultured Burkholderiaceae bacterium; assembly: GCA_964512305.1. Classification (GTDB taxonomy): domain Bacteria; phylum Pseudomonadota; class Gammaproteobacteria; order Burkholderiales; family Burkholderiaceae_F; genus CAZEIW01. The sequence goes on along the minus strand of CAZEIW010000104.1, from coordinate 3,045 downwards.
CGCGCCTAGTTCGCCGGCGCGGATTGCGGCGCGCACCGATGTCGGCGACGCTCGAGCGCCCCGGCGCGGCGGCCGCGCCGCCGTCCGCGCCGCATGCCGCAGCGTCGATCTCGGTCGAACGCGTGTCGAAGGTCTACACGACGCGATCGGGCCCGATCGAAGCGCTGCACGACATCGACTTCGCGGTCGACGCCCGGCAGTTCGTCGCGGTCGTCGGCCCCTCGGGCTGCGGCAAGTCCACGCTGCTCAAGATCCTCGCCGGCCTCATCCCGGTGACCTCCGGCGAGGCGCGGATGAACCGCTCGCGAATCGACGGCCCGCGGCGGGACGTCGGCGTGGTGTTCCAGGCACCGGTGCTGTTCCCCTGGCGCAGCGTGATCGACAACGTGCTGCTCCCGGTCGACGTGCAGCGCCTCGGGCGCGAGCGCTTCAGGGACCGCGCGCTCGAGTTGCTGGCACTGGTCGGGCTGCGGGGATTCGAGTCGCGCCTTCCCTCCGAGCTGTCGGGCGGCATGCAGCAGCGCGCCGCGATCGTGCGCGCGCTGATCCACGGCCCCGGCGTGCTGCTGATGGACGAACCTTTCGGCGCGCTCGATGCCCTGACGCGCGAGCGCCTCAACCTGGAGCTGCAGCGGATCTGGATCGAGCGCCGCGATACCGTCGTCTTCATCACGCACTCGATCGCCGAGGCCGTCTTTCTGGCGGACCGCGTGCTCGTGATGTCGGCCCGGCCGGGGCGCCTGATCGACGACGTCGCCATCGCCCTCGCGCGGCCGCGAACGCTCGACGCGATGACGGCTCCCGCCTTCGGTGCCTGCGTGCAGCGCATCCGGGCTGCCCTGGAAGCCCGTGGCGGACTCGATCGGTGAGAGCGATACACCGCCCCGTGCTGCGCGCGCTGCTCGCCGTGGCGGTGCTGGCGCTGTGGGAGGCCGCGGCTCGGGTTCTCGAGGTGCCGGCGTACATCCTGCCCGCGCCATCGCGCATCGCCGCGGCTTTGTGGCGCGGTTTCGCCTCCGGCCTGTACCTCGATCACCTCTGGGTGACGGTGCTCGAGACGCTGCTCGGGTTCGGGCTCGGCTGCGCGCTGGCGCTGTTGCTGGGAACCTTGATCGCGCTGAGCCGCCGCGTCGAGTACTACCTGTACCCGTTCGTCATCATGTTCCAGGCGATGCCGAAAGTCGCGCTTGCGCCGCTGATCATCGTCTGGTTCGGCCTCGGAATCACGTCGAAGTTCGTCCAGGCGGCGCTCACCGCGTTCTTTCCGCTGATGGTCAACACGATCGCCGGGCTGCGCTCGGCCGACCCGGACCGGGTCGATCTGATGCGTTCGCTGGATGCCTCGGAGCTGCAGATCTTCCGGATGCTGCGCGTGCCGGGCGCGATGCCGTTCGTGATGGCGGGCCTGGAGATCGCGATGGTCCTGTCGCTGATCGGCGCGATCGTCGCCGAGTTCGTCGGGGCGCAGCGCGGCCTCGGCATGCTGATCACCAGCATGACGTTCACGATGGACGTCGCGGGCCAGTTCTCGGTGCTGCTGATCCTGGCGGTGCTGGGGCTGCTGCTCAACTCGATCCTGATCGCCGTGCGCAAGCGGGTGCTGTTCTGGGACGCTTCGAGCGCGCCGGCGGGCCGGGCCCCATCCGACGGAGGAAGGCCATGAACGTACTCCGGATCACGATCGCCGCGGTCTGTGCATGCCTGGCGTGGGCGGCGGGAGCGGCCGAGACCGAGGTCAAGGTCGGGTTCTGCGCCCGGACGATCAGCTCGGCCGCCGCGCCGTTCGCGATCGCGACCCGCCTTGGCTGGTACGCGAAGGACGGCATCCGCGTCGAGCTGGTGCCGGTAGCAGGGTCGACCGATTGCGTGAAGTTCGTCGCCACGCGGGAGCTCGCGTATTCGCTCCCGTCGGTGGAGCCGCTGGCGATCATCCGGGGCCAGGGCGTCAAGGCGCGCATCTTCTACACGGCCTACGAAGGCAACATCTACGGGATCGCGGTGCCGGACTCGAGCCCGATCGCCACGCTGGCCGACCTGAAGGGCAAATCGATCGGCGTCACCTCCATGGCCTCCGGCGGCGTCGTGGTCGCGCGCGCGCTCGCGGCCAGCGCCGGCCTGAACCCGGACACGGACATCCGGATCGTGGTCGCGGGCGAAGGCGCGCAGACCGCAGCGCTGCTGCGCACCGGCCAGGTCGATGCGCTGAGCCAGTTCGACACGCAGTACGCGATGGTCGAGAACGCGGGAGCGAAACTGCGCTACCTCGACACCCGGGCGATCGACGGCTTCCCCTCCAACGGGCTCCTGGCGCTCGAGGAGACGCTGCAGAAGCGGCGCCGCGAGGCGGTCGCGCTGGCGCAGGGGTACGCGAAGGGAACGGTATTCGCGATCGCCAATCCCGAGGCGGCGGTCCGGATCCTGTGGGAGGTCTACCCGCAGACGCGGCCGACCGGCAAGGACGAGGAAACGGCGCTGCGCGACGACCTGCATACGCTGCAGGCGCGGATCGGCAACTGGAAGCTCGACAAGGCCGGCGTCGCGCGCTGGGGAGAGAGCTCCGAGCGCAACTACGCCGCGTATGTCGACTTCCTGCAGCAGTGGGGGGTGATACGCGACAAGGTGCCCGCGCGCGAGCTGATCACGAACGACCTGATCGAGGAGATCAACGGGTTCGACGCCGCGCAGGTTGCTGCCGAGGCGCGCGCGTGGCGCGCGCATTGAGGCGGCGGCAACCCCAGCGGGTGCCGCGCGCGGCGGTCAGGGCGCTTTCTGGGCCGGTGGCGGAGCGGTCGGGGCCAGCAGCGGCGCGGTCGGGGTCGACTGCATGTGCTGCAGCAGGGCCGGCAGCGGCGTCATGCCGGGCTTCGGCTTGAGCACCTCCGACCAGTGGCGCACCTCGTCGTTCAGGCCGCTTTGCGCCTCGTCGCGCTCGATCGTAACGAAGCCGCTCCCCCGGTCGCTGCGTGCCGCCGCGACCAGGTGGAAGTCGGGCGCCGTCAAGTAGAGCGAAAGACCGCCCAGCGGGTCGCGCCGGAACAGCAGGTA
>CAZEIW010000103.1:0-8088 GCA_964512305.1 uncultured Burkholderiaceae bacterium | reverse complement strand
CGCCGCTCGAGCGCCTCGACCGTGACGAGCGAAGCCTCGAGCGTGAATTCGCCGCGCTCGATCGCGCTCACTGCGTGCTCGGCCCGGCGCGTCTCGATCAGGTCGACCTCACCATCCTGATTGCGCAGCTCGGGGCGCGGTGGCAGCTCGATATCGAACACCTGGATCCACTCGGACATGTAGCCTTCCGGGACCTCGCGCCCGACGCGCAGGCGGCCGCCGCGCACGAGCATCAGCGGGCCGATGTCCAGCCCGACCTCCTCCTGCGCCTCGCGCGCGAGCGCCTCGAGTTCGCTCTCGCCGGCGGCGATCATGCCGGCCGCGATGTTGTCCCACAGGCCCGGGTCGACGCTCTTATCGGGGGCCCGCCGGCACACCACCAGCTCATCGCCCGGCAGAAAGCCGTTCGCGTGCACCGCGTAGGTCGTGATGCCGAGGGCGCGGCAGGCGGCGCGCTCGATCACCGCCAGCGGCGCGGCGTCGGGAGCCGGCCTGACCTCGAGCAGCTCGTCGCGCCACCACGGCAGCAGGCCCGCGGCCCGCAGCGCGAGCGCGGCCGACTCCAATGCGCGCGACCGCCGCTCGAACGGATCCGCGCCGGTGCCGGCGTCGTCGAGCAGCAGCGCATGGTCGGCGAAGCGGAACGGACCTCCCAGATCGAGCAGGCAGTGCAGCGGGTCCGGTCCGACGGTGCCGCACGGCCGGCCGCCGACGATCAGCGGGACGCGATCGGGCGGCGGCGGGCAGGAGGCGCGCGCCTCGAGCGTGGCCCCCAGGCGCCGCAGCCGTTCCCGATCGAGTGCCGCCGCCATGCGATCAGCCGCGCTCCTCGGGCCGCATGTGCGGGAACAGGATCACGTCGCGGATGTTGGGCGCATCGGCCAGCAGCATCACCAAGCGGTCGACCCCGACGCCGCAGCCGGCGGTCGGTGGCATGCCGTATTCGAGCGCGCGGATGTAGTCGGCGTCGTAGTACATCGCCTCCTCGTCGCCTGCCTCCTTGGCGCGCGCCTGCTCCAGGAAGCGCTGCGCCTGGTCCTCCGGGTCGTTGAGCTCGGAGAACCCGTTGGCGGTCTCGCGGCCGGCGATGAAGAGCTCGAAGCGGTCGGCGATGCCGGGCCGGGCATCCGACGCGCGCGCCAGTGGCGAGACCTCGACCGGGTAGTCGACGATGAAGGTCGGCTGTACCAGTTGCGATTCGGCGACCGTCTCGAACAGCGTCAGCTGCAGCGCGCCCGGTCCCGCACCGGCGTGCGGCTGGACGCCGAGGCGTTGGAGCTCGCCGCGCAGCCAGGTCGGATCGTCGAGCGGAGCGCCCTCGTAGCCGGGTGCGTGGCGGCGGACGGCCTCGACGGCGGTCATGCGCGCGAACGGGCGCGACAGATCGATCGTCTGTCCCTGGTACGAAAGCGACGCGGTGCCCACCGCGGAAAGGGCCGTTTCCCGCAGCAGGCTCTCGGTGAAGTCCATCATCCAGCCGACTTCCCTGTACGCCGCATAGAACTCGAGCATCGTGAATTCCGGGTTGTGGCGCGGCGACAGACCCTCGTTGCGGAAGTTGCGGTTGATCTCGAACACGCGCTCGATGCCGCCCACCACCAGGCGCTTCAGGTACAGCTCGGGCGCGATGCGCAGGAACATGTCGATATCGAGCGCGTTGTGGTGTGTCACGAACGGCCTGGCCGCCGCGCCGCCCGGGATCACCTGCAGCATCGGCGTCTCGACCTCGAGGAACCCGTGCTCGGACATGAAGCGCCGGATGGCCGAGACCGCGCGCGCCCGCGTGCGGAAGGCGTGGCGGGTCGATTCGTTGACGATCAGGTCGACATAACGCTGGCGATAGCGCTGTTCCTGATCGGCCAGCCCGTGGAACTTGTCGGGCAGCGGCCGCAGCGCCTTGGCGAGCAGGCGCAGCTCGCGGCAGCGCACCGACAGCTCGCCGCGGTTGGTCTTGAACAGCGTGCCGCGCGCGCCGACGATGTCCCCGATGTCCCAGCGCCGGAACTCCTCGTGCGCGGCCGCGCCGGCGTCGGCGTCAGTGACGAAGAACTGGATCCGGCCCGACCCGTCCTGCACGGTGGCGAAGCTGGCTTTGCCCATCAGCCGCTTGAGCATCATCCGGCCGGCGACCGCGACCTCGACCGCCGCTTGCTCGAGTTCCTCGCGGCTGCGCGCGTCGTATGCGTCGTGCAGCTCGGCGGCCAGGTGGGTGCGGGCGAAATCGTTCGGGAACGCCGGCCCTTTTTCGCGCAACGCGGCGAGCTTGGCGCGGCGCTCGGCGACGATCTGGTTCTCGTCCTGCGGCGGGGGCTCCGGGCTGTGACCGGGCCGGTTCGCGTTCTTCGAGTCGCCGCTGCTCATGCTGTGGTCTCGGGCTCAGGGAAGGGAGGGGTCTCGGACTCGGGAGGCGCGGCGGCGGGCGCCGCGTCAGGCGTCGTATCAGGCGTCGCGCACGTCCGCCACCGGCTTGACGCCGAAATCGGCGCGCGCCAGGTAGGCGATCACGCGCTCGGCCGCCGCTGCCGGCGTCGCCAACTCGCCACGCTGATGAAGGTCGACGAAGCGCTGCCGGTCGGGAAAATCCGCCTCGTCGGCGCCGCGCAGCTGTGCCTGCATCGGCGTGTCGATCACGCCCGGCGCGAGCGACACGATGCGCGCGCCGCCGGGCCGGCGCGACTCGTCGAGCGCGGCGGCCCGGCTGAAGTGGTCCAGCGCGGCCTTGGCGGCGCAGTAGACCGCCCATCCGGCGTAGGCGTTGCGGCCGGCGCCGGAGGAGATGTTCAGAACGCGGCGCGGCACCGTCCAGCTTCGGGTCGCGCGCAGGAACGCCGCCGCGAGCATGATCGGCGCCTCGATGTCGACGCGCAGCACGGCAGACAGCGCGGCATCGTCGTTCTCGTCGACCGGGCCGACTCGACCCAGCGCGCCGGCGTTGTTGATCAGCGTCGCGCTTTCGCAAGCGGGCAGGGCCCGCAGCCAGGCCTGCAGCCGGGTCGCCACGGCGGGGGCTTGCGCGAGGTCCAGGCGCCACTGGTCGAGCTGGGCGCCGCGCTCGGCGGCGGCTTTCGCAAGATCGGGATTGTCGCGGCGCGCGATGCCGAGCAGGCGCACGCCGGGGGCGAGCAGCCGGTCCGCGATGGCTGCTCCGAGGCCGCTGGATGCGCCGGTGATCACGTACACATGCATGGCACCCCTCTTGCGTGACGTCCGCTTCATTCCCCTCTCCCGCACCGCGGGAGAGGGGTAGGGGTGAGGGTGCTGATCGGAGCTTCGGCGCCCGCCCTCACCCCCGGCCCCTCTCCCGCTGCGCGGGAGAGGGGAGTCTTACACGCCCTGCTTCAAACTGGCCGAGATGAAATCGTCGAGGTCCCCGTCGAGCACGGCCTGCGTGTTGCCGATCTCGACGTTGGTGCGCAGGTCCTTGATGCGCGACTGGTCGAGCACGTAGGAGCGGATCTGGTGCCCCCAGCCGATGTCGGTCTTCGACTCCTCGAGCTTGCTCTGCTCGGCCATCCGCTTGCGCATCTCGAGCTCATAGAGGCGCGACTTGAGCATCGCCATGCATTCGGCGCGGTTGCGGTGCTGCGAGCGGTCGTTCTGGCTCTGCACGACGATGCCGGTCGGCAGGTGCGTGATGCGGACCGCCGATTCGGTCTTGTTGACGTGCTGACCGCCGGCACCGGAGGCGCGGTAGACGTCGATCCGCAGGTCGGCCGGGTTGATCTCGACCTCGACCGTCTCGTCGACCTCCGGATAGACGAACACGCTCGCGAACGACGTGTGGCGCCGGGCGTTCGAATCGAAGGGCGACTTGCGAACCAGCCGGTGCACGCCGGTCTCGGTGCGCAGCATGCCGTAGGCATAGGAGCCGGTGACCTTGATGGTCGCGCTCTTGATGCCGGCAACTTCGCCTTCGGACTCCTCGAGCAGTTCGGCCTTGTAGTGCCGGCGCTCGGCGTAGCGAAGGTACATCCGCTCCAGCATGGCGGCCCAGTCCTGCGCCTCGGTGCCGCCGGAGCCCGCCTGGACGTCGATGAAGCAGTTGTTGGGATCGAGCGGGTTGTTGAACATGCGCTGGAACTCGAGCTCGGCGACGTGCTCCGCCAGCGCGGTCACGTCGCCATCGATCGATTCCAGCGCCGCGTCGTCGGCGTCGGCGCGCGCCATCTCGAACAGCTCGGACGCGTCGCCCAGCTCTCCCTTCAGGCGCTGCATGCGCCCGACGACGTCCTCCAGCAGCTTCTTTTCGCGGCCGAGCTCCTGCGCGCGCTTCTGATCTTCCCAGATCCTGGGGTTCTCGAGCTCGCGCCCGACTTCGCCTAGCCGCCGCTCCTTCGCGTCGACGTCAAAGATACCTCCGCAGCTCGGCCAACCGGGTGTCGAGGTCGGCGAGGGTGGCGGAGATCTGGTTCAGGCGTTCGGGTTCCATCGCGGTGACGCTTCCGGGAAACCCGCGATTATACGTTCGCACGCCTATTGCGCCGCGTGCTGGACCACCAGGGTCAGGCGCCGCTGGCCGCGGAAATCGTCGACAGTGGGCCGGTAGGCAAGGCGCACCCGCGCCGGCAGCTCATCGACATGGCGGAACCAGATCGCCGGCCAACGCAGGCGCTCCCGGCCGAGCGTCAGCTGCAGGTGACGGCCCTTGACCACCCGCTGCTCGAGCACGTCGAATTCGTTGGCGAACAGCGGCGCCGCGAACCCCTGGCCCCAGACGAGACGGTCGATGGCTTCGACCAGCGAGGGCGTGATCTCGGCCGGCGCTAGGCCGCCGTCGACCGCGACCGTGCGCATGAACAGCCCGGCATCGGCCGAAGCCTGCGCGGCAGCCTCGAACGCCTGCCTGAACGCCTCGAGGTGACCATGGTGCAGCGTCAGCCCGGCCGCCATCGCGTGACCGCCGAAGCGTTCGATCAGCCCGGGGGCGGCCTTGGTCACGAGGTCCAGCGTATCGCGCAGATGCACGCCCTCGATCGAGCGTCCGGAGCCCCGCAGCCAGGTCTCGTCGGCCTTCGCGAAGGCGATCGTGGGCCGGTGGTAGCGCTCCTTGATGCGGGCCGCGACCAGGCCGACGACCCCCTGGTGCCAGCCCTCGTTGAACAGCGTGATCGTCCGCCGTTCGTCGATGCCGGCCGCCTCGATGCCGGCCAGCGCGTCCAGCTGCATGTCGGCCTCGATCTCCCGCCGCTCGCGGTTGAGTTGGTCGAGGCTGTGCGCCAGCTCCAGGGCGCGCTCGAAGTCATCGGTGCTCAGGCACTCGATGCCGACGGTCATGTCGGTCAGGCGGCCCGCGGCATTGATTCGCGGCCCGAGCGCGAACCCCAGGTCGGATGCGCTCGCCTCGGAGGCGTCGCGCCCGGCGACGTGGAACATCGCCGCCACCCCCGGCTGCATCCGGCCGCGCCGGATGCGCTGAAGCCCGGCGTGCACCAGGATCCGGTTGTTGCGGTCGAGGCGGACGAGGTCGGCGACCGTGCCCAGGGCGACGAGGTCGAGCAGCGGATCGAGCCTGGGCTGGGTGCTTTCGTCGAACCGGCCGCGCCGCCGCAGCTCGCCGCGCAGCGCGGTCAGCACGTAGAACATCACGCCCACGCCGGCGAGATTCTTGGACGGAAACGCGCAGCCGGGCTGGTTGGGGTTGACGATCACGCGCGCGGCAGGCAGCTGCTGACCGCACAGGTGGTGATCGGTGATCAGCACGTCGATCCCGAGGCCGTTGGCCCGCGCCACGCCTTCGATGCTGGCGATGCCGTTGTCGACCGTGATCAGCAGGTCCGGACGGCGCTGCGCTGCCAGGTCGACCAGTTCCGGGGTCAGCCCGTAGCCGTATTCGAACCGGTTCGGCACCAGATAGTCGACCTGCGCGCCCATCGAGCGCAGCCCGCGCAGCGCGACCGCGCACGCGGTGGCACCGTCGCAGTCGTAATCGGCGACGATCAGGATCCGCGCGCCGCGCTCGATGGCGTCGGCCAGCAGAGCGGCGGCATCGGCCGCATGCGCCAGGCGCTCGGGGGGCTGCAGCTCGCGGGTCGCCAGCGAGAGCTCGGACTCGGCGGCGACCCCGCGCGCGGCCAGCGCGCGCGCCAGCGCCGGCGGCAGACCGGCGGCCTGCAGCCGTTGCATGGCGGCGGGGTCGAAGTCGCGCTCGATGAAGCGCGCCTTCACGCCAGTGCCTCCTCGGCGAGCATGCCCGCAAGCGCGGAAGCACTCGCGCCGCGCCACAGCCAGCGCGCGCGAAACCCCGAACCCGGGCGCGCCGCGACGCGACGTGCGCGCCGGCGTCCGCAGAGCACCAGCTCGAGCGAGCGGTAGCCGGCCTTGCCGGCCGCATCGAGCGACGCGTCGATTTCCTCGGTGAGCGCGCTAAGGCCGTCGACCCAGCTCTCCCAGGCCCCGAATGCGAACGCATCGAACAGCCGCGGGTAGATCGAGACCGCATCGCCGCGGCCGCGCGGACCGGCGAGCAGGTCGGCCGGGGTGTCGACGCGCTGTGCGCCCGCCGCCTGCGCCCAGCCGGAAACGACCGGATCGGACCCGATCACGCGGTCGATCCCGGTGCTCGGCAGCGGCTGCCAGGCGCCGCCGCCGTGCAGCCAGAGCGCATTGACCGCCTTGGCACCGCGGCTTTCGCGTGCGACGTTGACCGGGTTGACATGCCAGCGCATCTGGATCTCGTTCGACAGCCTGCGCCAGTCGCGCGAATCCGGCCCCGAGGGCTGCCGCTCCTCGACCGAAGCGCCGAGCGCCGCATCGAGCGGCACGGTGTCGAGCCGAAGCGGCCGGTCGGCTGTCAGGAAGCCGCGACTGCCCAGCAGTTCGAGCGAGAAGCCAAACGCCTTTGCGGCCTCGTTGGCGTCGTCCTGCAGCGCGCGCGCCTCGTCGGCCGCAAGCGGCGGGTCGTCGACCGCCGAGAGCAGCAGATGATCGCGCGCGAACGCGAAGTGCACCGGGTCGCACGACCAGATCGCGCCGGCCCCGGCGGGCGCCGGAGCGCCCCTGCGCAGCGCGGCCCACGCGTACGGTGCCGTGACCGGCGGGTCGCCCGCGACCCCGAACGCTTGCGCCAGCCAGCCCCAGTGCGCCGCGCCGTCGAGGCGATCGGAAGCCTCGAACCCGGCACCGGCGCCACCGAGACGAGCCCGCAGCGCGGCGGCCGGCCCGGCACCCGCGATTGTCTGCGCGAGCTCTGCCGGCACGAGCGCGCCGGGTACGACCAGGAACCACTGCATCCCGCGATTGTACGGATGCGGGTTTCAATCTGTTTCAATTGTTCCGGTGCACTGATGGCGGTCCCCGTTCGTTGTTGCTACAAATCGACGGAGTCCCGGTAGCGACGATCGTGCGCATGGAATCGGACATTGGCAGCACCGCGGCCGCGAAGCCGGCGGCAATCGCGCTCTCGGCGGCGCTAACGGCGACGCTCCTGGCGATCCTCGTGCTGGGCGCCTGCGCGTCGGCGCCGGCCGTGAGCCGCGCGGACCGCGCGCAGGAGCGCGAAGTCGCAGGCGCTGCCCCGGCCGTCGATCCGGTGTCGCTGCTCGACCGCGTCAGCTGGGGCGCAACCGATACCGAGCTCGAGCGGTTGCGGACCGACGGCCGCGAGCGGTGGCTGGAACGCCAGCTTCGTCCGGATCCGAACGCGGCGCTGCCTGCGCCGGTCGCGGCGCAGATCGCGGCGATGACGATCGAGACAACTCCGATGCCGCAGCTGGTGCTTCAGCTCGAACGGCAGCGCAAGGATGCCGCCGCGATCAAGGACGACGACGCGCACAAGGCGGCGCAGCAGGCGTTCCAGCAGGAGATGAACCGCGTCGCGCGCGAGGCCGCGACCCGCGCGCTGCTGCGCGACCTGTACTCTCCCAACCAGCTGCAGGAGCAGATGACCTGGTTCTGGTTCAATCACTTCAACGTGCACCAGTATAAGCACATGGTCCGGCCGATGCTGGGCGACTACGAGCAGGCGCTGCGGGCGCACGCGCTCGGCAGGTTCCGCGACCTGCTGGCGGTGACCGTGCGGCATCCGGCGATGCTGACGTACCTGGACAACGCGCAAAACGGAGCCCACCACGTCAACGAGAACTACGCGCG
>CAZEIW010000102.1:0-13173 GCA_964512305.1 uncultured Burkholderiaceae bacterium | reverse complement strand
CAGCCCAGGCAAGCGGCCGATCTTCTCGCTCGAGGAGCGCATCGAAATCGCGCGCGAGGTCCTGGGCCACTACCCGAACGTCGAAGTCGCCGGATTCCGCGGGCTGTTGAAGGACTTCGCGCGCGAACAGAACGCGCGGGTGATCCTGCGCGGCCTGCGCGCGGTCTCCGATTTCGAGTACGAGTTCCAGATGGCCGGAATGAACCGCTACCTGCTTCCGGACGTCGAAACGATGTTCCTGACGCCGTCGGACCAGTACCAGTTCATTTCCGGCAGCATCGTGCGGGAAATCGCGATGCTCGGCGGCGACGTCAGCAAGTTCGTGTTCCCCTCGGTCGAACGCTGGCTGCAGGCCAAGATCGCGCAAATGGGCGGCCCGCCCGCCGGCTGAAGGTCGATCAGCGGAGGTGCGCCGTGGCGCTGATGATCACCGACGAGTGCATCAACTGCGACGTCTGCGAGCCGGTGTGCCCCAACCGGGCGATCACCATGGGCAGCTCCATCTACCAGATCGACCCGGAACGCTGCACCGAGTGCGTCGGCCACCACGCCGAACCGCAATGCCAGGTCGTATGCCCGGTTGCGTGCATTCCGCCCGATCCGCACCATCGCGAAAGCCACGAGGCGTTGATGGCGAAGTACTTCCGCTTGCAGGTTCAGGCGGCCGGCGTCGAGGGCGCAGGTTAGCCCCGGGTCGCGCGGTCCGGGTGCGGCGCCGGTGACCGGGCAGCGGATCGGGCTGATCGACTGCCTGCGCGGCTTTGCGCTGGGCGGCATCCTGATCGTCAACCTGCAGTCGTTCCTCTGGGGATCCGGCGAGCCGCTCGGCTATTTCGCGCGTCCGCCCGGCGCCGCCGAGCAGGGCCTGTTCTGGCTGCAGTCGGCCCTGGTCGAGGGGAAGTTCTATCCGATCTTCGCGTTCCTGTTCGGCGTCGGGTTCGCGCTGCAGACCCGCAAGCTGCACCGCCTGTGCGGCGGCGATGCGCGGCTCGCGGCCGCCGCTTACCGGCGCCGGCTCGTCTTCCTGCTTCTCGCCGGCGTTGCGCACGGGCTGCTGCTTTACTTCGGCGACATCCTGACCTCCTATGCGCTGTGCGCGCTGCTGCTGTGCTGGACCGCGCCCACCCGATTGCGCGATCTGATCGCCTTCGCACGTCTCTGGTGGGTGCTCGCGGCGCTCAGCCTGTTCGCGCCGATGGCCCTCGATGCACTGCTGCCGTCCGGGCAGCCGCTCGACCAGATACCGCTGTCGGCGCTGGAGTCGCGCGACATCTACGCGGGTGCCGGCTATGTCGCGCAGTTGCAGCGTCGCTGGATGGACTACGGCTGGCAGCAGCTTGGCGCCGTGCCTGTGCTGTGGCCCCAGCTGATGGCGCTCTTCGCACTGGGCGCGATTGCCGGCCGCCTCGGCTGGCTGCGCAATCCACGGCGTCATCCGCGGGTTTGGCAGTGGGCATGGCGCATCGGCGCCGGGGTCGGCCTGCCCTGCGCGCTGCTCGGCGGCTGGCTGCACCTTGACGCGATCCGGGAGAGCCCGGGCGATGCCGCCGGCATCGACGGCCTCGTGCTCGGGGTCAGTTCGCTGCTGGCAGCGGCCTACGTGGCCGGGTTTGCGCGCTGGCATTCGCGCTGGCAGCGTATCGGGCCGCTGCGCGCGCTGCTCGACGGAGTGGCTGCGGCCGGCCGGATGCCCCTGACCAATTACATGCTGCAATCGGTCGTGATGGGCGCCCTGTTGTCCGGTTGGGGCCTGGGGTGGGGAGCGGCCGCATCGCGCGCAGGACTGACCGGTGCGGCCGCCGTGATCTACGTTGCGCAGATCGGGTTCAGCCGCTGGTATCTGAGCCGCGCGCGTCAGGGGCCGCTCGAGGCCCTATGGCGGCACTACACCTATCGCGGACTCGGGGGCGAGGGATCGATCTCGACGCGCACCCAGACGCCGCGATAGGAGGCCGGTGCCGGGCCCGCATCGGCGCCCTGGTGCCCGGAACGGGGATCTGCGTCGCCGAGCGCGATCCATTCGCCGATCGGTCCTTGCACCGATACCGTGGCGGGCGCCTCCGCGTACGCGGCGACCGTGTCTTGCCGCAGCGGCGTGAGCTCGATCACCACCCTCTGGCCGGCGATCGCGAAGCGTGCCGCAAAGGCAGCCACGGACTCGAAGTAGACGACGCCGCCCGCGACCGGCGCCGCGCTGCCGGCCGCGCTCGCGGCACCCGGCGCGGCGGGGGACGCCCGCGCCCGCGCGCCCGTGCCGGCGCCGGTCGCGGGCACACGGAACCGGACCGACTGAATTGCCGGCAGGTCGATCCTCACCCGGTCGCCCTCGACGGCCTGCAGCCGCCGGCTGCGATCAGCCGTCGCGACGGTCGTCGACCGGTCGTCATCGCCGCGCGACTCGCGGCCGCGTGACTCGCGCTCGCGCCCCCGCCCGGTCGATACCGTGACCGAGCCGTCCGCATCCGTCTGGACCTGCCGTCGGTCGGACGGGGAATCCTCGCGCACCGTGACCACCAGCCGCAGCGCCGGCCGGTCGGGCTGGGCGACCAGCTGGCCGCATGCCGGCCCCGGCAATGCCATCAGCAGGCACAGCGGCACCGCCACCCACGCAACCAGGCCCGGTTTCGTGGGTTGCCCCGGCTGCGGCTCAGACATTGAACCGGAAGTGCAGCACATCTCCATCGTGCAACACGTACTCCCTGCCCTCGAGGCGCATCTTTCCCGCTTCCTTCGCGCCCTGCTCCCCGTTGCAGCGGACGAAGTCTTCGTAAGCCACCGTCTCGGCGCGGATGAAGCCCTTCTCGAAGTCCGTATGGATCACCGCGGCCGCCTGCGGAGCGGTCGCTCCCTTCGTCACGGTCCACGCCCGGACTTCCTTGGGGCCGGCCGTGAAGTAGGTCTGCAGGCCCAGCAGCGAATAGCCGGCGCGGATCACGCGGTTCAAGCCGGGCTCGTCCATGCCCATGTCGTGCAGGAAAACCGCCTTGTCCTCGTCCGAGAGGTCGGCGATCTCGGCCTCGATCTTCGCGCACACCGCGACCACGGGCGCGCCTTCGCGCGCGGCGTGCGCCTCGACCGCCGACAGGAGCGGATTGTCCTTGAACCCGTGCTCCTCGACGTTGGCCACGAACATGGCCGGTTTCATCGTCAGCAGGAACAGCGGTCGCAGGACGGCCCGTTCCTCCGGGTACAGGGCCACGGACCGCGCCGGCCGCGCCTGGTCGAGCGCGGGCTGGATCTTCTCGAGCGCCGCGACGAGGCGCTGCGCCTCCTTGTCGCCGCCGGACCGCGCGACCTTGGACGATTTCGCGAGCTGCTTCTCGACGGTCTGCAGATCGGCCAGCGCCAGCTCGGTGTCGATCACCTCGATGTCGGCGATCGGATCGACCCGACCGGAGACGTGAACCACGTTCGCGTCCTCGAAGCAGCGCACGATGTGGGCGATCGCGTCGCACTCGCGGATGTTGGCGAGGAACTGATTGCCCAGGCCCTCGCCCTTGCTTGCGCCCGCCACCAGGCCCGCGATATCGACGAACTCGACCGTCGCCGGTACCACGCGCTGGGGCTGCACGATCCGCGCCAGCGCATCCAGCCGCGGGTCGGGCACCTCGACGATGCCGACGTTGGGCTCGATCGTGCAGAAGGGGTAGTTCTCGGCCGCGATGCCGGCCTTGGTCAGGGCGTTGAAAAGCGTCGACTTGCCGACGTTGGGCAGTCCGACGATGCCGCAATTCAGGGACATGTTTCTACCTTCGAGCGATCCGTGTCAGAGCGCGCCGATCAGCCCCGGATCGGGCCGCTCGAGCCAGCGCATCGCCTGCTCGGCGAAGCGCTCGGTTTCCGCCAGCGCGCGCCGCCAGTCGCGGATCCGCGCCGCGGCGTCGGTTCCGTAGCGCCGGAAGTCGCCGCGGTCGGGCAGCCTGCCGTGGGGAAGCCGCTGCAGGAACAGGCGCGACGGCGCGAGCAGCAGCACGTTGTCGAGCCAGGGATGCGCGCGGTTGCGCTTGCGCCAGGGGAGGAATTTGTCCAGCCATCCCGCCGTCACGTACGGCACGAAATGCGGATACAGCACCAAGCCGCCCACGTCGGCGTAAGGCCACGCGATGTGATAGTCGATCAGGCCGCCGTCCCAGTAGTCGCCTCCCGGCGCGCCCGCCGGGTCGGGCACGGGGTCGCAGAGCATCGGGATCGACCCGGTGGCCGCGAGCGCATCCTCGGCATTGCGCGCATCGAGCATGACGCGCGTGAAACCGAACGCGTCGAACGCGCGGCCGCCGAAGGACGGCGTTCCACCCTGGAACACGACCCGCTCGAGGTGCGCCGCCAGCGCGGCGCGCGACCGGGCATTGGCCAGCGCGGCGCGCGCGAAAGCGGCGCGCGAGGCCCGGCCCTGCAAGGGTCCGCGCGCGCGCGAGGTCACCAGGTTGAGGCCGAGGCCGGGGCGCATCGTCAGCGTCCGCCGGTCGAGCACCTCGGATGCCAGGCGGCGGATGCTGGCGGTCACCTCGTGGCGCGTCGGGCGGGGCGAATAGCGCTGTTCGACATACGCGTCGGCGAAGCGCTGCAGCGCGCGGGCGGGCTCGGGCTGCGCGGCGCAGGCCATGCGCCAGGCGCCCACCGACGCGCCGACCAGCTCCAGGCGGCGCGCGCCGGCGAGCCAGTGGCCGAACAGCAGCTTGTCGAGAGCGATCAGCGCCAGGCCCTTGGGGCCGCCCGCCGCGGCGGGGATGCAGGCGATGTCCGAGGCCGACAGCCCGTCGCGCCCCACCTGCGCGGCGGCGCGCGCGCCGGCGCGAACCTCGAGTGCGTCGAAGCCGCTCATTTGCCGAGGGCGAACAGCACGCCGCCGGGCCGGATCGCTTCCAGGCTGCGCAAGCGCTCGCGGATGGCGTCGCCGACGAAGATCTGCGGCTGCGACGGCGTCAGTCTCTCGGCGGCCTCGCGCTGCGCGACGAGCCTGGACGCGCGCTGGAACGCTTCCTCCAGCGAAGCCGTCTGGGCCACGCCGTCCTCGAAGAACGCGCGCCCGAAATCGGTCCAATCGCCGCCGTCGCGGCAGCCGAACGACGCCCGGTCGGCGCTCGACGCCGTGATCACCATCGTTTCGGGGCTGGCGAGAGGCTCGATGAACCCGCCCGAGTAGCACGCCGAAACCACGACGACCCGGTACCGGATGCCCGCGCGGTCGAGCATGGAGCGCAGGCGTGCCGGCGTCAGGCTTTCGAATCGATATGGCGGCAGCGACACCTCGAGCGTGTGATCGGGCCCCCCGTGCGACGTCAGCAGCAACAGCAGGATGTCCTCGTCCCGATCCATCCGGTCGGCGATCGTCTCCAGCGCCCGCTCGAGCGCGGTCGCGGTCGCGAACGGCGCCTCCTGCGGGCGCGAGGCGCTGTTGGCAAGCACGATGCCCCGGTCCGCGGTCCCGAACACCTCGGCCAGCACACGGTCGGCGCCTTCGGCCTCGTTGATGAAGACTTCCTGCGAACCGTCCCCCGCGAAGGCGACCGTGTAAAGCTCGGTCACCCCGGCCCGCCCGGCAGCGATCGAATCGAGCGCCTGATCGAGCATGTCCGCCTGTCGGTAGAAGGTCTGTTCCGACTCCGGCGCGTCCTCGCCCGCGGCGTCCGGCTCGGCCGCGTCGGGTCCGACCCAGAGGCGCAGCGACGGGTCGGCGACCCACTGCGGCGCAAGCATCGACAGCACGGCGACGGCGACGATGGCAAGACTGCGCCACCCGCCGGCCGGTGCCCAGCGGTGCGCGGCCCGTGCGTACGCGATCCCGGCCCAGGCCGCCGGAATCCAGGCCAGCCAGGGGTACGCCCGATCGAGCGGGTCGGAGAAATCGGCCGCGATCGCGAGCGCGTCCGCTGCCAGCCCGGCGATCAGCGCGATCCCGAAAGCCGCCGTGGTCAGCGGCGGGACGATCGAGTCGTCCCGCCGCAGCGCCGAGACCAGCCAGGCCGAGATCAGTGCCGCCAGCGCCCAGAAGCTGACGGCCGGCAGCGCGGAAAGGTCGAAGCGGCCCTGTTCGAACCCGACGGCGTAGAAGTCGTAGGCGAGCCCGGCCGCGAGATTGAGCACCAGCAGCGCCAGCAGCTGCGCGCCGAAGGGGTGGAGCGAATCGGTGCCGCGCGCCCGCAGGATGCTGAGCGCGAACGCCGCCCTCAGGTTCGCGGCCAGAGCCGCCGCGAAGCGGGGATGGGCGGTCGGCGCTTCGACCGGATCCGTCATCCGGTCATCCGTCGCCGGCGGGGCGCTGGCCCGCGCGCGCGGGTGCCGTCGGATCCGCTGCGGCCGGCCGCGCGGCGGCCGCGGTGTGCAATCGCATCATCGCGCGCTCGAACTGCCCGGACACCGCCAGCTCGATCAGCGATTGCGCGCGCTCGATCGCCTGGTCGATCGCTTCGTTCTCGTCCCGCCGGGGCGGATGCAGGACGAAGTCGGCGACGTCCTGAACCAGGTTCAAGCTGCGCGGGTGGCCGATGCCGATGCGCAGGCGCCAGAAGTCCGCATGCGACAGCCGCGCCCGGACGTCCTTCAGCCCATTGTGGCCCGCAGTCCCGCCGCCGAGCTTCAGGCGCACGTCGCCCGGCGGCAGATCGAGCTCGTCGTGCGCGACCAGGATCTGGTCCGGCAGGATTCGGTAGAACAGCGCCACTGAAACCGCCGACTGCCCGGAGCGGTTCATCAGGGTCGACGGCTTGAGCAGCCAGACGTCGCGCCGATCGATGCTGGCGCGGGCCAGCTCGCCGTGGAAGCGTCTCTCGGCGCGGAAGCCCGTTCCGAAGCGGTCGGCGATGCGGTCGACGAACCAGAAGCCCGCATTGTGGCGGGTGCGCGCGTATTCGGCCCCGACGTTGCCCAGGCCGATGATCAGGCGGATGCCGCGTGACGAGTCGATGGATTCGGACACGAGCGCTCGATTCCTGGCTGTGCCGGCTTCCGCCCGGGCGCGTCCGCCCCGCCAACGCGCGGGCAGGCGGACGTGCCTCAAAGGCGCTGCCGGCGCACGCCCCGATCGGCCGCGGGAAGGCGCTATTTCTTCTTGTCTGCCGCGGGCTTGGCGGCCGGCGCGGCGGCCTTCCCGCCTGCGGCCGGCGCGGCGGCAGGCTTCGCACCGGCAGCCGGCGCCGCGGCGGCGGCGCCTGCGGCGGGCGCCGCGGCCGGCGCGGCGGCAGCAGCGGCTGCCTCCGCCTCGGCGGCGACCTCCTCTTCCTGCTGCGCACCGGGGATCGAGACCGTGACCACGACCGGGTTCTCCTTGCCCTTGAGCACGGCGCTGACGCCCGCCGGCAACTTCACGTCCGAGACGTGCACCGTGTCCTGCGTCGTCAGGCCCGAGAGGTCGACCTCGACGAACTCGGGCAGATCGCGCGGCAGGCAGGCGATCTCGATCTCGGAGCGCACGTGCCCGATGATCGCGCCGGAGAGCTTGACCGCCGGCGAGTTTTCGTGGCCGACGAAGTGCAGCGGCACGCGCATGTGGATCTTCTGGTCCTCCGCCACGCGCTGGAAATCGACGTGCAGGACGACCGGCCGGTAGGGATGCATCTGGAAGTCGCGCAGCAGGACGCGCTCGGTCGTGCCGTCGAGCTCCATCTCGAGGATGGAGGCGTGGAACTTCTCGCGCCGCAGCGAGTGGAACAGCGGGTTGTGGTCGAGCTCGATGCTGACCGGGCCGGCGCCGCCGCCGTACAGCACGCCGGGCACCTTGCTCAAATGGCGCAGGCGGCGGCTCGCACCAGTGCCTTGCGCTTCTCGTTTCGTGGCTACCACTTTCATGACTGACTCCAATCCTTCGGTTTCATGGTTTGCGACTCGCCCGCGGGTCGCGACCAACCACGACGGGCCTGACTTGCTCGAACCACCTACTCGATGAACAGCGAGCTCACCGAATCTCCGCGCGCGATGCGTGAAATCGTCTCCGCCAGCAGCGCCGCGCACGACAGCTGCCGGATCTTCGGGCAGGCTGCCGCGTCCGGATGCAGCGGGATCGTGTCGGTGACGACCACCTTGTCGAGCACCGAATCCATGATCCGCTGCACCGACTGCCCCGACAGCACCGGATGGGTGCAATACGCGAGCACCTG
The DNA here is from genome assembly GCA_964512305.1 of uncultured Burkholderiaceae bacterium. GTDB lineage: Bacteria > Pseudomonadota > Gammaproteobacteria > Burkholderiales > Burkholderiaceae_F > CAZEIW01. The sequence continues at coordinate 5,080 of CAZEIW010000102.1, read as the reverse complement.
GCGCGCGCCGCGCTCGCGCAGCGCGCCTGCCGCCTGGCACAGCGTGTTGGCCGTGTCGATCATGTCGTCCATGATCACGCACGTGCGCGCCTGGACCTCGCCGATGATATGCATCACCTCGGCGACGTTGGGACGCGGCCGCCGCTTGTCGATGATCGCCAGCTCGGAATCCATGCGCTTGGCCAGCGCGCGGGCGCGGACAACGCCGCCGACGTCGGGCGACACGACGACGAGATCCTGGTGGTTGTGCTTCCACAGGTCGCCGAGCAGGATGGGGCTGGCGTATATGTTGTCGACCGGGATGTCGAAGAACCCCTGGATCTGGTCGGCGTGCCGGTCCATCACCAGCAGTCGGTCGACGCCGACCGCCTGCAGCATGTTGGCCACGACCTTGGCGCTGATCGCGACGCGCGCCGACCGCGGCCGGCGGTCCTGGCGCGCGTAGCCGAAATAGGGAATCGTCGCCGTGACGCGGCCCGCCGAGGCGCGCTTCAGCGCGTCGACCATGATCATCAGCTCCATCAGATGATCGTTGGTCGGCGCGCAGGTCGGCTGCAGCACGAACACGTCCTTGCCGCGGACGTTCTCGTTGATCTCGACCATCACCTCGCCGTCGGAAAAGCGCGACACCATCGCGCGCCCGAGCGGGATGTTCAGATGCTGGACGACAGCCTGCGCGAGCTTCGGGTTCGCGTTGCCCGAAAACACCATCAGGTTGTCAGGCACCATCGCCGACATCGCTCGACTCTCGACAATCCGGGCCGTTCACCCGGGACCGGCGGCGCCGGAAAGGCGCCACGCCTTCAAAACAGACTCGCCGCAGCGCGCCCGGCCGGAACCGGCGTCCGCTGCGGCGAGAACTCAGTGGCTGGGGAGGAAGGATTCGAACCCTCGAATGGCGGAATCAAAATCCGCTGCCTTAACCAGCTTGGCGACTCCCCAGCGCGAAACCTCCTCAAACCGACTCCCGCCGCAGCGCGAGGCGCCGGCAGCGGGTTTCCGAGCCGTGCCTGTCGCGCTCACCATGCCGCGAGCGGATGCTCGCCCAACGCCCGCACCGCCCACGCCGACCAATGCGCCGGCATCGACGCCCGCACGGCACCGACCGCGTCCTCGGCGGCGACCTGCGTGCGGAACGCGCTGTAGACCGCGGATCCGGAGCCGGTCATTCTGGCCACTCCGAAGCGCCCCAGCAACTCAAGCGCGCGGTCGACTTCGGCGACCCTCCCCCGAACGACCGGCTCCAGATCGTTGCTGCCGAATGGAATCCGGTCCAGATCCTGCACCGCCGCAGAAAAGCCGGAAATTGTGGTCCGTTTGGTGTTCCGTGTCAACGCCGGATCGCCGAAGATTTCTGCTGTCGAAACATGTACTTGCGGGTACACGAGCGCGAACCAGAGCCGCGGCAGCGCAACCGGCGTCAGGCGCTCTCCGACGCCCTCGGCGAACGCCGGTCCCGGCCCGAGGAAAAACGGCACGTCGGCCCCGAGGCGCGCGCCCAGCTCGGCGAGGCGCTCGCGCGGCCACTGCAGCCGCCACAGGCGGTTCAACGCCAGCAGCGTGGTCGCGGCATCCGATGAGCCTCCGCCAAGCCCGGCGCCGGTCGGGATCGTCTTGACCACTTCGATCGAAGCGCCGAGCGGGCTTCCCGCCGCCTGTTGCAGCAGGCGGGCCGCCCGCACCGCGAGGTCGTCCTGCGGCGGACCGCAAAGGTGGCCGCCGCGCTCGATGCGGCCGTCGGCGCGCAATTCGAAATCGAGCGTGTCGGCGAGGTCGATCGCCACGAAGGCGGTTTGCAGCTCGTGGTAACCGTCGGCGCGACGGCCCACCACGTGCAGGAACAGGTTGAGCTTGGCCGGCGCCGGCAGGCCAAGCATCAGGCGCAGTCGATCGGTCATGGCGTCTCAGGGCCGTCGAGCAGGATCGACAGCGCAACCGCGGGCGCGCCGGCGCCGGCTGCCGGGCGATGCATCTGCAGCCGGCGCACCCGACCGTCCTGCGCGCGCTGCTCGACCTTGACCGTCCACCCGTCCTGCTCGATCAGCTCGGCGCCGTCGGCGGCGCGCGACAGCCGGTACGGGCGCGTCTCGGCCGGGCGGCCTTCGATCCAGTCCGGGATGCCCGACACGGGCAGCGCCCACCCCAGCACCTGCTGAGCCAGCGTCTCGGCGTCGCTGCCGCGCACGACGCGCAGCCCGCCGCCGGCCGGCACGGACAGCTGCGCTCCGTCGGGCCCCGTTTCGATGCGCGCCAGCGTCGAGCCGAGCGGCGACGCCAGATCGAGCGTGACGCGCTCCGGCGCCACCGACAGCGCGAAGCGCCCGCTGACATTCTCGCGCCGCTCGTCGTCGCCCGAGACCGTCAGCGCGAAGCGGCCGGCGAAGCCGTGCTCGCCGGGAGCGGGCGGCAGGCTGGCGCAGGAGGCGATCAGGACCCCCGCCGCCGCGACGAGGATGCGCTGCTTGTTGTCGCGGACCACGAAGCGGCGCCCGGGGGGTGCTGGCCTGCCGCTAGGGCCGTACCTGCAGGCGCTGCATGGTCTCCTTCAGTGTCTCGTTGTCGGCTTCCTTCTTCTGCGCCTGGCGAAAGACCTCTCGCGCCGCGTCGTGCTCGCCCATCTGCCACATCACTTCGCCAAGATGGGCCGCGACGTCGGCCTCGGGCTTCAGGCGGAAAGCCCGCGAGAGGTAGTCGCGCGCCGCCTTCAGGTTGCCCAGCCGGAACTGCACCCAACCCATCGAATCGAGGATGAAGCCGTCGTCGGGCGCAAGCTGCAGGGCCTTGTCGATCAGCTCGTACGCTTCCTTGAGCCGGATGTTGCGGTCGGCGAGGGTGTAGCCGAGCGCGTTGTACGCGTGCGCATAGTCCGGACGCAGCTGCAGGATGCGGCGCAGGTGCGCCTCCATCACGTCGATGCGGTCGAGGCGCTCGGCCGCCATCGCCGATTCGTAGAGGAGGCCGGTGTCGTCCGGGCTCGCCTGCAGCGCCTTGTCCAGCAGTTCGTACGATTCCTGATACCGGTGCGCATCGCGCAGGATCTGGCCCTGCGCGAGAATCAGCTGGGTCCGCTCCTCGGCCGTCGCGGCGCTCGTCGACTGCAGCAGCTTCAGCGCGTCCTCGACCTGGTTCATCTTCGCGAGCACGAAGGCCTTGCGCTCGCGTGCAGCCACCTGCTGCTCGCCGCTCCTGACCCGGTCGAGCCAGTCGAGCGCTTCCGGGTACTGGCGCTCGTCCTCGGCGATGCGGGCCATGTTGAGGTAGACGGGCTCGGGGTCGCGCTCGGCGCCGGCGTCGATCGCGGCCAGGTAGCGCTTGAAGAAGCCGCGCGCGTCCTCGTACAGCTCAGCGTCCAGCGCGAGAACGCCGAGCGCGAACAGCGGGTCCGGGTTGTTCTCGTCCCGCCGCAGCAGCTCCTCGAACTGCCGCCGCGCCTCGTCCATCTTGCCGTCGCCGACCAGCAGGCGCGCGTAGGCCATGCGGGCGTCGGACGCGTTCGGGTTGCGCTGCAGGAATCCGCTCAGGAGCTGGAGCGCGTCGGAGCGGCCGTCGTGCTGCGGCTTGGTGTCGCGGTCGGTCAGGAACTGGGCGGCGGCGATCGCCGCCTGCTCGGAGTCCGGACGCAGCGCGAGCGCACGGCGCGCCTCCGCCGCGGCGCGCTCGAACTGCCCGGCGCTGTGGGCCCCGTGCGCCAGGATGAGGCGGATGTCGAACGCCGACTTCGGGTCGTTCAGATAAGGCTTGGCGAGCGCGTCCAGCAACTCTAGCCCCTTCGCGCGATCGGGGGCCCTCGCCAGCATGTGCTGCAGATGCGCGAGCGAGCCGACCGGATCGCCGTCCGCCGAGACCTCGCGCGCGAGCAGCGGCCGGGCCTCTTCATAGCGGCCGTTGGCGACCAGCAGGGCCGCGTAGCTTTGCTCGGCGTCGGTCTGGCCGGGAGCGAGCTGCCGCCACAGCGTCGCGGCGTCGAGCGCCTGCGGGGCGGCGCGTGCCGACAGCGCGATCTCGGTCGCGCGCCGCGCAAGGCGAGGGTCGCGCGTTTCGCGCGCGGCCTGCATCAGCGTCGCATACGCGCGCCCGAGGTCACCTCGCTGCGCGGCGACTTCGGCGGCAACGATCTCGTAGAGCAGCGGACCGGTCAGCTCGACGTTCGGCAGCTTCGGTTCGCCGTCCGGCGCGGTGACGGGTTCCGCCGCGGCGGGGGGCACCGCCGGGGCCTCCTGTGTGCCGGTCCCGGCGACCGTCGAGCATCCTACAATCGCAGCGGTCAGCACCAGCGAGGTCGACCACCACAGGGTTCGTCCAGCCATTGGTTACCACAACCTCCACAGGACACCGCGCCCCGACCGGCGCGATCGCGCACAAGCGGCGCCCGGCCCGGAGCAATGTCGGATATTAGCCTTTCGGCCCGCGTGGCACTGCCGCCGGGCGGGACCACGCCGCACCCGGCCCGCGATGCCTGAGCTGCCCGAAGTCGAAGTCACCGCGCGCGCGCTCGCGCGCCAGTTCGACGGTCATCTGCTGGCCGCCGTCCACCTGTACGACCGGCGCCTGCGCTGGCGCGTCCCTGCGGGCCTCGAGCGCAGCATCGCCGGCCAACGAGTCGAGCGCATCGAGCGGCGCGGCAAGTACCTGCTGTGGCGATTCGCGCACGGGACGCTGATCTCGCACCTGGGGATGTCCGGTTCGTGGCGGATCCATCGCGCGGACGCCGCACCGGCCCGGGGGCGGCACGATCACGCCGACTTCGTGTTCGACAACGGCGTGGCAAGGCTGACCGATCCGCGCCGCTTCGGCGCGCTGCTGTGGCACGCCGATGCGAGCGGCGACGTCTCGCGGCATCCGCGCCTGGCCGGTCTCGGGATCGAGCCTTTCGACGCGCGCTTCGGGGCGGACCGGCTGTTCGACGGCACGCGCGCGCGTCGCGCCTCGATCAAGCAGGTCCTGCTGGCGGGCGACGTCGTCGTCGGGGTCGGCAACATCTACGCATCGGAGTCGCTGTTCCGTGCCGGCATCGATCCTCGCCTGCCTGCGCAGCGCCTCGGCCGCCGCCGCTGCGGGCGCCTGGCCGAGGCGATCCGTG
>CAZEIW010000101.1:0-13489 GCA_964512305.1 uncultured Burkholderiaceae bacterium | reverse complement strand
ACCCAGCGCCGCACGCCGGCGTGGCGCGGCTGCTCGAGCAGGTGCCAGTCGAGACTCGACTCGTGCGCCCATTCGCGCCATTGCCCGAACTCGCCCCCCATGAACAGCAGCTTCTTCCCGGGGTGCGCCCACATGTAGCCGAACAGCAGCCTGAGGTTCGCGAACTGCTGCCATTCGTCGCCGGGCATGCGCCCGATCAGCGAGCGCTTGCCGTAGACAACCTCGTCGTGCGACAGCGGCAGCACGAAATTCTCGGAGAACGCATACCAGATCGAGAAGGTCAGCTGGCCCTGGTGGTAGCTGCGATAGATCGAGTCGCGCCCGAAATAGGCGAGGGTGTCGTGCATCCACCCCATGTTCCACTTGAACCCGAAACCCAGGCCGCCGCCGTCGACCGGCCGCGACACGAGCGGCCACGAGGTCGACTCTTCCGCGATCGTCTGCGTGTCGGGGTGGGCGCGGTAGGTGGCCTGGTTCAAGCGGCGCATGAACTCGATCGCCTCGAGATTCTCCTTGCCGCCGTGCGGGTTCGGCACCCACTGGCCGTGCTCGCGGCCGTAGTCCAGGTACAGCATCGACGCGACGGCATCGACGCGCAAGCCGTCGATGTGGTAGCGGTCGAGCCAGAACAGCGCGCTCGACAGGAGGAAGGCGCGCACCTCGTTGCGGCCGTAGTTGAAGATCAGGCTCTTCCACTCCGGGTGGAAGCCCTGACGCGGATCGGCATGCTCGTAGAGGCAGGTGCCGTCGAAGGCCGCCAGTCCGTGCGCATCGTTCGGAAAATGCGACGGCACCCAGTCCAGGATCACGCCGATGCCGTTCTGATGCAGGACATCGATGAAGTACATGAAATCCTGCGGCGAACCATAGCGCGCCGTCGGCGCGAAGTAGCCCGTGGTCTGGTAGCCCCAGGATCCGTAGAACGGATGTTCGGTCACCGGCATCAGCTCGACGTGCGTGAAGCCGAGCTCGCGCACGTATTCAGCCAGCGGCTGCGCGAGCTCGCGATACGACAGCGATCGGTTCCCCTGTTCCGGGATGCGGCGCCACGAGCCGAGGTGAACCTCGTAGATCGACATCGGCGCGTCGTGCGCGTTGGCCGCGCCCCGCCGGCGCATCCACTCGGCGTCGCCCCAGGCATAGGCGAGGTCGCACACGAGCGACGCCGTCTTGGGGGGCGTCTCGCAGGTGAACGCGAACGGGTCGGCCTTTTCCAGGGTCGCCCCATCGCGCGTGACGATCCGGTACTTGTAGGCCTGCCCGATGCCCGCCGGGACGTCGCCCTCCCAGACGCCGGAGCTGTCGTAGCGCGGATAGAGCGGGTCGCGCCCGGGATCCCACCCGTTCCAGTCGCCGATCACCGAGACCCCGCTCGCGTTCGGCGCCCACACCGCGAAGCGCGCGCGCGGAGGCGAGTCCGAACGCGGATACGGATGGCAGCCGAGCCTCTCGTACAGCGACGCGTGCGTGCCCTCCCGGAAGAGGTAGATGTCGAGATCGGTGAGCAGCCAGGGCGTCTGGCCTGCCGCCGCACCCGCCGGATCGCTCGAGCGGCTCATTGGGCAGCACCTCGCCGGCGGCAGGAACGCGGCGCGGCGCCGGGAAGGACCGAGCGACGCTGTCTTGCGGTGGCTGGCGGCATGCGAGGACTCGAAGGCGACCCGTGGCCTGCAACGATACCGGCAAATCCGAGCGTCGACGCGCGCGGCGCGCGAAGTTGCGGTTGCAGGACGGGATGCGTGCTGCCTCGCAGCAAGCGAAGACCAGCGATACGGTATGACCTCCTGGGTGCTGGCGAATAGCCATGGCTGCGATGCAGGTTCCCTCCACCCGACGCAGCGCCGGACCTGGAGACGAACGCGACGCGCTCCGGCGTATCGTTCGCGCATCGGACAGCGGCGCGGGTCTGAGCGGCCGCGAGATCTCAAGGCGAGAGAAGATGGCGATCTTGCTGCGGCCGTCGAACGACAGGGGACGCGAAGACCACGGGTGGCTCGACACCCGGCACACGTTCTCGTTCGCCGACTACCACGACCCGGCGCAGATGGGCTTCCGCTCGCTGCGGGTCATCAACGAGGACGTGGTCCGGCCGGGGGCCGGATTCCCGACACACGGCCACCGCGACATGGAGATCCTGAGCTATGTGATCGCGGGCGCGCTCGAGCATCGGGACTCGACCGGGACGCACGGGGTGATCCGGCGCGGCGACGTGCAGCGGATGAGCGCCGGCACCGGCGTGCGCCACAGCGAGTTCAATGCCTCGGCGTCCGAGCCCGTGCACTTCCTGCAGATCTGGATCCTGCCGGCGCGGGCTGGGCTTGCCCCGGGCTACGAGCAGGCCGCGATCGACGACGATGCGCGGCGCGACCGCTGGTTCTTGATGGCGGCGCCGGACGGCGGGGCGGTGAAGGTGCACCAGGACGCGCGCGTGTACGCGTCGCTGCTCGGCGGCGGCAAGCGGTTGCGCCACGAGCTCGGGACCGGCCGCGGCGCATGGCTCCAGGTCGTGGCGGGCGAGCTGACGCTCGGCGGCCGGAAGCTCCAGGCGGGCGACGGTGCGGCGGTCGAATCGGAGACGGGGCTCGAGATCGAGGCGGTGCGCGACAGCGAGCTGCTGTTGTTCGATCTGGCCTGAGCAACCGGGCGGGGAAGACGGATGCGGCAGGCGGCTTAAGGTCCTTTCAGACCAGCCGCATCCCGACGGGATCACGTTAAGTGGCTACCACGATACATCTTTACTGCGGCGCACAGCCTAAATAGTTCTCACTCATCGCGCCCGGCGACGGCCGGACGGACCGGTATCCGGACGCCGCGCTTGATAGCGAACTGGCTCAGCGTCTGCTGGCCAAGCATGTCGCGCAGGCTGTAGCGGTCGAGCGTCGACATGAAGTTCTTGCGCGCTTCCGAGAGCGCCGCCTTCAGCACGCACGAGGGCAGGAGAGGGCAATCGCGGCGCTCCTGGTCGAAGCACTCCACGATATTCATGTTGTCCTCGGTATCGCGCACCACCTCGCCGATGTTGATCAGATGCGGCTGGCGCGACAGGCGCATGCCGCCGCCCTTGCCGCGGAGGGTCTCGACGTAGCCGTCGGTCGAGAGATGGTTGACCACTTTCATCAAGTGATTCTCCGAGATGCCGTAGCTCGAGGCGATCTCGGAGATCGTGCACAGGCGATCGGGATGGGCGCCGAGGAAGATCAGGACGCGCAGGGAGTAGTCGGTGAAGCGGGTGAGTTGCATCGGGGGGGCCTCGGGGCGATGACGCCGCGACGCGACGGGGCGATCGTATAGGCGCATGCGCGCGTTGGCAACAACGCACCGACAGCGGCCGGGACGCCCCCTGCCTCGCAGGTTAGTGCACTGAGCACCTGAAGATGTTGATGTTCGTCAACTTCCATGTCAGCGAAGTTCTTGACAATCGTTTCCGGGTCTATTTAAGATGCTCATTCAATACATCTTAAAGCAACATGAATCCCGGGCGCTTAACGATCCGGGAACATGCACCCCAAGGAGGAGCTGATACATGAATCGGACCGCGGCCGGCCTGTTGATCGTCGCTTCGCTGGCCGCGGCACCTTTCGCGGCCGCCCGCGCCGAGACCCGGGAGTTCGAGATGACGATCGAGGAAGTCTCGATCAACGTCGCCCCCGGGTTCAGCACCAAGGTGTTCGCGTTCAACGGCCAGGTGCCCGGGCCGCTGATCCACGTCCGGGAGGGCGACGACGTCGCGGTCCACGTAACCAACAACACGACGCTGCCGCATTCGATCCACTGGCACGGCGTCAACCAGACGGGCAGCTGGCAGAGCGACGGCGTGCCCGACGTCACGCAAACGGCGATCCAGCCGGGCGACGCGTTCACCTACCGATTCAAGGCCGACCGTCCGGGCAGCCTCTGGTACCACTGCCACGTCAACGTCTGGGAGCACGTCGCGATCCGCGGCATGTGGGGCCCGCTCATCGTGGATCCGAAGGAGCCGACCGCGGTCGAGAAGACCGTGACCCGCGACGTGATCATGATGATGAATACCTGGGAATCCTCGTTCGGCAACGTGTACGGCAAGGGCGGCGGGCCGTCCGACGTCGCGGACTTCTTCTCGGTGAACGCCAAGTCGTTCCCGCTGACGCAGCCGATCCGCGTCAAGAAGGGCGACGTCGTGCGGATCCGCATGTACGGCGCGGGCGACGAGGTGCACGAGATGCACCTGCACGGACACGACCAGCTGTTCACGCACAAGGACGGCTACGCGCTGTCCAGTCCGTACTACGTCGATACGGTTCCGGTCGGCCCCGGCGAGCGCTACGACGTCATCGCCAGGATGAACAACCCCGGCCGGTTCATCTTCCACGACCACGTCGACCGCCACCTGAACATGGGCGGCGGGATGCTGGGCGGGCCGATCACCGTCATCGAATACGAGGGCCTCCCGGTCGACCCCTGGTACGCCTGGAAGAACAAGGAGTACGACCCGGACTTCTTTTACAGCGAGTCGATGAAGAAGGGCTACGGCATGTTCACGAACGTCAACTTCATGGGCGCCGCGGTCAAGGCCGAGCGCCACGCGCGCCAGCCATGAAGACCACGGCGCTGGCAATCGCGCTCGCGGGGACGCTGACCGGCGGCGCGGCACTGGGCGCCGACGGCGGGGCGATCCTCAAGCAGGATTGCGCCTCCTGCCACAGCCTCACGGGCCCCGCGCCGCAGACCCTCCAGCAGCTGTGGGAGCGCAAGGGTCCCGACCTTTTCTACGCCGGCAACAAATACCGGGAACCGTGGCTGGTGTCCTGGCTGCAGAAGCCGCAGCGGATCCGGCCCGCCGGCATGTTCTACGGCGCGCACCTCAAGCACGGCCAGAACAGCGACGAGGTCGATCCGGCCACGCTCGAGACCCATCCGGCACTCAATGCCGCCGACGCCGCTGCCGTGGCGGCGGCGCTGATGCGGCTGAAGGCGAACGACGCGCTGCCCGCGGCCGAGAAGGTGCAGGAAGGCACGATCTCGAAGTCGATGGGCGAGATGGTCTTCGACAAGTTCCTGGGCTGCATGGCCTGCCACGAGATCGAGCCGGGCTACGGCGGGCTCTCGGGGCCGGAGCTCTACACCGCCGCGAAGCGGCTGCAGCCCGCTTTCATCGCGAGCTACATCCGCAGTCCCCAGGCCTGGGACCCGAGGACCTGGATGCCCAACAAGCACGTCTCGGACAACAACATCCAGAAGCTGGTGCATTACTTCGACACGCTGAGCAAGGACGTCGCCGATGCCAAGTAGATCGATCTTCCCCTTCGCGCTCTGGCTGCTGCTCGCGCTGCTCGTGGTGGCGCTGCAGGCGCGCGCCGGCGACCGGGCGGCCGACAACTACCGGACCTACTGCGTCCAGTGCCACGGTCTCGACGGCAACGGCAAGGGCGTCAACATCCACGACATGTCCGTGCAGCCCCGCGACCACACGGACGCCAAGGCGATGTCGGGCCGCAGCGACGACCAGTTGTTCAAGGTCGTCAAGGAAGGCGGCCCCTCCATCGACAAGTCCGTCCTGATGCCGCCCTGGGGCGACACCTTCAGCGACGACGAAATTCGCGAGCTCGTCACGTACCTGCGCCAGCTGTGCAAGTGCAGGTTCGGGGCGGGCACCTAGCCTTCCGTATCGGCGGAAGCAACCGCCGCGGGGGGCGCGGATTCCCGACGGCAAATCGAGAACCGGGCATCTGCCCGGCCAATCAAGGAGGAGTGCATGCAGTTGCTCAAAACCACGGCACTGGCGGTCGCGACCGCCGCCGCCCTGCTCGGCGCGCACGGCGCGTTCGGGAAGACGGTGACGGTCACGATGACCGCCAAGGAGGTCGACGTCGCGGTCGACAACAAGGGTGACGCCAAGATGGCGGCCTGGACTTTCGACGGCTCGATCCCGGGCAAGGCGGTCCGGGTCGACGAAGGCGACACGGTCGACTTCACGCTGATCAATCCGCCCGAGAACAAGAACTCGCACGCAATGGACTTCCACGCGGCGCAGGTCGACGTGCTGGGCGAATTCGCGCCGGTCAAGCCCGGCGAGACCAAGCACTTCAAGTTCGAAGCCAAGGTCCCGGGCATCTTCATGTACCACTGCGGCGCGAGCCCGATGGTGCAGCACATCGCCCGCGGCATGTACGGCGTGATCATCGTCGACCCCAAGGACAAGACCAACTATCCGAAGGCCGATCGCGAATACGTGCTCGTGCAGCAGCAGTACTTCCCGGACGTCGAGAACCACGGCGCGATGCTCGAGAACGTCGGCTGGAAGGGGTCGCTGATCAACGGCAAGATCCTGCACTACGACCCGGTCCATGATCCCAACGCCGCGCAGGTCCTCGAGGCCAAGCCCGGCGAGCGCGTGCGCATCTTCTTCGTCAACGCCAACATCAACATGCCTGCCGCGCTGCACCCGATCGCCGGCATCTGGGACCGCGTGTACATCAACGGCAACCCGAGGAACACGCTGTATGGGATCCAGACCTACAACGTCGGCGTGGCCGAGGGCGACACCTTCGACCTCGTGTCGCCGAAGGACCGGCCGACCAACAACGCGATCGTCGACCACACGATGGGCGCGGCACTGCGTGGCGCGATCACCGTGATCATGTTCAAACCCGACGCGGATCCGAAGAAGGGCAGGGGCGAGCTCATCGTCCAATAAGGGAGGAAGGTAATAGAAAGTAGGAGGGGGTAGTTCTTCAGGGGGTGAGCCTCACGGTGTCCGGCCCAATCGTCTCTCCCACGACCGAATCGGAGCGTGCGGCCACCCCCGACTTTTTTTCAATGCTCTGCCAATGTAAAGAAGGGTTCTGCATGTGTGCAGTTCCGTCAGGCGCGCCGATGGGCCGCCAACCGTGAGCAGACCGCGTCGTTTCGCGCTGGGCCTTGCCGTCGCGCTGGCCGCGATCGGCCTCGGCGCGCTCGGCGGCTGGTTCGCGGCGCACGGTTCCGCGGCCGTGGCCGCGACGTCGGGCGCGGTGACCGTGGCCGAGGACGAGTACGTCTGCCCGATGCACCCCGAGATCGTCGATCATCATCAGGGTGCCTGCCCGATCTGCGGCATGAAGCTGGTCAAGGCGCAAAATGCCGCCCTTCATCACCATGACAGGCAGGTCGACGCCGCCGCGCTCTCCGACCTTGGCGTGAGCCTGGTCGCGGTGCGCCGGCTGGAGATCGATCACGAGTTGCGCACCTACGGCACCGTGGTGCCCGACGAAGCGCGCCTCTACACGGTCAGCTCCAAGTTCGACGGCTGGCTGCGCAAGCTGTATCTGCATTCGGTCGGCGAGCGGGTCGAGCAGGGCCAGGTCGTCTACGAGATCTATTCGCCCGACGTGGTGATGAAGGAGCGCGAGTACTTCAAGTTCCTGGCCCGCCGCAAGCAGATCCTGCAGGCGGTGGGCGACGTGTCGCAGCAGGAGAACGAGTACGTGATGGATCTGCTGCGGGACTTGCAGAAGGAGCGCGAGGAATTCCTCCGCCTGGACCTCGGCGTCGACACGATCCGGCAGCTGGAGGACTCGGGGACCACGATCGAGGTGGTCAAGGTGCTGGCGCAGCGCAGCGGGATCGTGACCCAACTCAACGCGCGCGAGGGCGGCTTCGTGTCGCCGGCGGCACCGGTGTTCACGCTCGCCGACCCGTCGCACGTCTGGGTCGACGTGGCGCTGTACGCGGGCCAGATCGATCGCGTGCACGCGGGCGACCCGGTGTCGCTCGCGGCCGGCGACGGGCCGTCGATCGAGGCCAAGGTCGATTTCGTCAACCCGCTCGCCGAGAACGGGCGAGGAAGGGCACGCGTCGTGATCGCGCATCCGCCGGCCGAGCTGCGCCTGGGCGCCCTGGTCGACGTGACGATCCATGCGCAGGCGCGTCCGGCGCTGGTGCTGCCGAGCTCCGCCGTCACCCGCACCGGGCACGGCGACGTGGTCATGCTGGCGCGCGGGGAAGGGCATTTCCTGCCGGTCGCCGTCGAGTGCGGCATCGAGGCCGGCGACCAGATCGAGGTGCACGGACTGCGCGAGGGCGCCGTGGTGGCGTCGAACGCGCAGTTCTTGCTCGACTCCGCCGCGTCGCTGGGCGATACCGAGGCGCGCAAGCAACCGAAGAAGATCCCGGCGTCGTTCCAATAGGAAGCGCAGCAGGAAGCGCCGGCCGTGATCGAGCGAGTGATCGACTGGTCGCTGCGGCATCGCGTACTCGTGATGCTGGCGGCGGCGGCGCTGGCGCTTGCCGGCGTGCAGTGGCTGCAACGGCTGCCGCTCGACGCGATCCCCGACCTGTCGGAAGTCCAGGTCATCGTCCGCACCGCGTATCCGGGGCAGCCGCCGCAGAACGTCGAGGACCAGGTCACGTACCCGCTTGCCTCCGCGCTGCTGGCCGCACCGGCCATCAGCGCGGTGCGCGGTGTCTCGATGTTCGGCGAGTCGTACCTGTACGTGATCTTCGGCGACGGCACCGATCCGTACTGGGCGCGCTCGCGCGTGCTCGAATACCTGGCCGAGGCAGGCCCGCGGCTGCCGGCGGGGGTGGCGCCGCAACTGGGGCCCGACGCCTCGGGGGTAGGGTGGGTGTTCGAGTACGCGCTGGTCGACCGCCAGCACCGCTACGACGCCGACCGCCTGCGCGCGCTGCAGGACTTCTTCGTCAAGCTCGAACTGCAAAGCGTGCCCGGCGTGGCCGAGGTTGCCAGTGTCGGCGGCAGCTCCCGCCAGTTCCAGATCGAGGTCGACCCGGCGCGGCTGGCCGGCTACCACCTGACGCCGGACAGGATCGCGCAGGCCGTGCGCGACAGCAATCTGTCGGCCGGCGGCTCCGCGCTCGAGATGGGTGGCGCCGAGTACATGGTGCGCGCGCCGGGATACCTGCGCACGCTCGAAGACTTCCGCCAGATCGCCCTCGGCCCGGAGACGGGCAATCCGCCGCTGCGCCTGTCTGACGTGGCCCGCGTGCAGATCGGCGGCGAGCCGCGGCGCGGCGTGACCGATCTCGACGGGCGCGGCGACGTGCCGGGGGGGATCGTCGTGATGCGCCAGGGAGAAAACGCGCTGGCCCTGACGCAGCGGGTCAAGCAGAAGCTGCAGTCGCTGCAGCGCAGCCTTCCGCCCGGCGTGGAGCTGCAGGTGACCTACGATCGCTCGGGCCTGATCCGCGGCGCGGTCGGAACCCTGACGCGCAAGCTGATCGAGGAATCGATCGCCGTCGCGCTCGTGTGCGCGCTGTTCCTGCTGCACCTGCGCTCGGCGCTGGTGGTGATGGTGACCCTGCCGCTCGGGATCCTGGCCGCGCTGGCGGTGTTGAGCGCGCAGGGCACCAGCGCCAACCTGATGTCGCTCGGAGGCATCGCGATCGCGATCGGCGCGATGGTCGACGCCGCGATCGTGATGGTCGAGACGATGCACAAGCACCTGGAGCGCAGCGAGGCGCCGCAGGACCGCTGGGCGATCGCGCGCCGCAGCGCGGTCGAGGTCGGACCGGCGCTGTTCTTCTCCCTGCTGGTGATCACGATCTCGTTCCTGCCTGTCTTCGCGCTGAACGGCCAGGAGGGCCGGTTGTTCGCGCCGCTCGCTTACACGAAGACCTATGCGATGGCCGCCGCGGCGATCCTGGCGGTGACCGTCACGCCGGTGCTGATGGGCTACGTGATCCGCGGGCGCGTCGTGCGCGAGCACGGCAATCCGCTCAACCGCGGGCTGCGCCGCGCCTACCGGCGCGCGCTGCTGCTCGCGCTCAAACGCCCTTGGGCGACGCTGGCGCTGGCCGGTCTGCTGTTCGCGAGCGCGGCATGGCCGCTGGCGCGCCTGGGCAGCGAATTCATGCCGCCGCTGTACGAGGATGCGGTGCTGTACATGCCTGCGGCACCGCCTTCGATCTCGATCGACGAAGCAGGGCACCTGCTGCAGGTCACCGACCGGCTGATCCGTCAGCTGCCCGAGGTCGACGGCGTTTTCGGCAAGGCCGGCCGGGCGGACAGCGCGACCGATCCGGCGCCGCTGTCGATGTTCGAGACCGTGATCAGGCTCAAGCCGCGCGACCAGTGGCCGGCCGGCGAGAGCGTCGATGCGCTGCTGCAGAAGCTCGACCGGCAGGTGCAGCTGCCCGGATTGACCAACGGCTGGGGCTACCCGATCCGCACCCGGATCGACATGCTCGCGACCGGCATCCGCACGCCGCTGGGGCTCAAGATCACGGGTCCCGAGCTCTCCGGAGTCGCGGCGCTCGCCGGGCAGGTCGAAGCGGTCCTCAAGCGCGTGCCGGGGACGCGCGGCGCCTATGCGGATCGCATCGGTGGCGGGCGCTACCTGGATATCGACCTGGACCGGCGCCAGGCCGGGCGTTACGGGGTGTCGATGGCCGACGTGCAGCGCCTGGTGCAGGGCGCGGTCGGCGGCGAGGACATCGCCAGCGTGATCAGCGGGCGCGAACGCTACGCGGTCAACCTGCGCTATCCGCGCGCGTGGCGCGATTCGCCGCAGGCGCTGGCCGACATCCCCATGATCACCGCCTCGGGGGCGGCGGTCAGGCTGGGCGATGTCGCGCGCGTGACGATCGCCGATGGCGCGACGGAGATCAAGAGCGAGAACGCGCAGCTCGTCGCCTACGTCTATCTCGACCTCGACACCCGCGACCTCGGCGGATACGTGGCCGCCGGCCAGAGCGCACTCGCCGGGCTCGAGCTGCCCGAGGGGTATACGGTGTCGTGGTCCGGACAGTATCTCCAGATGGAACACGCGCGCGAACGGCTGCGGTGGCTGGTCCCGCTGACGATCCTGCTGGCCGCCGGACTGCTGTTCCTGCACTTTCGCAGCGCGATGCGCGTCGCTCTCGTGCTGCTGTGCCTCCCGTTCGCGCTGGTCGGAGGGGTCTGGCTCGTCTATGCGCTCGACTACCGGCTTTCGGTCGCGGTCGCCGTGGGCTTCATCTCGCTCGCCGGCGTCGCCGCCGAATTCGGCATCGTGATGCTGCTGTACCTGGACCAGGCGCTGGCAGCCTCGCGCGCCCTTGCAGGAGCCGGCGCGTTGCGGCGCGCGATCATCCGCGGTGCGCTGTCGCGCGTGCGGCCGAAGAGCATGACGGTGGCCGTGATCGTCGGCGGGCTGCTGCCCGTGATGCTCGGCGATGGCCTGGGCGCCGACGTCATGAAAAGGATTGCGGCGCCGCTCGTCGGCGGCATGCTGACGGCTCCGTTGCTGTCGCTGATCGTGATTCCGGTTCTCTACGAGCGCTGGCAGCTGCGCCGCCTCGGCAACACCCCGCACGGTCGCGCTCCCGCCCTTGCTCGCGAAGTCACAGGATGACGGTAGGGCGCGTGGCGGAACCCGTTTGCGGCCGGCGACGAACTTTTGCGACCATGCAGCGGTCCGACGTTGGCGGGACCCAGGGTCGCGGTGGAGCGCTATCCGCGCGCCTGTAAGTTTCCTGCGGCCCGCACGACCATCCGAAAACTGGGGTGATTGACCTCGGCGAGCCGGAGGCGGGATAAGCTGCCGCCACGAGCTGCCGCGATCGCAATGCCCCGACCGATCAGTCGCCAGCCGGCATTCCGGCCCGGCGTTGGCGCAACCAGGAAGGGCAACCCCATGGCTTTGACCGCAGTTCCGCTCCGCCCGCGCTGTGCCAATCCGCTACCGGCCCGGACGCGGCGGCAGGACGACGCCGCCGAGCTCTCGGCCCCGGGCGCGCCGCCGTCGCCGGCGGCCGCACAGCCGTTCCGTATTGCCAGGCGGTTCGCCGCCGACCTCGCCGCCGAGCGCGAGGCGTGTCGCGCCGGACTGCTGGAGCGACCGGCCCGCATCGAAGCCAAGCATTTCTACGACGCGGTCGGCTGTGCGTTGTTCGAGGCGATCTGCGGGCTTCCCGAGTACTACCTGACGCGCACCGAGGCGCGCATTTTCGAGCGCCATCGCGAAGCGATCCGGCGCGAGTTGCCGCAACAGCCGCAATGGGTCGACCTGGGGTGCGGCAACTGCGCGAAATCCGAACCCTGGCTGCACGCGGTGGGCGCAAGCCGATTCATCGGCGTCGACATCGCCGCCGAGTGGCTCGAGCAGGCCCTGGCCGGCGTCGCGCCTCGCTTTCCAGGTGTCGAGTGCATCGGCGTCGCGACCGACTTTTCCGCCGGCGTCGACCTCATGGACACGATCGGCGAGCGCCCCGGGCAGCCGCCTGTATTCTTCTACCCGGGCTCCTCGCTCGGAAATTTCACCACCGAAGGGGCGCTGGTGCTGCTGCGTTCGATCCGCGAGCATCTCGGCGGCGAAGGCTCCCTGCTGATCGGGGTGGATCTGGTCAAGGATACGAGCGTGCTCGAAGCCGCGTATGACGACGCGCTGGGCGTGACCGCGGCCTTCAATCGCAACATCCTGAGAGTCGTGAACGGCCTGCTCGGCGCCGATTTCGACCCCGCCGGCTTCGCGCATCGAGCGTTCTTCGATCCGGTGGGCAGCCGCATCGAGATGCACCTGGTTGCGAACCACAGCCAGTCGGTCCGCCTCGGGGCCGACACGCGCCGCTTCGAGACGGGCGAGACCATCCTGACCGAGTACTCGCACAAATACACGATCGACGGGTTCGCCCGGATGCTGTCGGACGCCGGCTTCGGGCGCCAGAAGGTTTGGACCGACGACGACGCCTGGTTCGGCGTCTTTCTCGCGCACACCTAGGCGAGATGCCCAGCGGATCCGAAACGGCGCGGCAGCGGTCGCTGCTCGGCGCCTACGGCACGATCCGGCGCCAGACGCTCGATCTCGCGGCGGGGCTGAGCGCCGAGGACTGCATGGTGCAGTCGATGCCCGACGCCAGCCCGGTCAAATGGCATCTGGCGCACGTCACCTGGTTCTTCGAGACGCTGCTGCTGGAGCCGCTCGCCGCCGAGCTCGGGCAGGCGTTCAGGCCGTTCCGGCCCGAATTCAGGGCGCTGTTCAACTCGTACTACCTCGGCGTCGGTTCGCCGCACCCGCGCCCGGAACGCGGCATGCTGTCGCGGCCGGGGCTCGAGGAGGTGATCGCGTACCGTCGCGCGGTGGACGATCGTGTCGGCGAGCTGCTGTCCTCACGGGCGCTGCCAACCCGCTGGCTGGATCGCCTCGAGCTCGGGCTGCAGCACGAGCAGCAGCACCAGGAGCTGATTCTCACCGACCTGAAGCACCACTTCTGGCGCAATCCGCTGCGCCCCGCGTACCGGGAGCGGGGCCGGGCACCGCGCAGCGTGCATCCGCGGCAGGGCTTCGCCGCTTTCGAGCCCGGGCGCGCGTCGGTCGGGCACGATGGCGCGAGCTTTTCCTACGACAACGAGCGCCCGCGGCACGCCGTGTGGCTCGAGCCGTTCGAGCTCGCGCTGCAGCCGGTCGCCAACGGCGATTACCTGCGCTTCATCGACGACGGCGGCTACCGGCGGCCCGAATTCTGGCTGGCCGACGGCTGGGACATCGTGCAGCGGGAACGCTGGGAGGCGCCGCTTTACTGGGTGCGCGAAGCC
>CAZEIW010000100.1:0-18784 GCA_964512305.1 uncultured Burkholderiaceae bacterium | reverse complement strand
CATGAAGTTCGGCGTGCAAAACCTGCCGCCGCTTTTCTTCCGCGCCATGTGTATCGGCGGTGGCCTCGTCGTTCTTTGGATCTACGCGCGCGTTGCGGGAATAGCGCTTGCCGTTCCGGAGGGCGGCTGGCCCGACCTGATTCGGATGTCGATTCCGAACACGATGATCTGGCACTTCGCCGCGGTCTTCGCGATCAAGCTGCTGCCGGCGGGTCGCAGCGCGATTCTCGGCTACACGATGCCGGTTTGGGCCGTGCTCTTCGGAGTCCTGTTCTTCGACGTGAAGACGCAGCCGCGCCATTGGTGGGGTCTGGCCGCCGCTTTGTCCGGGACGTTGCTGCTGCTTTCGTCGGAGTTC
The DNA here is from genome assembly GCA_964512305.1 of uncultured Burkholderiaceae bacterium. GTDB lineage: Bacteria > Pseudomonadota > Gammaproteobacteria > Burkholderiales > Burkholderiaceae_F > CAZEIW01. The sequence continues at coordinate 18,426 of CAZEIW010000100.1, read as the reverse complement.
GCCTCGCTCGCTGGCCGGCCGCTGGGCACCCTGCTGATGCTTTTCGCCGCGGCGGCGTGGGGCTATGGAACGAACTTGATCCGGCGTGATCTGCGGTCGATGCCGACGCTGGCCCTGACGTTCTGGATGCTGGCGCTGACCCTGGCCGCGATGACGGTCGGGTCGATCCTGTTCGAATCCCGCCTGTGGCGCATGCCGGGGCCGCTCGAGTGGGGGTCGATCGTCTACAACATGGTGCTCGCGATCGCGTTCTGCCACGTCGTCTGGTCGATGCTGGCGCGGCGGCTGCCGCCGGCTGCGAGCGGGCTGTCGGTGATGATGATCCCGGTGCTCGGGGTGTTCTCGAGCATGTGGCTGCTCGGCGAGCGCCCGGGTTGGCAGGACTACGCTGCGCTCGTCCTGATCCTCTTCTCGCTCTCGACAGTGCTAATCCGAGCGCCGGTGTCGGCGCCGCCGGCGTCGGACTGAGAGGGTGTCTGGTACTGGCGGGAGAGGGGGACTTGAGCGGGCTCAAACCGCCACGGCTCGGGCCTGTTCGCGCGCCTGGAGGTAGCGGCGGATGTGGCGCAGCAACTCCTCCTCGTTGTACGGCTTGCCGAGGTACTCGTTGACGCCGAGCTGCAGTGCCACGCTGCGGTGCTTCTCGGCGGTGCGCGACGTGATCATGATGATCGGGATGTCCCGCGACGCCGCGTTGGCGCGCACGTTGCGCGTCAGGTCGTAGCCGTCCATGCGCGGCATCTCGATGTCGACCAGCATCACGTCGGGCAACCCGTCCTGCATCTGGCGCAGCGCGTCGACGCCGTCCTTGGCGAGCGTCACGATGTAGCCGTTGCGCTCGAGCAGGCGCTGGGTCACGCGCCGCACCGTAAGCGAATCGTCGACGACCATGATCGTCGCGCCCGCCTCCACCGCCGGGATCGCCTCGATCCGGATTTCCTCGTGTGCCGGCGCGAGCTCGAACGCGGCCGGCTCGGGGGCGCGGCCGATCAGCTGGATCGGGTTGATGATCAGCACGATCTCGCCGTTGCCGAGCACGGTGGCGCCGAGGATGCCCGGCAGGCGGGCGACCTGCGGTCCGACGTTCTTGACCACGACTTCCTGGTTCGTCGACAGGTGGTCGACCGCGATCGCAAGGCGGTCTTCGCCCGACCGCAGCAGCACCAGCGGAGCGTGATGGTGCCCGTGCCGGATCGTCGCCTCGGCCCCGAGCAGCTGCGCGAGCGGCCGCAAGACGACGTCGCCGAGGGAGCCGAAGTTGACCGTCCCCTCGCGCAGCGCGGTATCGAGATCGGTCGTCTTGATCCGCCGCACGAGCTCGACCATCGCCGCGGGCAGCGCATAGTGGCGCGTGCCGACGCTCGCGAGCACGACCTGCGTGATGGCCAGGGTCAGCGGCAGGTACAGCGTGAAGCGGGTGCCGCGGCCGGATTCGCTGGAGACCGCGATGCGGCCGCCGAACGAGTTCAACTCGGCGCGCACGACGTCCATCCCGACGCCGCGCCCGGCAAGCTCGGTCACCTCTTCCGCGGTCGAGAAGCCGGGGGCGAAGATCAGGTCCACGAGATCGCGCTCCGTGAGCCTCTGGCTGTCGCCGACCATGCCGAGCGCGACGGCGCGCTCGCGGATGCGGTCCAGGTCCAGGCCCGCGCCGTCGTCGGCGAACACGACGACGATCTCGTTGCCTTCCTGGCGCACGTCGATTCGCAGCTCGCCGGTCTCCGGCTTGTTGCGCGCGAGCCGTTGCGCCGGCGATTCGACGCCGTGCACGATCGCGTTGCGCACCAGGTGCTCGAACGGCCCGCTCATGCGCTCGAGCACGCCGCGGTCGATCTCGGTCGACGCGCCGCGGATGTCGAGCTGGGCGCGCTTGTCGAGCTCCTTCGCGGTCTGCCGCGCGACGCGGTACAGGCGCTCGGAGACGTTCGAAAACGGCACCAGCCTCACCCGCATCAGCTGCTGCTGCAGCTCGCGCGTGAGCCTGGACTGCGAGCCCAGGTCGTTGTCGGCGGTCTGCAGCCCCTTGAGCATGTTGCTCTGGACCAGCGCGACGTCCTCGACCGATTCGGCCAGCAGGCGGGTGAGCTCCTGCAGCCGCGAATAGCGGTCGAACTCGAGCGGGTCGAAGGCGGCCGACTGCTTCGCGAGCTGATCCGATCGGGCCTGGATCTGCGCGTCGGCCTGGATCTCGACCTCGCGCAGCTGCGTGCGCAGGCGCGCGATGTTCTCGGTCAGGTCTGTCAGCGAGCCGCGAAGCGTTCCAACCTCCGATTCGAGCTTCGAGCGGGCGATCGAGACCTCGCCGGCGTGGTCGACCAGCTTGTCGAGCACGTCCGCCCGTACGCGGATGAACGGCGTCGCGGCCGGGGCCGCGCCCGCGCCCATGCGCTCGGCGCCGACCTCGGCCTCGACGGCCTCGCCGGGCGGCATCGCGGCGCTCTCGACCGCCTCGGTGGGCGAGGGCGGGGCGCCGTCTCCGACAAGCTGCGGGGCGGCCTCCGCCGGACCGCCCGAAGCGGGAGCGCCTGCGGTCTGCAGCCGGTCGAACAGCACCAGCGCGTGGTCGTGCTGGCCCTGCAGGTCCTCGACGATGATGGCCGGCACGCTGACCAGCTGCATCGCCGACTCGATCCGGGTCTCCATGTCGTGCACGAGTTCGCCCAGGCGCATCGCGCCGGCCATCCGGGCGCTGCCCTTGACCGTGTGCAGATGGCGCATCAGCTCGCGCGCGACTTCGCGCTGGTTCGGGTTCGCGGCAAGCGCGCGCAACCCGCTGCCGATCGCCGGCAGCAGGTCGTGCGCTTCGGTCACGAATACCTGAAGCAGATCGGGATCGAGCTCGTCACGCAATCCGCTCAGGCGCAGGTCGGCCCCAGGCGGATGCGCGCCCCATGCGGGCTGCGCAACGGTCGTGGGCACCGGCGGCTCCGCAGGCGCGGGAGCGGGATGCTCCTCCGCGTGGACGGTGTCGGCTGGACCGGGAGCTGCAAACTCGGTCGGATGCGGCGTGAAATCGGTCGGGGTCTCGTCGGACCGGTGCTCGTCGAAACCCGCCTCGACGCCGCCGGTCCTGTGCTCGGCCGCCGCGCGCACGACGCTGAGCAGATCCCGCACGGCGTCGGATTCCAGCGGCGAATCTTCCGGATATACCCCGGCGGCGAACTGGTGCAGCATGCCGCGCACCCGTTCGATCACCTGGTCGAGCACATCGAATTGCGCCGGCGACAGGTGAACCGCGCCGCCGGTCGCGCTCAACTCGTGCAGAAGGTCGTCGAGCGGATCTGCGATCGACGACACGGGCGTGAGGCCCACCGTCGCCGCGATCCCGGCCAGCGTGTGTGCGCGCCTTACCGTGTCGGCGTGCACGGGGTGGCCGGGCTCGTAGCGCCACTCGCCGATGTCCTGCGCGAGCGCGCGGATGCACTCGTCGGATTCGTTCAGGAATACCGAGTACAGGCCGTGGCTGATCTGGATCGGGCCGATCTGGCGGTTCTCGTCGTCGGCCGGGACGGCGGAGGCGATCAGCGCGCCGGTTTCGGAGTCGTTCGCGCTCTCGGCCGTGAACTCGAGCACGGCCGCCGGCTCGACGGGCGCCTCAGCCTCGTCGACGTCCGCGCGGCGCGCGGCCCGCTCCACGTCCAGCGGGAAGACGTTGAGCGCCGGGCCGATCGCGCTGAACTGCGGTTCCGGTTCGGCTTCCTCCGGCCGCTTGACGGGCACGGCCGGCGCGGCGCCGGCGTCGACGCCGGCGGCGGTGTCGGCGGCGGTGTCGGCGGCGCTGTCGGCAACGGACTCGGCGTGAGCGGCGCTTTCGTCAGCGAACGTATCGGCGGCAGGCTCCGCCGGCGCAGCCTCGAGCGCGCCTTCCGGCCCGCTTTCAGCGGGCTCCGTTTCTGCCCACGAGGGAACTGACGCCGGCGGCCGGGACGAGGCTAGGTCCGGGCCGCCGTCAGGGTTTGGGCGGGCCGGCCTTGCGCTCGGAGGTCGCGCGTGCGCTGCGTCCGCCTCGAGCGAGAATGCGCCGCCCTCGCGCACCACCTGCGCCGCGTGCACCAGCGGGCCGATGTCGATCTGCGCCGACGGGTCGTCGCGCAGGTGCTCGATCCAGCCGCGCATCTGCTGCGCCGTATACGCGGCCAGCTCGAGCAGGTCCTCGCTGGCCGGCCGTTCCTGCGCCAGCAGCAGGTTGAAGCACTGCTCGACCGCCCACGCCGTGTCGCCGAAAGGCTTCAGCCCCACCATGCGGCCCGAGCCCTTCAGCGTATGGAACGCGCGCCGCGCCATTGTCAGCGCCGCGGAGTCGTCGCGCGCCGCGCGCAGCCGCGCGAGCTGGTGCCCGATCGAGTCGAGCACCTCGTTGGCCTCTTCGACGAAGATCTCGCGCAGCTCGCTCGCCGCCGCGGCCTGCGTTGCCGGCATCGGCGCGGTCGGCGCGGGCGCCGGCGCGCTCACCGGCGCAAGCCGCTCCAGCAGCTCGGCCGCCGCGTCGCGGTCCGCATGCTGCTTGACGCTCGCGAGCAGGCGCGCCGACACCGTGACCTTGGTCTTCAGCGCCGCATCGTCGAGCAGGTCGGCGTCGTTGCTCAACTGGTCCAGTGTCGCCGCGAGCTCGTGCAGCGCTTCGAAGTCGCCCGGCTCCGCGGCCAGCCGCTGCGCCTGCTCGTACGCGACCTCCAGGTGCTTCTGCGTCGACAGCTCGAGGTTCTCGTGGCGCTGGTGCCTGTCCGCGGCCGCGCGCGCGGGCGTCGCCTCCGCCTCGGCGCCCCCGGCGGCCGCCGGCGCCAGCGCGAGGTCGGCGGTGAACACCCCGCTGACCGGGTCGTACCGGAACATCCCGCGCGGCCGCTCGGCGTCCTGCGCCAGCGTCTCGACGAAGAAGCCGATCGCGCCCAGGTTCTGCGCGATGCGCGCGAACTCCTCCGGGTGCGCCGGCGTCGCGGGGTCGACGAACAGCGTGACCGACCGCTGCACGTTGCGCAGCGCGGTGACCGGGTCGTCGTAGCCGAGGATCGACAGCACGCCGCAGACCTGGTCGAACATCGGCCCCACGGTGGCCAGCTCGTGGCGCTGCGCGGGGTTGCGGAAGAAGCGGTCCAGCCGCTGCTCGATCTCGCGCAGCGTGGTCTGGGTCTCGGCCACGACCGTGCCCATCGACAGCCGGTCCTGGGCGCGCCGCGCGAGATCGGTCATCCAGGGCACGCCCTCGGGCAGGACCAGCCCCTTGGCGGCGCGGTCGATCCGTTCCGCGACCGCCTTCGCGCGGTCCTCGTATTCGGGGTCGAGCTGCGGCAGCTCGTCGCAGCCGATCTCGGCGAACAGCAGCGCGGAGGCGATTTCGAGGCCGAGGCCTTCGCGGACCGCGGCGCCCTTGCCGGCGAAGCCCGCCGAAACCGAGCCCACGCGTTCGAGCACCTGCGCCAGGGCGCCGGCGCCAAGCCGCAGCGCCGCGGTGTGCGCGGAGTCGATCTCCTGGTGGAAGCGCGCCGGGTCGGGGTGGCTGCTGGCCACCACGTGGCCCCACAACAGCTTCGCCTGCGCCAGCGCCTCCTTCAGCGAGCGCAGCGCCTCGACGTCGACCGCGGTCAGCGTCGCGCGCTCGAAATCCGGCGGGATCAGGGCTTCGAGGCCGTACAGGCGCTTGATCTCGCCGACGCGCGCGACCTTCTCGCCGGCGCGCCCGACGTAGTAGAGCGCATCGACCATCAGGCGCTCTGCCACCAGAGTGCCGCCGTCGATCAGCCGCCGCAGCTGCAGGTTCAGGCGCGCCAGCAGGCGCTTGAGGTCGACATCCACCGGGACCTGGCCCGCATCGAGGGCGTCGAGCAGCCCGTGGATCACCCACCAGAAGCTGCGCGCCAGCCCGCGCTGCGGCATGTGCTCCAGCTCGGCGAGCGCGTCGCGGATCTGGCGCCGCGCCCGCGGGTCCTCGGCATTGCGCAGGAAGCCAAGCAGGCCCTGCTCGTACAGGACGCGCCGGATGCGCAGCTGGTCCGACGTGAGCTGGCGGGCCTCGATCTGATGGAAAGCGGGCCTGCGGCTGAGGTCGGGGTAGACGAGGTCGGCCGGGTGCACGCGGGCGGCCCGGTTCAGGATCAGGATCTCGCGGTAGTACGGATACAGGCGGATCGGCTGGTTCGGGCGTCCGGACAGCAGCCCCTCGAGGTAGGCGCGCACCGCCGACAGCGACGATTCGACCGCGCGCACCGCGGCCGGCAGGCACTCCCGGGGTTCCGATTCCCAGCGCCGCAGCAACTGCTCCACCGCGTCGGTGAGCAGGGCGACCCCGCGCAGATCCAGCAGCTGCAGCGCGCCGTTGGTCTGGTGGACGTGGTTGCGCGCGGAGCGCAGGCTGTCGAGATCCTGCTTGTTGCCGAGGAAGGTCTTGACCGAGGATGTGGCTTCGGTGAGCGACGTCCTTATCTCGTCGATCACCCACGCCAGCGGCGCGATGTCCTGCGCCGCGCCGACCAGCTGGTTCGGATCGTGTGATTCGGTCATCGGTCCGTTCCTAGGCCACCCGGAACCGCGCGACCGAGGCCTTGAGCTCGCGCGCCAGCGTCGCGAGCTGGCCGATCGACTGCGCCGCCTGGCGCGTGCCCTGCGAGGTCTGCTCGGTCACCGACAGGATGCGCTCGATCGACAGCGCGACACCGCCCGCCGATTCGGCCTGCTCGGAAGTGTTCGACGCGATGCGCTCGATCAGCTCGGCGAGCTGGCGCGAGACGCGCCCGATGTCCGCCAGCGCGGTGCCGGCGGCGTCGGAGAGCTTCGTTCCCTCGACCACGCCCTGCGTGCTCTTCTCCATGGCTCCGACCGCGTCCTGGGTGTCGGTCTGAATCGTCCGCACCAGCGCGCCGATCTGCTTCGCGGCTTCGGCCGAGCGGTCGGCCAGCCGCTGCACTTCCTCGGCCACCACCGAGAACCCGCGCCCCGCCTCGCCGGCCGACGCGGCCTGGATCGCAGCGTTCAGGGCCAGCACGTTGGTCTGTTCCGTGATGTCGGTGATCAGCTCCACGATCTCGCCGATCTCCTGCGACGATTCGCCCAGGCGCTTGATGCGCTTGGAAGTCTCCTGGATCTGCTCGCGGATCTCGTTCATGCCGGCGATCTGGTTGTACACCGCGCGCTGGCCCCGTTCGGCGGCCTCGAGCGACGCGCGCGCCACCTTGGCCGACTCGCCCGCGCTGTTGGAGACCTCGTTGATCTGGGTCGCCATCTGCAGCACTTTCTCGCCGGTGCCCCGGATCTCGCGGCTCTGCGCCTCGGACGCGGTCAGCAGCCGGGTCGCGATGTCGCGCGCCTGGCTCGACGCCGTGTTGACCTGCTCGGCCGTGCTGTTGATGCGGCCCACCAGCCCTCGCAGCTCCTCGACCGTGTAATTCACCGAGTCGGCGATCGCGCCCGTGATGTCCTCGGTCACGGTCGCCTGCACGGTGAGGTTGCCGTCGGCGACCTCCTGCAGCTCGTTCATCAGGCGCAAGATGGCGGCCTGGTTCTGCTCGTTGCGCCGCTTGGCCTGGTCCTCGAGCCGCTGCGCTTCGCTGCGGCCCTGCTCGGCTTCCGCGGCGCGGCCGCGCGAGTCCTCGAGCAGCACCTTGGCGACGCCGAGCGCGGCCGCCAGGGCGCCGATCGCGAACAGCGCCATCAGCCAGAAGTCGAGCGCCCGCCCGCGCTGCTCGGCGGTGAACAGCGCGCCCACGTCGGACACCATCCGGCGCAGCGGCTCGGAGTCGGAGACGATCGCGCGCTCGGCGTTCTTCGCCTCGACCACGTTCTGCAGCGTGGCCAGCGCGTCGCCGATCGACGTCTGGAACTCCTTGTAGATCTTCAGCAGCTCCTGCAGCCTGGCGCGCGTGTCGGCTTCGGTCGTCGCCCCGAGGCGCTGCGCCTCGCTGCCCGAGAGCAGCGCCTGGGCGAGGTCGCGGAAGGCATTGACGTCGCGTCCCAGGATCAGCGCGACCTCGGCGTTGCCGCGGTCGCCGATGATCATCGAATTGGCGCTCTTGCCGATGCGCTGGGTCAGGGTCACCAGCTGACCGGCGGCGGCGATCTCGCGCCCGGGCGCTCCCTGGCGCAGCTTGTCGGCGGCGATTCCCTCGGTGAGCTCGAGCAGCCGCGGCGTGGCATCGTTGATCTTGCGCACGATGTCGCCGAACGCGCTCAGCGTCTTGCGCTGCGCGATGATGACCGACGCCGCGGCCTCGGTCGACTTCCAGCGGTCCTGCAGCTTGTGCAGCGGGTCCTGGATCTCGAGGCTCGACGCCGAGAGGCCGCGCGCCGAGTCGCCGTTGATCAGCGCGTCGAGGTCCAGGTCGATCTGGTCGCGGCTGTCCACCAGCTCGTCGAAGGCGCTCGACACGCCCTGCACCGCGTTCGGCGCCGCCTTCGCCAGCCGCTGCGTGTGCATCAGCATCTCGCCCACGATCGCGATCTGCTTGGCGCCGGAGCTCGCGGTCCGGGCGTCGAACGCGACCACGATCACCGTGAACAGGAAGAACACCAGCACCATGGTCGCCAGCACCTGCACCTGCTGCTGGATCGGGCGGCTCCCGATCACCGGCAGCGGCGCTGCCAGCCAGCGCTCGTACAGGTGCGTCGCGAAGCCGCCGGTCGGGCGCTCGATCCGTCGCGTGCGCGGCGCGGCCGGCGCGACGCCCTGTTCGAGCTCCACGGGCTCCATCAACGTGGGACCGAACGTCGAATTGACCGTCGCCGGTCCCTTCGACCGCTTCGCCGCCCCCTTGCCCTTCGAGATGCCAAGGTCGAGTGCCATGTTTCCACCTACCCAGTTTTGATCTGTTCGTCTTGGCGGATCGGGACTGCCGTGGCGCCCCTTTCCGCTGCGCGCGCCTTTTCTAGGCGCCGATGGTCGCGAATTCCTCGAGCGCGACCAGCCCGTGCAGATCGAGTTCGATCAGTGACGACCCGTCCAGGTCGCGATAGCGACGGGTCTCCCAGGCACGCGTGCCGCCGCCCGCGGCCGCCCCGAGCGGTTCGAGATCCTTCAGGTTGCGAAGCCCGAACGCCCGCGTGATCAGGAAGCCCGCGTTGATCTTCAGCTTGTCGTTGAAGACCACCATCTGCAGCGCCTGCTCGGGAAGCAGCGGCGCCCGCCCCGACAGCTCCAGCAGGTCGAACACGCCCATCAGGCGGCCGCGCACGTTGGCCATGCCATGGAACCAGGGCTTGGTCCAGGGCACGGGAGTGACCTCCGGCGCGGCGACGATCTCGCCCGCTTCGCTCATGTCGAGCAGGAAGCCGGTGTCGCCGAGGCGCACGGCCAGCCGCGCGGGCTCCGCCGGCAGGTTCGGCGCCGCCTTGAGCCTTGCCGCCAGCTGCGTCGAGAACTCGCGCAGGCGGCCTGGATTTCGGTGTGGCATTGCTGGACTACTCCTCCCGCTGCCCCAGTCAATGATGAAAGGATAAGAGGGGGGGTGCCATCCAGCTCAGCCCAGGGCCGCGATCTTTTCCAGCAGATCCTCGGCCCTGATCGGTTTGGTCAGGTAGTCGCGCGCGCCCTGCCGCAACCCCCAGATCCGGTCGGTCTGCTGGCTCTTGCTGGTGCACATGATCACCGGGATGTTCTGCGTCACGGGGTCCTTGGACAGCTGGCGCGTGAACTGGAAGCCGTTCAGGCCAGGCATCACGATGTCCATCAGGATCAGGTCCGGCAGCTGCGTTTGCAGCTTGATCATCGCTTCTTCCGCGTTCTCCGCGGTCGAGACCAGGAAGCCGTGCTTGATCAGCATCTCGTTGAGGAAATAGCGCTCGGTCGGCGAATCGTCGACGACCAGGATCTTCTTGATCGGCATGCGCGATCTCTCCGACATTCCGACAATTCCATTGAAGCGGCCGGGGTCGGCCCGCTCCAAACCCTTAGTTGAGCGAGTACTGGCGAACAGCCGTCAGGAGACTATCTTTGGTGAACGGCTTGGTCAAATACTCACTCGACCCGACCATGCGCCCGCGCGCGCGGTCGAACAGGCCGTCCTTGGACGACAGCATCACGACCGGCGTGCGATTGAAACGGGGACTGCGCTTGATCAGCGCGCAGGTCTGGTAGCCGTCGAGGCGCGGCATGAGAATGTCGCAGAAGATGATGTTGGGCTGATGATCGTGGATCTTGGCGAGCGCTTCGAACCCGTCCTGCGCCAGGATCACCTGGCACCCCGCCTGCGCGAGGAAGATTTCCGCGCTGCGACGGATCGTGTTCGAATCGTCGATCACCATCACCTTCTTGCCGCGAATATCGCCGAAGTTTTGCGCCGACATGGCTAACCTCCAGACCCTGACCTGGACCGGGTCGAACAGGACCCGGGCTGCCCGCGTTTGGCGCAAGCTCCCGTACAAGATCTGTATTCGGCTTGTCTTCTATTGATTGTAATCACACACTAACGCTATACGCTAGAGACCTCACGCGGTCACGTCAGATCTCGATCATTTCGAAATCTTCCTTGCGCGCTCCGCACTCCGGACACGTCCAGTTCGGCGGAACGTCCTCCCAGCGCGTTCCGGGGGCGATGCCGTCTTCCGGCACGCCGGCCGCTTCGTCGTAGATCCATCCGCAGATGAGGCACATCCAGGTACGCGTGGTTACGGAGGTCGTCATGGGTCGGCCGGGAACCGGGTCGGTCAGAGGGAGGGTGCGTGCAACATCGAATAACATACAGAGGGGCGGATCATAGCTTGTACCCACAAAAGAGGCTGATTTAGGCCTCGTTTCAACGCTTTACGCCCAGCCCGGGCTAGGTGGAAACCGCAGCCGTTCGACCGATCCGGCATCACTTCCATGGGGCTTCCATGAATTGGGCATCGATTCTTGACATCCGGCCTGAGGCGACGTCGCGATGAGTTCCGGAAACCCACGCAACCAGCAGCTGTTCGAGCGCGCGCAGCGGTGCATCCCGGGCGGGGTCAACTCGCCGGTGCGCGCCTTCGGCTCGGTGGGCGGCACGCCGCCGTTCATCGCGCGCGCCCAGGGCCCGTACGTCTGGGACGCGGAGGGCACTCGCTACATCGATCTGGTCGGCTCCTGGGGGCCGATGATCCTCGGGCACGCGCACCCGTCGGTCCTCGAGGCGGTGGCCGCGGCGGCGCGCGACGGCCTGTCGTTCGGCGCGCCGACCGAGGCCGAAGTCGAGTTCGCCGAGCAGATCGTGCGGCTGCTGCCCTCGATCGAGCAGCTGCGGCTGGTCTCTTCCGGCACCGAGGCGACGATGAGCGCGATCCGGCTCGCGCGGGGGGCCACCGGCCGCCCGAAGTGCATCAAGTTCGAGGGCTGCTATCACGGGCACGCCGACGGGCTGCTGGTCAAGGCCGGCTCCGGCGCGCTGACCTTCGGCCACCCGAGCTCGGCCGGGGTCCCGCCCGAGATCACGCAGCACACGCTGGTGCTCGCCTACAACGACTGCCAGCAGCTCGAGGACGCGTTCGCGCGCGCGGGCGCGCAGATCGCCTGCGTGATTGTCGAGGCGGTTGCCGGCAACATGAACCTCGTGCGCGGCAGCGCCGAGTTCCTGCAGACGATGCGCCGGCTGTGCACGCAGCACGGCGCGCTGCTGGTGTTCGACGAGGTCATGACCGGCTTTCGGGTGGCGCTCGGCGGCGCGCAGTCGCTGTACGGGATCGAGCCCGACATCACCGTGCTCGGCAAGGTGATCGGCGGCGGCATGCCGCTGGCCGCGTTCGGCGCGCGGCGCGACGTGATGCGGCATCTCGCGCCGCTCGGGCCCGTGTACCAGGCAGGGACGCTGTCGGGCAACCCGGTCGCGGTCGCCTGCGGGCGCGCCACGCTCGAGCTGATCCAGGCTCCCGGCTTCTACGAGCGGCTCACGCGGCAGACCAGGGCGCTGACCGATGGCCTGGCATCCGCCGCGCGCGACCACGGCGCGGCCTTCTGCGCAGACAGCGTGGGCTCGATGTTCGGCCTGTACTTCGCGCCGTCGGTGCCGCGCAGCTATGCCGACGTGATGGCGAGCGACAAGGCGCGGTTCAACCGGTTCTTCCACGCGATGCTCAAGCGCGGCGTCTATCTGGCGCCGTCGGCGTACGAGGCCGGTTTCGTGTCGTCGCAGCACGACGAGGCCGTCGTGGCCGAGATCGTCCGCACCGCGCGCGACGTGTTCGCGACGCTGGGATGAGGGCGGGATGCGGCGCCCGCTGCTAGCACATGTCATGGCCGGGCTTGTCCCGGCCATCCGTAAGCCGGCCCCCGGCCTGCGCCCGGGGATGACGTCCGCTCGCTGGTGTGCCCGCCGCATCGTCATGGCCGGGCTTGTCCCGGCCATCCGTAAGCCGGCCCCCGGACTGCACCCGGGGATGACGTCCGCTCTTTGGCGTGCCCGCCGCATCGTCATGGCCGGGCTTGTCCCGGCCATCCACGTCGGCGCATGGGCACTCGGCCTCGCCTCGGCCGCCTCCGCACAGGTCCCGTCGGATTCGCCGGTCTCCGTCGAGCTCGTCGCCGGCCAGGACGGCATCGCCCCCGGCGGCCAGACAACGGTCGCACTGCGGTTCGATCACCGGCCGCACTGGCACACCTACTGGATCGTTCCCGGCGACGCCGGGCTGCCCACGCGCGTGCAGTGGCAGCTTCCGGCCGGATTCTCCGCCGGCGAGATCGCCTGGCCGGTACCGCATCGCCTCCCGGTCGGCCCGCTGATGGACTACGGCTACGAAGGCGAAGTCATGCTGCTCGCCGAGTTGTCGGCGCCGGCCGGCCTGAGGCCGGGCGAGACTGCGCAGATCGGTGCCAAGGTCAGGTGGCTGATGTGCCGCGACGTCTGCATTCCCGGCAGCGCGGATCTGAAGCTCGCCTTGCCGGTGCGCGAGGCCGCCGCGTTGCAGGCAACCCGCTGGCAGCCCGCGATCGCCGCCGCTCGCGCCCTGGTGCCGCAGTCGCGGGTCCTGGACCACGCGCTAGCGCGCGCCGACGCGACCCGGATCCGCCTGAGCTTCAGGCTTGGCGGCCGGGCGCCCTCGCGGCTGGAGTTCTACCCGCTCGACCCCGGCTGGATCGACGCGCCGGCCCCGCAGACGCTGTCGACGGCGGCTGACGGAACGGTCACGCTGGAGCTCTCGGCGGCGGAGCCGCCGGGGCCCGACTTCAAGTCGTTGCGAGGCGTGCTCGTGGCCGACGGCGGACCCGGTTCGCCGCCCGGCTGGGCGGCGACGATCGACGTCGCGCTGACGCACTGACGGCGGCCGCCGTCGTCAGCGCCTGCGCCGCCGGCGCAGCCGCGTTCAACCGTTGCGCCAGACCCACTGCAGCAGCTCGTCGTGCGCCGCCTGGCCGCCCGCGGCGTTGCGGTCGTTGATGATCGCCACCACGACGTAACGGCGGCCGCTGGCCGCGAACACGTACCCGGCGACGGCCCGCACGTCGGCCAGCAGTCCGGTCTTGACGTAAGCCGAATCCGCGGCGCCGAATCGATGCTGCATCGTGCCGTCGACCCCGGCGAGCGGCAGCGAGGCGACGAAGTCGGGCATGTGCACGCTGTTCCACGCGTGCGACAGCACCTGCGCGAGACCGGCCGCCGAGATGCGCTCCTCGCGCGACAGCCCCGACCCGTTCTGCAGCACCAGCTCGGGCAGAGGCAGGCCGTCGGCCGCCAGCCATGCGCGAATGGTATCGGCCGAGCGCTGAGGCGCGGCCGGCAGGCGCGTCGACTCGGCGCCGATCGTCAGGAACAGCTGGCGCGCCATCACGTTGTTGCTGAACTTGTTGATGTCGCGGATCACTTCCGCAAGCGGCGGCGATTCCTGCGTCAGCAGCGGCTGGGCCTCGGCGGGAACGCGGCCCTCGCGCACGCTGCCCGTCAGCACGCCGCCCTCGGCCTGCCATAGCGCGCGGAACGCGGCGCCGACGTACTCGTCGTGCCCGAGCAGGCTCAGGTGCCAGGTCTGCTCGCCGCATTCGGCCGCGTAGCGGCCGTGCAGCCTTGGCGACCACGGATCCGAGAAATCGGCCTGCAGGCGCGCGTGCCAGTCGCCGCAAGGACCGCTGCCGAGCGGCACGCTCGCCGGCACCCGCACGCCCGCGAGCGGCGGCGTGGCGACGATGCGCGCGACGCCGGCGCGCGGGTCCGGCAGGAACTGCAGGCTCAGCGTCTTGAAGTTGACCAGCAGCGCGTCGGGCGTGACGTTGTAGGGGCGCAGTTCGTTGCCGTCGAGGGTCGCGGCCGCCTCCGCCTCCGGCTCGAACGCCGACTTGTCGAGCACGAGGTCGCCGCGGATCTCGCGCAGGCCGAGCGCGCGCAGCCGGTGCACGAGCAGCCACCAGCGCTCGGCGACGAGGCTCGGATCGCCGCCGCCGCGCAGGAAGAGATCGCCGTCGAGGCGTCCGGCCTTCGCCTCGCGCGCGGCGAAGACCTCGGTCCGCCAGCGGTATGCCGGGCCGAGCGTGCCGAGCGCGGCGTACGTCGTCACCAGCTTCATCGTCGAGGCGGGCGACATCGGCGCTGCGCTGTTGAGCTCCAGGCGCAGCGCTCCGCCATCGAGCGGCGCAACCACGAACGCGGTCGACGCGGGCGGGATATGCGCGTCGCGCAGCGCCGCCGCAACGATCGGCGGCAGGGTGTCTGCCGCCTGCGCCGGGGCCGCCGCCTCTCCCGCGACGGCTCGAATCGCGAAGATCGCGCCGACAAGTGCCGCCACACCCGCGGCCAGGAGTCTGCGCGGAAGGAAACTTCCGTAGCGGCCGGCGCAGTTCCCCCTCTCCCGCTTGCGGGAGAGGGTAGGGGTGAGGGCGGTTCCCAGCTTTGCCAACCGGCCGCGCTCAGCGATTGATCAGCGCCGCCAGCCGTCGCCGGTACGTCGACACGAGTTGCGGCTCATCGGCCGCGAGCTCGAACACCGACAGCATCGTGCGTCTTCCGGCGTCGTCGCCGAAACCGCGGTCGCGGGCCACGATTTCGAGCAGCTGGTCGAGCGCGGCGTCGAAGCGGCGCTGCGCGATGTGCCGCTGCGCAAGCTCCAGCCGCGCCTCGAGGTCGCCCGGATTGGCCGTCACGCGCGCCTGCAGCGCTTCCGGCGCGGGAAGGGTCGCCGCGTTGCGCAGGCTCGACAGCCTTGTGTCGAGCGCGCGCCAGCGCGGGTCGTCGCGGCCCGCCGCGTGGACCGCGGCCAGCTCGCGCTCGGCCTCTTCGAGCCGTGCGGCGTCGACGGCGCTGGGCAGCCGCTCGAGCAGCAGCTCGGCCAGCTCGATGTGCGCCTCTGCGCTGGCAGGATCCAGCGCGAGCGAGGCGCGCAAGGCCGCGGCGGCGGCCTCGAACTGCCCGCTCTCCACGAGCTGGCGCGCCTTGCGCCGCTCCATCTGCGCCGGATCCGGAATCACGTGATCGAGGAAGGCGCGCAGCTGCCCCTCGGGGAGCGCGCCGACGAAGCCGTCGACCGGCTCGCCGTCGACGAACGCGATCACGTACGGAATGCTGCGCACGCGGAAGCGCGCGGCCAGCTCCTGATTGACGTCGGAGTTGATCTTGACCAGCTTGAAGCGCCCCGCGTAACCCTGTTCGAGGCGCTCCAGCAGGGGCCCCAGCGCGCGGCACGGACCGCACCACGGGGCCCAGAAATCGACCAGCACCGGCACTTCGCGCGAGGCTTCGAGCACATCGCGCTCGAACGTGGATAGATCGACCTCGACCATGCAGCGTCTCCAGCGGGATTTCGTCCGGTAGTCTAGATCGGGGCAGGGCGCCTCGAATTCAACCGCGGCCCGGGCCCGGCCGTTGCATCTCCGGCGCGCCCGGTGCGGGCGCTCCGCAGGGCCGTCAGATCGACAGCTGCATCATGCCCAGGCCGGCGCGGCGGTGCGAGCCGAGGCCGTACAGCAGGCAGCGCTTCATCCGCTCGGGGTCGGCGACCTCGAGCGCGCCGTCGAGCGTCGCGTAGTCGATCCGGTAGGTGGTCTCGCGGTGCTTGAAGCGCATCATCTTGAGGGCCGCGCTCAACATCAGCGGCTTGACGCCGAACTCGGCGGCGCCCGCGGTGAACCAGCGCTCGAACTCGCGCTCGGTCTCGAACGCATGGACCTGCTTGCGGTCGCCCTCGACGACGTCGCGCCCGACGCAGACCGGCAGCGTGAAGTGATACATCAGTCCCGGGGCGAGCTGGATCACGACCCGCTTCGGGTCGAGCGCGGTCAGAGTGCCGGCCGGGCGGCGCGGCCAGGGCATCACCGACCGGACCCAGAAGCGCCCGGGCAGCGTGCTGTCGGCGCAGAACAGGAAGTTGCCCTGGCCCGCCCGTTGCCCGAACACGGCGGTGAGCAGATCGTGCGCCTGCACGGGATCGCAGTCGGCTTCGAACGTCGGTGCGGCCTCGAACACCTCCAGCTCCGGGATCTCGAGCTTGGTGAAGCTCAGAACCGACGCGGGGTTGCTGCGCGAGCGACCGGAGCGGGCTGCTTTCATCATGGACGGCTGATCACGATTGGCGGTTGCTGCGGGCCTCTTGAATACCCAAAAGACGCCCGGGTCGATATCCGGTCCACGGATTAACTCCCGATAAGCATTGGCGAATAGCGCATGGATTCTAACTCATGCGCGGAGCGTGCGCTCGCTTGCGGAACCTGGCCCCAGCCTCGGACGCCGGTCACCGCGTCCACCGGGACACCCCCCGGCCCGCGGAGATCCGGGTCGATGTGCCGCCGGCGTCAGTTGCCGGCGTTGACCGCCGCCTGGAACGTACCGGGTGCGCCGGGGACCTGGAACAGCACCTCGGCACCGTTGTCGTCCGCCGCCGCGATGTCCGTCTTGCCGTCGCCGTTCAGATCCCCGATGGCGACCGAAAACGGATTCGACACGCCGGCGTACGCCGCCGGGGCCAGGAAGGCTCCGGCGCTCGCGGGGTTCTGCAGCAGCACCACGATCGCCGAATCGCCCGCGCCCGGCTGCGATTCGATGTTCGCGACCACGAGGTCGAGCCGGCCGTCGCCGTTCAGGTCGCCGACCGCGAAGTCCTCGGAGTGGGCGCCTGTCGTGTATGAAACCGCCGGCAGGAAGGCGCCGGGCGTCGCGCTCTGCAGCAGGACGGAAACGGTCGACGAGACGCCGTTGAAGACCGAGCCCTCGTTCAGGACGACGATATCGAGCAGGCTGTCGCCGTTCAGGTCGGCGAGGTGAACCGCCACCGGCCGCTGCCCCACCGTGAGGGTCGCGCCGGAGATGAAGCTGCCGGCGTTGGCAGGATCCTGCGGCAGCAGCCAGGCCGCGCCATTGGTCCCGCTGGAGCCCGCGGCCGTGACGACCAGGTCGGGCTTGCCGTCGCCGTTGATATCCCCGATCGCCACTGCCGTCGCGCACAGGCCGGCGGGGGTCGGAATGCTGGTCGGCGCGGTGAAAGTGCCGCTGCCGGACTGCAGGTACACGAGCACGCTGCTGCACGCCGCGACGACGAGATCGACCCGGCCGTCGTTGTTCAGGTCGGCCGCCGCCATGTTGTTCGGCAGGCCCGCCGAGAGGCTGGCCCCGGCCGAGAACGTCCCCAGCGCTGACGGGTTCTGCAGCAGGAAGCTGATCGGGTCCGAATTGGTCACGAAGTCCGGATGGCCGTCGCCGTTGAAGTCGGCGACCACGAGGTTGGACGGATCGACGCCGACCGCGTAGTGGACGCCTTTCATGAACGTGCCCGCCGCAGCCGGATTGCCCCGGATCACCGACACGAAGCCCGCGTCCGGCGACGACCCGGTGATGTAGGCGCCCGCGAGGGCGAGGTCCGCCGCGCCGTCGCCATCGAAGTCTCCGACGACGATCGACGAGTAGATGTTGTACGGGGTGAAGTAGAAATAATCGCCGTGGTCGCCGTAGCCGCACGCGCCCAGCCCGCCGATCAGCGCCGACGCGGCCAGCGCGCGGCGAACCCGCCCGGCTGTCCCCGGGCCCCGCGCCTGCGCAGTCCGGCGCAATTCCACGGACGGTGAATTCCCAGCGACCGACATCACGCGCCTCGCCGAAGAGCCCCGATGGAAACACAGAATAGGCCGAATCGCCGCGTGCCGACACGCACAACCGGAAACCGTCTGCAACGTTCTGTAACCGCCTGCACATTGCCGCAGCCGCGCGCGCGTCGCCGCTAGGACGTTGAGATGACGAAGCGCTCAGTGCCGACGTGATCCCTGAGACTGTGCCAGGGGATGACTGCCTGTGAACGGATTGCGGCAAATGGGCGTCATGGCCGGGCTTGTCCCGGCCATCCACGTCGGGGCGAGTCGAGACGCTCCAAGTTCACGCCGACCCTCGGGGCAGGCCCCTGAGGGCAGGCGTGGATCCCCGGGACTGCGCCTAGGGATGACGGCCGGTTAGGGGGCTCGGTTAAGCCACCCGCGCCCCGCCCACGATCGTCTGCAGCACGACCGGCAGCCCGTCGACCACCCGCACCCGGATCAGGTCGGCCCGCTGGCCGGCCGCGATGCGCCCGCGGTCGTTC
>CAZEIW010000099.1:0-6112 GCA_964512305.1 uncultured Burkholderiaceae bacterium | reverse complement strand
CCTCTTCCAGCGCATCGAGCGCGGTGGCAAGTCGCAGATGTTCCGCTTCCATGCAGGCCTCTCCGTTCAGAGATAGATCGCGGCGCCCGCGCCGACGTTGACCGAGGCGTCTTTGAGGCTCCTGACGACGAACTTGACCTGGTCTTCGTCGAGATGGCCGTGCAAAGGCAGGGCCAGCGCGCGGTCGGCAATGCGTTCGGTATCGGGCAGCTGACCGCGTCTGCACCCATAGCGCTCGTAGTGGAACTGCCGGTGCAGCGGCGCGCAGTACGCCGCGGCCTCGATCGAGCATGCCGCCAGGTCCTCGACGATCTGACCGCGCGCGCTCGCCGTGAAGCGCCTGCCCAGGTGCACGACGTAGAGCATCCAGTGAATCTCGTCGACATCGGCGCCCAGGTAGGGCGGCTTGATCCCCTCGAACGACGCCATCTGGGCGAGATACCACCCCTCGACCTGCTTGCGGCGCGCCAGGATCTCGTCGATGCGCTCGAGCTGCGCCAGGCCCAGCGCGGCCGGCAGCTCGCCCAGCCCCGCCTGCATCGGCACGCGGCTGCCGACCGACACGGAAGGCCGGTCGGCCACCGCACGCACGCGCAGGTAGCTCAATTCGCTGGCCAGCGCCGCGTCGTCGGTGACGAGCATGCCGCCCTCGCCGCAGCACAGGGCCCCCGGTTGGGAAAAGTCGAACACGGCCAGGTCGCCGAAGCCGCCGCACAGGCGGCCACGGTAGCGCGAGCCGAGCGCCTCGGTGCTGTCTTCGATCAACGCGACGCCATGGCCATCGGCCAGCGCGCGCAGCTCGGCCCACGCCGCCGGGTGCCCGTTGGCGTTGCCCGCGATGATCGCGCGCGTGCGTGCACCGACCTTCGCTGCCGCCTTGACCGCGGAAAGGCAGCCGGTCCAGTAGTCGATGTCCGCGAACACCGGGGTTGCGCCCGCAAGCGCGATCGCGTGCGCGACCTGGTGCCAGCCATAGGCGGGCGCGACCACTTCGTCGCCGGCGCCGATGGCCAGCGCGCGCAGCGCGAGCCACGTGCCGAGCGTGCCGCTGGGCACCGCGACCGCGTACTGGCGGCCGGCCCAATCGGCGAACTCGGACTCGAACGCCTCCGCGATCGGCCCGCACGACAGGCGCGGCCGCGACAGCGTCGCGCGCACGATATCGACCTCCCGCTCGCTGACGTCGGGATCGGAAAGCGGGATCCAGGCGGAGTCCATGCCGGTGGCCGGCCTCGTTCCGGTCGTCATCGGTCGGTCGCCGCTCATGGGTGCCTCACTCGGCGTCGACGCGCCGCGCCTCGACCGTGATCGGCAGCCCGGTGCCGGTCGCCATCGGCGGCAGCTCGAGCACCCAGCCGTTGGCGAGCGTGATCCGCCCGCCCCAAAGCTCGGGCTGTTGCTGCGAAACGATCGGCTCTTCGAGGTCCTTCTTCGGCACGTACGCGCAGAGGCTGCCGTTCGACGTCCTGCGGATCATCACCTTCATCGTGTGCCTCGCTATTGGGTTTGAAGCCGGGTTTGAAGCTGGGATTCGAGCGCCGCGTGAATTCGGGAAACCGCGTCGTCGACCTCGGCGGCGGTGGTGGCCGCACCCAGCGAGAGGCGAACCGCGGCGCGCGCCTCGTCGGGCTCGACGCCCATCGCGAGCAGCACCGCCGAGGGCTCGCTGCCGCGCGACGAGCAGGCCGCTCCCGGTGCCGCGACGACGCCGGCGCGCTCGAGTCGCGCAAGCACCAGATCGGCGTCCAGGCGGCCGAAGCGCAGGAAGCTCGTGTTGGGCAGCCGTTCGCAAGCGGCGCCGAACACCTCGACGCCGGGCAGGCGTTCCCGCAGCCCTCGCTCGAGCGCATCGCGCAGCCTGCGCACGCGCTCGGCCTGCCGGGCGATCGTCTCGGCGCCGGCCACGCTCTGCGCCGCGGCCGCGAATCCTGCGATGCCCGGAAGGTTCTCGGTGCCGCCGCGCCGGCCGCGTTCCTGTGTGCCGGGCAGGACCGCCGGCCACTGCAGACCGTGGCGCACCAACAGAGCGCCGACACCCTTCGGACCGTGGAACTTGTGGGCGGACAGCGACACCAGGTCGGCGCCGAAGCGCGAGAACTCGAAGGGCAGCTTGCCGATCCACTGCGTTGCGTCGACATGCAACAGCGCGCCCCGCGCGCGCGCGAGCGTTGCCAGCTCGGCGATCGGCATCAGGACGCCGGTCTCGTTGTTGGCCGCCATCACCGAGACCAGCGCGGTCTCCGCGCCGATCCGGGCGCGCGCCTGCTCCATGTCCAGCGCCCCTCGCCGGTCGACGCCGATCCAGTCGACCTCGGCCCGCTGCTCCTCGGCCAGCCGGCGGCCGAGCTTGCGCAGGCCGGCGTGCTCGATCGCGCTCAGCACGATGCGCCGCCGCGCCCCGGCGCCCAGCGCCCCGGCGAGCGCCAGGTGGTTGGCCTCGGTCGCGCCGCTGGTGAACACGATCTCGGCCGGTTCGCAGCCGAGCGCATCGGCGATCTGCGCGCGCGCGCCGGCCAGCCGCCGCTTCGCCCGCTGGCCAAGCGCGTGCGGCGAGGAGGCGTTGGCCCAGTCGTCGGTCAGGCAGTCCGCGACCGCCCGCACGACCGCGGGCAGCGGCCGGGTCGTCGCGTTGTGGTCGAGGTAGATGATCGCGGTCATCGCTTCATGGCCAGAACTGCCGCTTGGGATCCAGACAGATCGCGTCGAGCAGGTCGGACAGCTGCTCCGACTCCTCGACATCGACCCAGGTGCCCAGGGCGTGGTCGCGCGCGCACAGCCGCCACAGGGGCGCCTCGAACCGGAGCAGCGCGATATCGATGACGCCGCCGCTCGTGTCGACATTGCGCGAACAGCATGGGCTGACGATGCGCCAGCCGGCCTCATCGCGGACGACTGCGGGCTGCACGTAGCGGTACCGGACGCGGTGGCGCAACGCGCGCAGGATCCTGCGGCTGTCGATGGAAAGAACGCGCGCGGGCTCAGGCATCGCGAGCTCCGCGCCCGCGCAGAGCTTGGAGGTCGGCGGCACGCGGTCCGAGCCGCTCGAGCACCTCGGGCGGAATCCGGTCGAGCGAAACCAGCTCGCGCCCGCGCATGCCGACCCGGTGCCCGGTTTCGGTGAACTCCACCGCGTAGATGTAGTAGCGCTGCAGGAACGTTCCGATCGAGCTGATGTATCCGATGGCGCCCTTCTCGACCAGCAGGTCGCCGATGTCCTTGCCGCGGTAGGTGCCGTCGTTGCGCACGGTGTACCGGCTGATCACGCGCTCGCCATAGTCGAAGCGCGGCGGGGACGCGAGCTCGACCTCGTCGTCGTCGCGGCGGATGTCGCCCATCGCCGGCTCGACGCGCAGGTCAGCGCGCTCGGGCCGGACCGCGCCGGATCGACCCGACGTCGATCCTCGCCACGCCCGGCACCGACGCGGAAGCCGGCGGCGCGCTGCCGCAGGCGCAGGGACCGCTGTTCGGGTTGAAGAAGGTGAGCCCGGTCTGCGTTGGCGTGTCCGCGAAGTCGATTGTCACACCCTCGAGCAGCGGCCGGCTTTCAGCCGGCAGGAACAACCGCAGGCCGTTGACGTCGAGCACGGCGTCACCCGGGCGCGGCGCCGATTCGACCGAGAGTTCCGAGCTGTAGCCCGAGCACCCGCCGGCGGTCACCGACAGGCGCAAACCGGCTCCGGCCGGCTGGCCGGAGAAGCGGACCACGCGGCGCAGGAATTTCTCCGCAGCCGCGGTCACGGCGACGTTGGGCAGCATGTCGTTGTGTCTCCGCAGGCCCGCGCTCACGCGTTGACGATGCAGCCGCTGACCGGACACACCGCGATGCATTGCGGCGAATCGAAGTGGCCGTCGCACTCGGTGCATTTCTTCGGATCGATGAGGAACGTACCGCCCTTCTCGCGAATCGCGGTGTTGGGGCACTCGGGCTCACAGGCCGAGCACCCGGTGCAGGTGGAGGCGATGATCTTCAATGCCATGACGATCTCCCGATGGAATCTCAAGCGGCCGCGGTATAGGCGCCCTGCCGGATCGCGGCGTCGCCCCGAGCGTGGTGCTCGATCTCGCCGCGAGCGATGCGTTGCCGGTAGCCGGCGAACCATGCCAGCGCGGCCTTTTCGATGAATTCGTGCGCGTAGGCGTCGACCGGTTCGATGCCGGCTGCCGCCAGTTCGTCGCGCGGGCAGGCCCCGATCTTCGCCACCAACACCGCATGGCAGTCGTTGATCGCATTGACGATCGACGGCAATTGCTCGTCCTCGCCGTAGCCGCCCTGGCAGTACAGGTCGACCCGGCGGTGGCCGACGAACGTGGCCTGCGATGCAGAGACCTCGTAGACCTGGAATTCGGTTGCGTGGCCGAAATGCTGGTTGACCTTGCCGCCCCCCTGGCTGGCCACCGCGACCAGCACCTTGATGTCCTTGGCGGCGAACCCGCCGCCGGCCTGTGCGTCAAGGGCGGCCCGCTTGGCCGCTTGCTGTGCCTGGCGCCCGCGTTCGACTTGCGCCTGGTAGTCGCGCCGCCGGCCGAGGTCGTAGACGACGTTCATCCGCTCGACCTGTTCCAGCGTGAACTCCTCCGACCGGTCCTCGCCCAGCAGGCCGACCGCGTCGGCGCGGCACTGGCGGCAATGCCGCATCAGGTTGGCGCCGCCCATGCAGGCGTCCTGCACCGCCTTCAATTCCTGCGCGCTCGGCCCGCGCTGACCGGTCAGGCCGAAGCAGGTGCCGTGCTCGGGCTCGGAGATCAGCGGCATGATGTTGTGCAGGAACGCGCCGCGGGCCTTGACGGCGCGGTTGACCTCATAAAGGTGCTGATCGTTGATGCCGGGGATCAGCACCGAGTTGATCTTGGTGAGCACGCCGCGCCGCGTCAGCATCTCCAGCCCGAGCAGCTGGCGATCGGTCAGGATCTGCGCCGCCTCCCGGCCCTTGACGCGCCGGTGCCGGTGGAAGATCCAGGGGTAGATCCTTTCGCCGACCGCCGCGTCGACCATGTTGATCGTGATCGTCACGTGGTCGATGTTGTAGCGGCAGATCTCGTCGACCATGTCGGGCAGCGCGAGGCCGTTGGTAGACAGGCAGAGCTTGATGTCCGGCGCCTGCTGCTGCAGCATCGCGAAGGTCGCGAACGTCTTCTTCGGGTTGGCGAGCGCGTCGCCGGGGCCGGCGATGCCGAGCACCGTCATCTGGGGAATCGCGCTCGCGACCGCCAGCACCTTCTTCACCGCCTGCTCGGGCGTGAGCTTCTGCGACACCACGCCCGGGCGCGATTCGTTCGAGCAGTCGTACTTGCGGTTGCAGTAGTTGCACTGGATGTTGCACGCAGGCGCGACGGCGACGTGCATTCGTGCATAGTGGTGATGCGCTTCCTCCGAATAGCAGGGGTGGTTCCTGACCTTCTCCCAGATCTCCGGCGGCATGTCGTCGGGCCCCGCCGACGACCCGCAGCCCGCCTTGCCGGCGCCGCCGGTGCTGCCGCAGCCGCCGCCGGCGGCGGGCGCCTGCGACTGCGCCAGGCCGTTCGCCTTCAGCGCGCCGAGCGGGATGTAGGCGGGAGCAGCGGGTGCGAACGGCATCGCGAGATCCTTCGATCGAGGGTTGCCGGATCACACGCCAGTTTTATGCCAACCCGGGTTTTGCTTTCCTTTCAGTTACTTACTGACCTCGCCGACGTCGCCAGCCCTGTCGGGAAACCGACAAACGCCACGGCCGCGCGCGGATCGCGCGTGTTCCGGAACTTCATCTGTACGACAATCCATGTCCGGCGCGATGCGCCAGGACGCGCAGTTACTTACAAGGGGGCGACGATGAAGCGGGCAAGGCTGTTGGCTGTGCTGGTCGGCGTCGGCTTCGCGTCGGCGGTTCACGCCGAGATCACGATCGGTTTCAGCATTTCGGCCACCGGTCCCGCCGCTTCGCTCGGCATTCCCGAGAGGAACACCGTCGCCCTGCTACCGGCGTCGATCGGCGCCGAGAAGGTGCGGTACATCGTGCTCGACGATGCGACCGATCCGACCGCCGCGGTGAAGAACGCACGCAGGTTCGTCAACGAGGACAAGGTCGATCTGATCATCGGCTCGAGCACGACGCCGACCTCGATGGCGATGATCGAG
>CAZEIW010000098.1:0-22870 GCA_964512305.1 uncultured Burkholderiaceae bacterium | reverse complement strand
TTACCGGCAGGCGCTCGCGGTCGCGCGCCAGGCGCGCGCGGCGCTGTTCCCGAGCGTCGCCGCCAACGCGTCGGTGACCCGCTCGAAGAACGGCGTCTCGGGGGTGGCGCTGCCGCCGTCCACGAGCGACGTGCTCTCGCTATCCGCGGCCTGGGAGCTCGACCTCTGGGGCGGCATCCGGCGCAGCACCGAATCGGCGCAGGCGTCGGCGCAGGCGAGCGCAGCCCAGCTCGGCGCCGCGGTGCTGAGCCTGCAATCCGAGCTGGCGGCCGATTACCTGGCGCTGCGCGTCGCCGACGAGCAGAAGCGCCTGCTCGACGAGGCCGTCGGCGCCTACCAGCGTTCGCTCGAGCTGACCGAGAGCCGCTATCGCGGCGGCGTGGCGGCGCGCTCCGATGTCGCGCAGGCGCAGGCGCAACTCGAAGGCACGCGCGCACAGGCGATCGACCTCGGCATCCAGCGAGCGCAGCTCGAGCACGCGATCGCGACCCTGCTCGGCAGGGCGCCGGCCGACTTTTCGCTCGAGCACCGCCCCTACGACCTGGTGGCGCCCGCGGTGCCGCCCGCCCTTCCCTCGTCCCTGCTCCAGCGCCGGCCCGACGTCGCCGCCGCCGAGCGCCAGGCTGCCGCGGCCAACGCCCAGATCGGCGTCGCGCAGGCGGCGTTCTTCCCGACGCTGACGCTGAGCGCGAGCGGCGGCTACCGCGCACCGAGCGGCGCCGACCTGCTGGCGGCGCCGAACCGGTTCTGGTCGCTGGGCCCGGCGCTTGCGCAGACGCTCTTCGACGCCGGGGCGCGCAGCGCGGCCAAGGAGCAGGCGCTCGCCGCCTACGACGCCGCGGTCGCGAGCTACCGCGCCGCCGTGTTGACGGCGCTGCAGGACGTCGAAGACAACCTGGCGGCGCTGCGGCTGCTGGGCGAGGAGGCCGCGGTCCAGGACGCGGCCGTGGCGGCCGCGGAGGAGTCGCTGCGACTGACCATCAACCAGTACAAGGCCGGCACGGTCAGCTACCTGAACGTGATCACCGCGCAGACCACGGCGCTGTCGGACCGGCGCGCCGCGCTCGACATCCGCGGCCGCGAGCTGGCCGCGACCGTGGCGTTGATCAAGGCCCTGGGCGGCGACTGGAACGCCGGGCTGCCGGCGCCGGCCGCCGCAACCGCCGCGACCACCGTTGCGCGAACCCGATAGCCCGCCGGGGGCCGCCCCCGACCTGCCGCAGGAAGCGATCCCGACCGGCCGTTTCCTGCAGCTGTTCTCGGCCGTGATGCTGCCGATGTTCATGGCCGCGATCGACCAGACGCTGCTGGCGACCGCGACGCCGACCATCGCGGCCGAGCTGGGCGGGCTGCGCGACACGACGTGGATCGCGGTCGGCTACCTGATCGCCATGACCGTGACCACGCCGCTTTACGCGCGCCTGGGCGATCGCTATGGCCGGCGCGACGTGCTGCTCGCCGCGCTCTCGGTCTTCTCGCTCGGATCGGTGGCCTGCGGCCTGTCGACGAGCCTTGGCATGCTGGTGGCCGCGCGCGTGCTGCAGGGGCTCGGCGGCGGCGGCCTGATGGTGATGTCGCAGGCGCTGATCGGCGAGCTGGTGCCGCCCCGCCAGCGCGCTCGCTTCCAGGGGTGGTTCGCGACCAACTTCTCGCTCGCCAACATCGGCGGTCCCGTGATCGGCGGCCTGGTGGTGCAGCACGCGAGCTGGCGCTGGCTGTTCCTGGCGAACGTCCCCCTGTGTGGACTGGCGATGTGGCGGGTCGCCCGCCTGGCGCGCGCGCGAGAGAGCGGTCCCAATTCGCTCGGCGACCCGCTCGGCGCGCTGTCGTTCGCCGCCGCCGCCGGCACCTCGCTGATCTGGCTGAGTTTCGCCGGGCACCGGTTCGACTGGCTGTCGACGCCGAGCCTGGCACTGGTCGCGCTCGCCGCGGCCTTGTGGACGCTGCTGGTGGTGCGCGAGCGGCGGCAGGATGCGCCGTTCCTGCCGCTCGAGCTCCTGCGCAGCCGCTCGATCGCCTGCATGTCGGCGACGGTGGTCTGCTTCGCATCGTGCCTGTTCGCGCTGATCTTCTTCCTGCCGATCTACCTGCAGCTCGGCCACGGCACCGATGCGCGCCAGTCGGGCCTGCTGCTGCTGCCGGTGACGCTCGGCATGGTGATCGGCTCGACCACGACCGGCCGGGTCGTCTCGCGCACCGGCCTGCCGTCCGTGATGCCGGTGCTCGGCCTGTCGACTTCGTGCCTGGCGCTCGCGATGTTGGCGCTGCTGCCGCTCGACACCCGCGGCATCGCGGCGCTCGGGCTGCTGTGCGGGCTGGGCTTCGGCAGCGTGATGCCGACCGCGCAGATCGTCACCCAGACGCTGGCGGGTCGCGATCGCCTCGGCGCGGCCGCCGCGGTGGTTTCGCTGTCGCGCTACACGGGCGCCGCGCTCGGCACTGCCGTGTTCGGCGCGCTGGTGTTCGCGCTGCTCGCGGGCTCCGATCCGGGCGGGCACGCGGCCGCGGCGGGCGCCGCCAATGTGCGCTTCGCGTTCAGGATCGGATTCGGCGCCGTTGCGCTGGTCGCCGCACTCGGCGCGTGGTTCGCCACCCGCGTGCAGCGGGTCCGCCTGTAACGGCGGCCGCTCAGGCCGACGCCGGCTCTTCGTGCAGGAACTGCCGGATCTTGGCGACCACCGCGTCGCGCGAGAACGGCTTGACCAGGAAGTCGGCCGCGCCGGCCTTCAGGCATTCGATCACCGTCTGCCGCTCGCTCTGTCCGGTCACCATCACGATCGGGACCGACGCCAGCTCGGCGACCATGCGCATCCGTCGCGTGACCTCCAGGCCGTCGATGTCGGGCAGCATGAAATCGAGCAGGACGAGGTGCGGCCTCTTGGCCAGCGCGAGCGCCACGCCGTCGGTGCCGTTGGCGGCGAACAGAAGATGCACCGCCTCGGCATCGAGGAGGCGCTCGATCAGCTTGCGCTGAAACGGGTCGTCGTCGATCACCAGCACGCGCCGCATCGGACGCGCCATGGGCTGGATCGAGCGCGCCGCCTCGACATACGGCTGCGCGCCCGCCTTGAGCTCGCCCAGCCAGCGGCTGGCGGGCTCCACCGCGTCGCTCAGCTTGCGCAGCCTCGGGCCCACGTCGACCTCGCGGATCCGGCGGATCTCGCCGCGCAGCGCGTCGGCCGATTCGGCGTCCCCGGCCATCGCGCGCGAGTCGAGCCTTCCCGTCAGGCCGCTCAACGCCGAGTCGACACCCTCCTCGACCGAGTCGACGCCGCGCTGGATCGCCTCGATGCGCTCGACCCCGGCGGCGAGCCGGCTCTCGAGGAAGCTTCCCATTTCGCCAAGGCGATGCGCGCCCTCGGCCACCTCGGGCGCCGGGCGGGCTTCGGCCGCCGCCAGCAGGCGCAGCGCGTTGTGTACCGCCATCGGAACGCGGAAGCCATCGTGCGTCATCGGCCAGAAAAGCACGTAGTCGTCGAAGTGCTCGCTGCGGCACAGCTCGTAGACGCGGCGCACCTCGTCCTTGTTGCACAGCATGATCGTCCGGTGCGGCAGCGCGTGGATCGAAGGGCTGCGCCGGTAAAGGCCGAGGTAGTAGCGCTCGGCCTTCTCGAGCGAGTCGAACCCGAGCATCAGGACGCTGGGCCGGCAGGCCTCGAAGTCCTCGACCGCGGTGAGCGGATTGGACGACGAATGGACGTTGTCGAACTCCTCGGCGAGCAGGCGCGCAATGACGCTCGCGTTGGCCGGCGAATCGGACGCCACCAGGACCGCCTGCGAGCTGCGCGCCGTTCGCGCGCCAGGGAGTGGCCGGGTGGAATGGCTGGCGCTCATGGCATCCCCCCGGTCTATCGCGCCGCTCCGGCGGCAGCCGGCGAGGCCAGCATCAGCGCGAGCGCGGCCTCGATCTCGGACAGGACCTCGGGCACGAGCCGTGCCACCCGCAACGCGTCGCCTTCCCGGCCGCCGGCTTCGAGGCTGGCGCTCAACTCCCCGAGGCGGATCGCGCCCACGAGGCGCGACGACGACTTGAGCTTGTGCGCGATCGCGCCCACTTCGCCCGTGCGGCCCGCCTGCTGCGCGGCCAGGATCTGGGTCGCGAACTGTCGAACGCCGTCGCGGTAGTCGGCGCAGATCTCGGCGAGCAACGCCGGGTCGTCGCCGACCATTTCGATCAGGACGCCGCCGTCGAAAGTCTCCCAGCGCTCGGCGCAAGGAGCTTCAACGGCGGGCATGTCGTTCGAAGCCTTTTCGCAGGACCGTGCGCGCAGATCATCCATCTCGGTTCCCCTCGGGCATCCACTTCTGCAGCAATGCCTTCAACGTCGGCAGCTTGACGGGCTTCGTCAGGCAGTCGTCCATGCCGGCCGCGATGCAACGGTCGGCTTCGCCCTTGATCGCGTTGGCGGTGAAGGCGACGATCGGCACGTGGCGCGCGCCGTTCTCCTCCCGCCGGATCTCGCGCGCCAGGTCGTAGCCGTCCATCTCCGGCATGTGCAGGTCGGCCAGCACCATCGCGTACCCGCCGCGGCGCCACGATTCGAGACCGAGGCGGCCGTTTTCCGCGACGTCGACCTCGTAGCCGCAGGCGCGCAGCTGGTGGCTGGTCACTTTCTGATTGATCGGGTTGTCCTCGACCACGAGGACGCGCACCGCGCCTGCCGTCGCGAGCGGCGCGATCGCGAGCGCCGCCGGCCGCGCGGGCACGCCGGCCCGCTCGGATTCCTCGGCGGGCGCCAGCGCAGCGGGCAGCGCGACCGTGAAGATCGATCCCTCGCCCGGCGCGCTCCGAACCGAGATCCGCCCCTGCATCAGGTCGACGAGGCGCTTGCAGATCGAAAGCCCCAGGCCGGTGCCGCCGAACCGCCGCGTGGTCGAGGTCTCGGCCTGCGTGAAAGGGGTGAAGAGGCGCTCGATGACGGCCGCGTCCATGCCGATGCCGTTGTCCTCGAGGCGGAACTCGAGCTCGACCGTGCCGGCCGCAAGCGGGCGCGCTTCGAGGCCGATCACCACCCGGCCTGCACGGTCCTCCCGGCGCGCGGAGAACTTGATCGCATTGCCCAGCAGGTTGAGCATGATCTGGCGCAGCCGCACCTGGTCGGCCAGCACCGCGGGCGGCACGCCCCTGCCGACCCTGACCTCGATGCGGACGCCCTCCTTGTCCGCTGCCACCGCCATCATTTCGCGTGCGGCGTGCACCAGCCGCGCCGGATCGACGCGGGTGCACTCGATGTCGAGCCGTCCGGCTTCGATCTTCGAGAAGTCGAGGATGTCGTCGAGGATGCTCAGCAGCGCGTAGGCCGACTCCTGGATCGTCTCCACCGTCGTGCCCTGCTCTTCCGAGAGCGGCGTGGCGCGCAGCAGATCGACCATGCCGACCACGCCGTTCATCGGCGTGCGGATCTCGTGGCTCATCGACGCCAGGAAGGCCGATTTCGCCCGGTTCGCGGCTTCGGCCGCGTCCTTGGCGACCCGAAGCTCGGCGGTGCGGCTGGCGAGGTCGGCGTTGGCGCGCTGCAGCTCGTGCGTTCGCTCGTGCACGCGCCGCTCGAGGTCGGTGTTGAGCGCGCGCACTTCGTTCTCGGCGCGCTTGAGGTCGGTGATGTCGCGCGCCACCGTCAGCACCAGCGGATCGCCGCCGTCGGGCGCCATGATCGGCCGCTTGGCGACGTGGAACACGTGCTGCTGTCCGGCCGCGTCGACGAAATCCACCTCGGGCAGCGTCACCTCGCGCTGCTCGGCAAGCACTTCGCGATCGCCCTGCCGGAACTGCCTCAGCACCGCGCCCGTGGCGGCATCCTCGATCCCGGACGAGCGGGTCAGGCGCGACACCGTGGTGTCGCAGAGATCGGCGAACGCGCGGTTGGCGAGCAGGATCCGCCCCTGCTCGTTGCCGGCGAAGATCAGGGCCCGGTTCAGGTCGATGACTTCGCCGAGGAAGGTGCGCTGCCGCGCCAGCTCCTTGTTGGCGCGGATGCGGTCGGTGACGTCGCGGCCGAAGCAGGTGATCCCGGCGATCGCGCCCGACTGATCGCGCGCCGGGTTGAACGACACCTCGAACACCCCCAGGCGGTCCTTGCCGAGCGCCAGGTTGGTCTCGACCGTGAACGTCTCGCCGGCACAGGCGCGCTCGAACAGGCGCTGCCACTGCTCCCAGGCGCGGGTCGGGAAAGGCTGGCCCGGCTGCAGCGCGAGCTCGGCCGCCTGCTCGCCGAGCGAGACCTCGGCCGAGCGGCGGAAGGCCGCGTTCCAGCGCGTCAGCCGGTGCTCGGTGTCGACCGCCCAGACCAGGTCCTGCGTGTTGTCCAGGATCGCGGCCAGGTTCGCTTCGCTCTTGCGCAGCGCCTCTTCGACGCGCTTGCGCTCGGTCAGGTCAGAGATCGCGACCACCAGGTGCGGGCCTTCCGGCCCCACGTTGCGCGTGAACGACGTGCTGGCCCACAGCACCGTGCCGTCCTTGCGCAGGTAGCGTTTCTCGAGGCGCCCGGCCGCCCGCTCGCCGCGCATCACCTCTTTGGCCTGCCGCAGCGTCTCCGCAAGGTCGTCCGGGTGCGTCGTGCGCTTGATCGAACGGCCGACGAGCTCCTCCTTCGCATAGCCGAGCATCTCGCAGGTCGCTTGGTTGACGCGCGTCCAGCGCCCGTTCGCATCGCAGATCACCAACCCCACCGCGGCATGATCGAAAGTCGAATCGAAGCGCTGTTCGGCCGCGCGCAGCGCCTCGGCCGAGGCCTTGATCTCCGTGACGTCGAGCGCCAGGCCACCGACGCAGGTGGCGTGTCCGCCGGCGTCGCGAACCGGATTCGAGCGCTCGAGAATCCAGCGCATGCTGCCGTCGGCCGCCAGCACCCGGTACTCCAGCCCGTCGTTCCAGTGCACCTGCCGCACCGCGCCCCGCACGCGTTCGCGGTCGTCGGGATGCACGTTGGCGAGGAAGCACATCGGGTCGTCGAGCATCGCCTGCTGGGTCTTGCCCCAGATCTTTTCGCAGCTCGGCGTCACGTGGATCAGCTTCTCGCCGTCCGCTCGCGCGAGCCACAGCACGCAGTTCAGGTCGGCCGCCAGCTGGTCGAGGCGCTGCTGGGTCGCCAGCAGCTGCTCGCGCTGTGCCTGCAGCGATTCGGCGGTGACGTTGAAGCCCTGGAACAGCGCCGCGATCTCGCCACGCGACGACGGCAGCGCGAGGCGCGTCGCAAGGCGGCCCTGGCTCAGACCCGCAAGCCCCGCTCCCAGCGCCGCCAGCGGACGACGCAGCGAGCGGTCGGCGATCCACGCCGCCACCAGCAGGCCGGTCAGCAGGGCCAGCGCCTGCAGCGAGAGCGTGCGCAGGAAAGCCGACAGCGCGTGGGTGTTGAGGCGCTGGCGGTCCACTCCCACCCCGATCTTCAGGGGGTCCCCATACTCGAGAAACACGGTGCTCGCCGCGAGCTCCGCTTCGCCGTCGGCGCGCTCGGGGATCGACCGGAACAGCTCGCGGCCGTGCGCATCCTGCAGCACGAACCAGGTCTTGCCGCCGCCGATCTCGGCCGCGGCGAACGGCGCCAGGAATTCGTCCACGCCCACCTCGGCGATCAGCACCGCGTCGATGCGTCCGGAGGCGTCGTCGGCCGCGGCCCAGGCCGTCGGCAGCACCCAGGTCCTTTGATCGGACGCGCGCCGGGGCTCGCCGGTCGCGCTCTCGCCGTATCGCAGCGCGGCGCGGAACAGGCGGTCCTGCGCATACGGCGGGGGAGATCCGGCGCGGCTCGAGCAACGCACGCGGCCGTCGGCGCCGACGACGTCGATCGCGACATAGTGGCCCGCGCTTCCGACCGCGCGGGTCAGCACCTCGCGGCAAAGCGGCTGTTCAC
The DNA here is from genome assembly GCA_964512305.1 of uncultured Burkholderiaceae bacterium. Lineage (GTDB taxonomy): Bacteria > Pseudomonadota > Gammaproteobacteria > Burkholderiales > Burkholderiaceae_F > CAZEIW01. Next base: position 15,020 of record CAZEIW010000098.1, on the reverse strand, counting down.
CGCGCAGCACCTGCGGTACCGCCGCCAGCGTGCGCAGCACGCGGTTGGCCTCGCGCACCTGTCCGCCGAGCGCATCGGCCGCCGTGCGCGCCACCGCGCGCAGATCCGCCACCGCCTCGTCGAGCCCGTCGCGCGACTGGGTCCATGCGCTCTGCAGCGAGATCGCGAACGCGGGCAGGAACGACAGCAGCACGAGCGCGAACAGCTTGCCGCGTATGCTCGCGCCGCCTGCTCGCAGTCTCGTGATCCACGTAGGGGCCATCATGCATCCTGTCGCGTCCCGGCCGGGCGCGGACGACGCAGCTGTCTGTCGATCGGGGAGTGTGGCCGCGGACTCGCGCGCGGACCGGTGCCCGCGGGCGCCGATCGATGACCGCCACCACGAGGCAGGCTACGCTGGCCGGTGCGCCGGAGGTCCCGGAAAAGAATCGGTCGTGCCGGTCAAATCGACGGTCCGGCCCGAGTGCCGCTCGGCGGCTTTTGATTTTTGTCAAAGGACGCCGGCTCGAGGCGGCACCCGACCCGCTATGCTGATTGCCGAATCCCCAGCGGAGGCCACGCTTCATGTCCCCCTTTGATCCCAACCGCGATCGTCGGCCACGGGACTGGGTCGAGATCCACCTGGTCGCCGCGGCCGGTTGCCCGCGGCGCGTTCTTTCGCGCAGGGCCGCCGAGCTGCTCGAGGAGCGGCTCGTGCTCGCGTGCGCGCAGTCGGGCGCCTACGTGGAGGAATTCCTCTGCCGGTTCGACCACATCTGCCTGATCGTCGACCAGCCGCGGTGGAAGCGCATGGCGCCGCTGGTGCGCCGCCTGCGCGCGGCGGCCCGGCACTTCCTGCGGCTGCAGCCCATGTTCGCGTCGCATCGCAAGGCACGCCTGCTGGTCTGGACCGTGCCGGCACGCGCGGAGGATCGCCCGGCGCGAGGGTTTCCGGGCATGCCCATCCTGGCGGCCGCCACGTGAGTGACGGCGCGCCGGCGCCTCAGGCGCCGTGGCGGCGCGCGATCTGCAGCGCTTCCTGGCTGCGTTGCGTCGCGTAGCTCCACGCGAACGCGAGCGGCTCCCGATCGCCGGCCTGCGCATAGGCGCCGGCAAGGTCGCGCTGGTAGCGGTAGCGGAACACCGGGATCGTGCCGACGTAATTGCCGTACAGCTCGACGTCGAATCCCGCCGCCTTGATGCGCGAAAACGGCAGCCCCGAATCATCCTGCACGATCAGCCGGCTGCGGGTCTCGATCAGTCCGCGCATGGTGGAGAACGAGCTGTCGTGCAGCAGGTACGAGGCCGCCTTCAGCAGCGTGACGGCGCCATGCACGTCGGCCACCGCCTTCAGGAACGCCGGGTTGCGCTTGAGGCCGTCGTCGGAGGCGTCGAAGTTGGCATAGAAAAGCCGCTGCGTCGGGCCGCCCGGGCGGCCGAACCCGATCTCGACCGCGCGCGGACGTTTCGGCGTGTCCGCCGGCTGCGGCGAGCCGTCGACCTGCATCATCTGCACCCGGCGCACCTCGTAGCCCATGCGCACCAGCATCGCGCCGATGATCGGCACCACCCCTCTGAGGTGGGGCGTGTTCAGATCGTCGCGCATGTACTCGGTCACGAAGAAATTGCGCCGGATGATGTATTGCTCGGCCTTGAACATGTCGGCGAGGACCGCGGTGCGCTCGCTCTCGCTCATCCGCTGCGGGCGCGGCAGGTCGCCCACCGGCTCCAGGCCGAACAGCACGTAGGAATCGCAGGCCGGAAAGAGCGTGACGGCGTTGAGCGCGTCCGGGCCGCTGAACGGGTAAAGGAGCGTCCCGCATTCGACCTGCTCGCGCGCCAGGTGCCGGGACGCGAACTCGCGCATCGGCATCGTCCGCGATGCCGCGAGCGCGGCCCACGCGGCATCGAGCCGCTGGCGCTCGCCCGACGCGGGGCTGGCGATTTCGTTGTCGAGACCGGCCAGCCAGCGGGCGACGTCGTTAACCGACGGCGGCTCGGCCGCGAAGGCGCCAGTGACGCAAAGGAGGGCAAGGGAGGGAGCAAGCTTTCTCAACAGCATGGCGTGGCAGCGGGCGGTTCGCTGGATCGGGTTGGCTCGAAATCGGGGGCATGACGGGCGGTCTGCGCCGTGTTGGCATTAAAGACGCCCGCACACCGGGATAAACGCCCGAAAACCACAACCGTTGACCGGGAATCCGCACGACCGCGGAATGCGGCCGCGCCCTGTCGGACTTTCCCTTGCCCGGCGCGAGCCTGGATCCGATACTTGGTCAGGCGTCGAACGAGCGCGCCGATAGGGCCATGAGCGTCACTTATTCCGCGATCGACCCGCAGCGCGGCAGGATCGAGTACACGGACCGCAAGCGCCACTGGTGGGCGCTGTCGGTCGTGTACCCGCTGCTGCCCTTCGTGGGCATGGCCGCGCACGCCGCCAGCGGGCACCCGATCGCACTCGGGTTGCCGCTCGTGATCAGCTACGGACTGATGCCGCTGCTCGACCTGATCATCGGCGAGGACGAGAACAATCCGGACGAGGCGGTCGTGCCGCAGCTGGAGGACGACCGCTATTACCGCTGGCTCACCTGGGCCACGGTGCCGCTGCATTTCGCCGCCCTGATCGGCTGTGCGTGGTGGGTCGGCACCCACGCGCTGCCGTGGTGGGCGATTCTGATGTTCGGCTACGTCGCCGGCGCGGATTCAGGGCTCGGGATCAATACGGGCCACGAGCTGGGACACAAGCCCGGTGCACTCGAGCAATGGCTGGCGCGGCTGGTCCTGGCGGTGCCGGCGTACGGCCACTTCACGGTCGAGCACGGCCGCGGGCACCACCGCTGGGTCGCCACGCCCGAGGACCACGCCAGCGCGCGGATGGGTGAAAGCATCTACCGCTTCGCGCTGCGGGAGCTTCCCGGCGGGATCGCGCGGGCCTGGCGCCTGGAGGCCGAACGGCTGCACCAGCTCGGCCGGCCGGCCTGGAGCGTGCACAACACGATGCTGCAGTCGTACGCGCTCAGCCTTCTGCTGCAGGGCGGCCTGATCGTGGCGTTCGGGTGGGTGATGATCCCGTTTCTCGCCGTGCACAACGCCGTCGCGTGGTGGCAGCTGACGTCGGCCAACTACGTGGAGCACTACGGGCTGCTGAGGCGCAAGTCGGCCGGCGGCCGCTACGAGGCGCCGCAACCGCACCACTCGTGGAACACCAACCACCTGATCACGAACCTTGCGCTGTTTCACCTGCAGCGGCACTCCGACCACCACGCGTACCCGTCGCGGCGCTATCAGTCGCTGCGTCATTTCCAGGACCTGCCGCAGCTCCCGAGCGGATACTTCGCCATGTTCCCGCTGTCCTGGTGCCCGCCGTTGTGGTTCAGGGTGATGGACCGGCGGCTGCTGGCCCTGCCGCAGGTGCAAGGCGACCTGGACCGCGTCAACGTGGCGCCGCACCGCCGGACGGCGCTTTACGCGAAGTACGGGCGAACTCCCCTCTCCCACGCACCGCGTGGGAGAGGGGGGTGAGGGCGATCAGCTCAGCCTCACCTCCAGAAATCCTCGGCCGGGATCGCGAAGTTGATGTTCTGCGCGCCGCGCAGCGTCATCGCCGTGATTCCGATGAGGTTCCCGCGCCGGTCGAACAGCCCCCCGCCCGATGAGCCCGGGGAAATGGGGGCCGTCGTCTGCAAAAAACGCAGGTCGCCCATCGCGCGCTTGCCGGAAAGCAGGCCGTCCGACAGCGTGCGCTCCATGCGCCTCGGGTTGCCGATCGCATAGACGGTCTCGCCGACCTCGAGCGTGTCGACGCGCCGGATACCCGCCACCGGCCGCAGCCGCATATGGCGCACGCCGACCACGCATCGATCGGCCTCGTAGTTGGCGGCGACGACGCTCAGCTGCTCGCCCGCTTCCGTGCTCCCCGAACCGAGGTAGATCTCCTCCCCGGCGTTCGCGATCACATGGCAGTTGGTCAGCGCCAGTTCCTCGGTGATCGCGACCGCGGACCCGTAGACGCGCTGGCCGGTGTCGCCGGCGCCGTTCGAAAGCTTTCCGAGGATCCAGTACACCGACTGCGAAGCGGACTTGAAAACGTTCGGCGCCGTCGATCCGTCAACGGCCTGGACCTCAGGCGGCATCTCCGGCGGGCTCCTCCACCGCACCGGGTCCGGCATTTCGACCGGGTCGTAGGCGACGCCCAGGTCGGGCTGCGTCCGCGTGACCCGCGTCGTCCCGTGCTCGTCGATCCACCGGTACCACGTTTCGGCACCGGCCACGTTGCAGGCCGCCATCAGGCAAGCGAAACAGATGCCCGCGGTCTTTCGACTCATGGCGCCCCCGGGGATTGTCGGACGAGCGCCGGCGCATGACTCGCGGGGCTCGCCCGAGTCAATGTACGCGGGCGGCCGCGGCTGCGCAACGGAAAAGTCCGCGCCCGCTGCTGGGGGCGCTTCGACTCCGCTTTGGCCGTCCCGAGCGGCCGCGGGCGGCTAGCGAGCCATACGCCCGCCGCCCGCGTCCGCCAACACGTCGCCCGTGCCCTACTTGTGCGGCACCAGGCAATCCCAGACGTCGACGACCGGCTCGGCGTTCGGGCATCGGGTCATGTTCGCGACCACGAAGGGCTCCGGCCCGCCCGCGAAATTGACCTGCAGATCCTGATGCGGCATCCGGTCCAGCTCGAAAGTCGAGTGCGCCGTGCAATCCTTCCCGGCGGCTCCGGCGGGCGCCTGCGTGAGCTCGTACCGAAGCAGCAGCTTGTTGCCCTCGATCCGGAAACTCGGCTTCACGGGCTTCTGACCGCAGGCGATCGGGTCGACCACGATCACGACGATCTTGTCCTCGGCCCGGTACGGGAACAGCTTGTGCTCGCCGGACCCGATCTTCTCCGAAACGGGGATCGAGGTGAACTTCATCGACGGCGCCGCGGGCTCGTCCGCAACGGCGACGCCGACGGCGCTCAACATGCCGATCACAATGCATAGTTTCTTCATCGCGCGCTCCTCAGTCTGAATGAGAATTCGACCCGCGGTTCGCCGTCACCCAGGGCGGATGCGACGCTCCGTGGCCGATGCACGCAAAGTACTCGCGGCACGCGCAGGTGGCTTGCGGATACTCAACCCGGCGCCGATCCGGATCGGTCTCGCGGCACGTGCTCCCGGACTGCCCCGCTTGCGGATGCGTATCGATGCCGCCTTCGTTATGATCCGGAACCCGGGCGTTGCGACGCCGAAAGGAACGCTGCCGTGACCGAACCAATCGAGGAACTTCAGAAGCTGAAGCAGCGTTCAGACGGCGGCGAGCTGTGGAATTCGTCGCGCACCGAACTCACCCGTTTCGGGGCGCTTTTATGCATGCCGGAGGCGACCCGGGCCGTCTTCTCCCAGCAGGAACGGGACATCGTCGCCGACTACGTGCGCACGCTGCTGATCGTCAGGAACAGCGAGGAAGGCGAGCGGCGGGCGCTCAAGGTCGCGCTGAGATCGCTCAGGATCTCGTTCGTCGCGCTGCTTCTGTCCGCGTTCATCTGGTTCACCCAGCTGATCGCCGTGTTCAAAGGTCTCAAATAGCCGGACGGGCCGCCGCGCCCGATGCGCAGGGATGTGATGAACTGGTTGAGCAATCTGCTGCGCGGTTCGGCCGCGAAGCCTTCGCCGCAGCCGTCGCCGCGGCGGCCGGCCCCGAGCCCGCCCCGGCCCGCGGCCGACATCGAGGCCTTGCGCGGCGCGCTGGCGGCCGCCGCCGGCGACGACGAGCGCGCGCACCGGGCGGAGGAACTCGGGCGCGAACTGGCCATGTCGCTGAAGGCACCGCTGCCGGAAGATCCGCCCGGCGTGCGGGTTGCCGCGGTGTGTCACGCGCCCGACAAGACGATCGCGCTCGAGTGGCTCGCCGTCCTGGACGAGAGCCGCTGGCTCGCCGAGGTGGCGACCCATGCTCGCTTCGCTGAGGTGCGCCTTGCGGCCGCCCAGCGCATCGAAGACGGCGACGTGCTGGAGCGGGTCGCCCGCGACGCGCGCGCGAAGGACAAGGGGGTTTACCGGCATTGCGCCGACGTGCTGCGCCAAAGGCGCGAAGCCGCGGAGCGGTTGCAGCGGGCGGCCGGGCTGGCCGCGGCATTTCGCTCGCTGCTCGATCACGCCCCGTTGTCGGTCTCGCACCTGCTCGAGTTGGAGCACCAGTTGCGCGCCCTGGGAGAGGGCGGCGAGGCGACCGCCGAATGCCACGCGCTGCTGGAACAGGCGAACCAGCGCATCCTGCAGGAAGCCGATGCCCGCCGCGAGCTTCGAACGGTCCAGGCCGATGCCGCCGCGCTGTCCGCCGAGTGCTCGGGAGCGCAGCCTGCCGGGACGGAGGCGTTCGAACGCTGGCGGGAACGCCTGCTGGCATTGACCCAGACGCACGCCGCGGTTCCCGCGTGGTTAGCCGCAGAGGCCGCCGGCCGCGCGCTGGAGGCCTCGCTGCTCGCGATTGAAGCGCAGTTGCAGGTGCTCGAGGCCGATGCGGCCCGCATTGAGGTCTGCGAGCAATTTTTGGACTCGCTGTCGGGTGCACCGATCGGCGCGGAGGCGCACCTGGCCTGGGGGGCAATGCCCAAGCCCGATCAAGCGGCAGCACGGGAAAGGCTGCAGGCACGCTGGCTGTCGCTGCAACCGCCGCCGGCCGCACCAGCGCCGCGGGCGCCGGCGCGGACGCCGCCCCCCGCGCCCGCGCGTCCCCAGATCGACCTGGTTGCGGTGCGCCGCTTGCTCGAGTCCCTCGAGGGGGCTCTCGACGAGGGGCACCTCGCGGAAGCCGACGCGGCCGCGAAGCAGATCAAGGCGGCCATCGGCGCCGAAGCTCCGCATGGCGAGCTCGGGTCGCGGCTGCAGCGCGCCCAGGCGCGCCTGAGCGAGCTGGGTGGATGGGCCCGGTGGGGTGCGACGAACAAGCGCGCCGAGCTCATCGCAGCCGCCGAGGAACTCCTCACCGGGGAACATGACGTCGAGCACCTCGCTACGGTGGTGCCGGCGCTGCGCGAGGAATGGAAGCGGCTCGGGACCCAGGCGCTTCCCGCGAAGGGTCAGTGGGAACGGTTCGACGCCGCCCTCGAGAAGGCCTACCAGCCGGTGGCGGCGCGCAACGCGGAAGAAGCGGCGCGCCGGGCGCAGGTGCGCGCCGAGAAGGAGGCGCTGTGCTCCGACTGGGAAGCCGAGGTGGCCGCGGTCGCCTGGCCGCACGCGGACTACGCGGTGATCGATACCCGGCGCCAGCAGATGCTCAAGCAGTGGCGGGCCGCGCCGCGCGCCGGCTTCCGCGACGAGCGCGCGCTGCGCAAGCGCTTCGACGCGCTGATCGCGAGCATCGACCAGCGCGTGGCCGCGGCACGCGGCACGGAAGTCGAGCGCCGCGAGCAGCTCATTGCCGCCGTCGAGGCGCTGCGCGAGCTGCCCGACCTGCGCACCGCGCTCGCCGAGGCCAAGTCGTTGCAGGAGCGCTGGAAGAACGAAGCCGGTCCGCTGCGCCTGCCGCCGGGAGAAGAGCAGAAGATGTGGCAGCGCTTCCGCGCCTCCTGCGACGCCGTGTTCGCGCGCCGCGATGCGCAGCGAGCCGAGCACGCGGCGCAGCGCGAGAAATCGTCCCAGGCGCGCGCGGCCGCGCTCGAGGCGCTGGAAACCGCGCTGGCGGGCACGGACACCGGGGAAATCAAGCGCGCGCTGGCGCAGTTTCGCACCGACTGGGGTGCGCTCAAGCCGGCCGCCGGCGAATCGGCCGACGTCTCGGAGCGACGCGCCCGTGACCTGCAGCAGCAGGCGCAGCGGAGGATCGACGCGTTGCGACAGGATGCATACCGCGCGCGGCTGGAGCGCCTGGCGCAACAGGCGGCGCCGATCGAGGGTGTCGATGCCGAGGCGCTCGCCGCGGGATCCCGGTTGCGCGAGGAGCTGCTGATCGACCTCGAGATCGCGCTCGACCTGCAGTCGCCGTCGGCCGCCGCGGAAGCACGCCGCAAGCGCCAGCTGGAGCAGCTGCGCAACCGCTTCCGCTCGGGCAGCGCGGAGCGCCCGCCGGCGGAAGAGCTGCTCGCCCGCTGGCACGCCACGGCCGCGCACCCGGATGCGGCGCAGGACCAGAGGATTGCGGCGGTGGTGCAAAAGCTGGTGGAGCAGCATTCCGCCGCCGAAAAATAAAACTCCCCTCTCCCATAAAACTCCCCTCTCCCGCCGTGCGGGAGAGGGGCCGGGGGTGAGGGAAACGAGGGGCTGAGAGTCGCCGCCGAGGCTCCGCTTCGCACCCTCACCCCTGCCCCTCTCCCGCGCGGCGGGAGAGGGGACCGAAGCGCCAAAGGTGCCGTACGACGAAGAGCGCCAGCGCGAGCACCGTGCCTCCCGGCAGGAAGATCTCGATCAGCAGGTACGGTCCCACCGCCTGCACGATGCGCCGCCACGCTGCCGCTTGTTCAATTAGGAACTGCATCCGCGCCTCCGCTGCTTTCCTGACATAGTCGAACGGGGCGCTTCGAATTCGACAAACCTGGCAACTACATCGAGATCGACCCCTCCCGGAAGTCGGTGCGATCCAGCCAGACGTTGACCAGCACGGGTTTCCCCGACCCCGCGATCGCGCGTGCACGGGAAAGCACCGCCGGAAGCTCGGCATCGCTCCTGACGAGGATGCCCTCGGCGCCGAAGCCCGCCGCCACCTCGTGGTAGGCAGTGCGCGCCAGCACGGTACCCACGTCGTCGCCGAGCATTTTCACCTGCTCGCGCGCGATCTGGCTCCAGCCGCCGTCGTTGCCGACGACGGCGATCAGCGGGATGCCATGGCGCACGAAGGTGTCGAACTCGGCGAGACCGTAGCCGCAGGCGCCGTCGCCGAACAGGATCCACACCTCCGACTGCGGCCGGCACAGGGCGGCGCCGAGCGCGAAACCCGCGCCGACACCCAGCGTGCCGAATACGCCGGGATCCAGCCACGACAGGGGGCCGCGCGGGTGCACGATGTAGGACGCGGTGGCGACGAAGTCTCCACCGTCGGCCACGAAGATCGCGCCGGTTCCGGCGGCCGACTCGAGCGCGCGCAGCAGAGCGACCGGATTGACGAGATCCCCGCGCGCGCTCGCGGTGCCGTCGATCTCGGCCTCGCGCGCGCGTTCGCGGTCGTGCAGGCGTTCGATCCAACCGGCCCAGCGCGCGCCCTGCCCGCCGGCGCGCTGGGCGAGCCGCCCGATGAAGGCCCCGGCGTCGCCGATCGCGGTGATGTCCGGCCTGCGATTCAGCCGGGCCTCGGCGCGGCTCCGATTGGCCGCGATCAACGTCGCGCCGCGGCGCACGTGGCGGCCATAGTCGAGGCGGAAGTCGCACGGCGTGCCGGCCAGCACCACGCAGTCCGACTCGCGAAGAGCCTGGCGCCGTTGATGGCGCATTTGCAGGACATGGTTGCGGCCGAGCAGTCCCCGCGCCATGCCCGACAGATACGCGGGGACGCCCAGATGCGAAACCGCGGCAGCGAGCTCCGACGCCGTACCCGCGACAGCCAACGCCTGGCTGCCGATGACCATGACCGGCCGCTCGGCGCGAGCGATGGCCTTGGCCGCGGCCTCGATCGACGAGTCCGGCGGTGTCGGTACGGAAGCTTCGTCCAGGCGCGGCACACCCGCCGCGGCGCTGCCGGAGAACATCTTCGCGACGTGCCGCTGCAGGTAGAACCGCAGCAGCCAGCCCGCGATCGAGCCGCCCGTGCCGGCCGCATCCGCGTACCACTTCCGGACGCTTGCTTCGTCATAGAGCAGATCGACCGGGCACTCGACGAACACGGGGCCCGGCACGCCGTCGCGGGCCAGCGCGAACGCCTGCTCGACCGCCAAGCCCAGATCCGCGACGCGCCGTACCCGGAACACCCGCTTGACGTGGGGCGCGACCAGCCGGCGCTGGTCGATGTCCTGCAGCGCACCGCGTCCCTGCAGCGCCGTCGGCGCCGCGCCGCCCAGCAGCACGACCGGCGACTGCGCGAGTTGCGCGTTCTTCAGCGCGGTGATCGTGTTGGTCAGGCCCGGGCCGGCGGTGACCGCCGCCACGCCGGGAACGCCGGTCAGGCGCGCCACGGCATCGGCGGCGAACAGCGCTGTCGCCTCGTCGCGCACGTCGACGATCCGGATGCCTCGTGTCTTGCAAGCGGTCAGGATCGGCGAGATGTGGCCGCCGCAAAGGGTGAAGAGGACCCGCACGCCGCGAGCCTGGAGCGTCGCAGCGACGCGGTCCCCACCATGAGCGAAGGTCGCCAAGACAATCTCCTGCCGCAAGCGCGGCGTCGTGCGACCCTGCCGGGATCAGTACCGCGGCACGTCCAGGCAGAACGTCGTCTTCTCCGCAGTGCTGTCGAACCACAGCCGCCCGCCCTGCCGCTCCGCGATCGAGCGCGACAGCGCGAGCCCGAGCCCCATGCCGTGCGGCTTGCTCGTCGCCAGCGGCGTAAACAGGCGCTCGCGCACCTCCGCGGGCACGCCGGGCCCGTTGTCCTCCACGGTGATCCGCACCATCGGCGGCGCGCCCGGCGCCGCGGGGTTGGCCGCGACCTGGCGCACGCGCACGCAGATCGCGCGCGCGCCGTTCAGCCCGGCCAACGCCTCGCAGGCGTTGCCGAGCAGGTTGGTCAGCACCGCCGCCAGTTGCACGGCGTCCGCGCGCAGCGCGGGCACACCCGGCTCGATCTCGGCTCGCCATTCGATGCGTGCGCGGACCATCCGGTCGTGCACGTGGGCGTGCACGCTGTCGACCAGCGCGGCGACCTCGATCCGTTCCTCGTGCATGACGCCACTGCGGAAGAAATCGCGCATGCGCCGCACGTACTGGCCTGCACGGGCGCTTTCCTGGGCGATCCGCTCGAGCGTCTGCAGCAGCGTGGCGCGCTCGGGTTCGCCGCGCTCGGCCAGCACGCTGCAGGCGCGCGAATACGTCCCGATCGCCGACAGCGGCTGGCTCAGGTCGTGCGCGAGAGCGGCCGCCAGCTCGGCCGCCCCCGCGCTGCGCTGGGCCTCGCCAAGCGCGAGCCCCTGCTCGCGCAGGCGCTGCTCGTGCGCGACGACGCGCCGCGCCGACCGCTGGCGCTCGTCGGACAGGGTGCCCAGGTAGAGCGACGTGATCGCGACGGTCAGCATCAGCATCTGGAACTCGAACAGCGTCGTGCTGCGCGTTCCAAGCAGCACCAGCGCCGCGAGCGCGCCGACCTGCACCATCGGCAGCGTCGCCGCGACGCCGAACAGGCCGTAGCGGATCGCAACCACGATCATCGGCAGGAACAGCAGGTACGACATCTCGAACTCGGTGATCGGATCGAAGCCGAACACGAGCCGCAGCAGCACCGCCAGCGCCGCGACGAAAAGCGCGGTGTCGCGCAGCACGATCCGGCGGCTCGTGCCCTCGAGCAGGCGAGGCCATGCACCCGCCGCGAGTTGCAGCAGCAGCGGCATCAGCACCAGCGTGCCCAGGACGTTGCCGATCAGGATCCGAAGCATGGCCGCCGGAAGGTCGCCGCTCGCCACTCGCCCGGAGGCGAGCATCGCGAGCGGGCGATCGACCGCCGCCACGCACGCAGCGGCCAGGGCCACCGCAACCAGGATCGAGACGTCGCGCAGCGTGACCTCGAGGCCCAGCCAGCGGGTGAAGCGGCGCACGGCCAGCCCGGCCGCGCATTGCACCGCGGCCAGCACCGCGAACGACAGCAGCAGGGTAGGCGTCGGATCGTCGCCGCGCAGCAGCAGCCGGGCGCCGAACACCGCGAGCAGCGCGACGGGAATGAACGATGGCCCGCCGAAGGCGATCAGCGCGATGACGAGCGCGGGGCGCGGGTTCCACGGCGCCGCATCGAAGGGCGCCTGCGCGTAGTGGTGCGTGAGGTAGTCCACGCACAGATACGCGAGAAGGAACGCGGCGCCCAGGCCCACGCGCCGGCCTCCCGTCGGCGACACGCGAGTTTCGGCGACCTGCATGTCGTTGGAGCGGTCTGTCGGGCGTTGGCGCTTGGGTTGAAACCCTATCATATACTCAGGTTTCTCATCGTGAGGCGCGCGTACCCGATCAATCGAACATTAATCGATGGTCCGCTCCCGCGGTGGCCGAGTGCGCAATGACGATCGCCCTGATGACCGACATACACTCGAACCGCGAGGCGTTCGAGGCGTGTCTGGCGCACGCCGATCAGCACGGCGTCGACGAATACGTGTTCCTCGGGGACTACGTAGGGTATGGCGCCGATCCGGCGTGGGCGGTCGAGCGCGTGATCGAGTACCGGCAGCGCGGCGCGATTGCCTTGCAAGGCAACCATGACGCCGCGGCGGCCGGCCGGCTGCGCGACCGGCTCAACGCCGACGCGCGCCACAGCATCGAATGGTCGCGCGAGCGCCTGAGCCCGGCGCAGGTGGAATTCCTGGGCGGACTGCCGCTGACGGCGGAGGACGGCCCCTGCCTGTACGTGCATGCCAACGCCTGGGCGCCGCAGGATTTCGAGTACGTCGCGGGGCCGATGGAGGCCGGGCGCAGCTTGCGCGTGGCGCGCGCGCGCATCACGTTCTGCGGGCACATGCACGTTCCGATGCTGTACCACATGGGCCTGACCCAGCGCGTCGAGTCGTTCAGTCCGGTGCCTGGCAGCCCGATCCCGCTGTCGGCCTCGCGCCGCTGGCTGGCGCTGCCGGGCTCGGTCGGCCAGCCGCGCGACGGCGACCCGTCGGCGTGCTACGCGACTTTCGATCCGCTCAGCAACCTGCTGACGTTCTGGCGGGTGCCCTACGACCACGAAAGCGCGGCGCGCAAGGTTCGAGCGGCCGGGCTGTCGGAACGGCTGGCGCAGCAATTGATCCATGGCGGCTGACGGCACGAGCCCCACCGGCGACTGCGAGGGTCCGCGATGAGCGACGCCGCGCGACTGGCGCCCGGCGTCGAGATCGACGGCTTCGTCCTGCAGGAGCGGCTGCATCGCGGCGGCATGGCGACCCTTTGGCGTGTGACGCGCGGCGATCTGGCGCAGCCGGCCCTGATGAAGATCCCCACGATCGGCGACGATCCGGCGGCGATCGTCGGCTTCGAGGTGGAGCAGATGATCATGCCGCTGCTGCGCGGCCCGCATGTCCCGCGTTTCATCGCCAGCGGCGGCTTCGACAGCGAGCCGTACATCGTGATGGAGCTGCTCGATGGCCCGTCGCTGCGCCCCCGTCTTGACCAGGCGCCGCTGGCCGCGGCCGAGGTTGCCGCGATCGGCGCGCGCGTGGCCGAGGCGCTGCACCAGCTGCACCTGCAGCACGTGATCCACCACGACATCAAGCCGAGCAACATCATGTTCCGCGCCGGAGGCGAAGCCGTGCTGATCGACTACGGGCTGGCGCGGCACGACCGCCTGCCCGATCTGCTGGCGGAGGAGTTCCGCCTGCCGTTGGGTACCGGCCCTTACATCTCGCCCGAGCAGGTGCTGCACAACCGGAACGACGCGCGCAGCGACATCTTCGCGCTCGGCGTCGTGCTGTACCACCTTTCGACCGGACAGCGGCCGTTCGGGGCGCCGACCACGGTGCGGGGTCTGCGCCGGCGTCTTTACTACGAGCCCAAGGCGCCGCGCGCGCACGTGCCGGGCTGCCCGCCGTGGCTGCAGGAGGTCATCCTGCGCTGTCTCGAAGTCGACCCCGAGCGCCGCTTTGCGTCGGCGGCGCAGGTCGCGTTCGATCTGACCCACCCCGGCGCGGTCTCGCTGACCGCGCGCGCCGACATCACCGACGAGGAATCGCCCTGGCTGCGGATGCGGCGCTGGCTGAGCTCGGTCGCGGCCCGGCCGGTGCGGCGCTCGATCGCGCAGCAGCTGAACCGGGCGCCGATCGTGGTGGCGGCGGTCGACCTGTCGCAGCAATGGGAGGCGCTCGCCGACGCTTTGCGAACCGCGGCGCGCCGCGTGCTGCTGACCGAGCCCGAAGCGCGCCTGGCCTGCGTGTCGATCCTGAAGACCAATCGGATCGCGATCGACAATCCAACCGACGAGGCCGGACGCAACCTGCACGTCCAGCGGCTGGTCGAGCTGCAGCACTGGGCCCGCCCGCTGGGCCTGCCGCCGCAGCGCGTCACGTTCCACGTGCTCGAGTCGCCCGATCCCGCGGCCGCGATCATCGACTATGCGCGGCAAAATGGCGTCGATCACATCGTGATCGGATCGCGCGGTGCCTCGGCGCTGCGCCGCTACCTCGGCAGCGTTTCCGCGGACGTGGTCGCGCGCGCGGGGTGCACGGTGACGGTCGTCAAGGTGACGCCGGAGGAGCGGCTGCGGGCCGAGGGCTCCGCGGTGGGTTAGTCGAAGCTGCGGGCGCTTCGTCTTGCGCTGACGTGGGTCCGCCTAGATTCACAGCGCATAGAGCGGCCGCACGAACCGAAGCGTTGGCACCATCGTGACAATCGCCATCGCCCCTAGTGCAGCGCTCGCTCCAACGAAAGCCTCCGTCGGGATTTTCTGGGGCGTGAATGGCGTTCTCGTGATCGACCGCTCGACGCTGTACGAAGCTGAGCCTTACGGCGATTGCATCACGCATGCTGCTGGCCACTACGACCGCTGGCAGGAGTGGCAGGCGCTAGGCAAAGCACAATCAGAAGCCCTCGGCTATCCGGATTGCATCGCGTCGACCGAGTACGACCAGTGGCCGCGGGGCCGAGTCGTCTACGAGACGCTCACGAAGCGGTTTGTCCTGTACGCGGATCGGAGGCTGCTGAAACCCGACATCATCGATGCCCTCAAATCGGCCTTCGGTTTGAACGATGCCGAGGTTATCGTCAAGAGCGACCTTCATTATCGCTAGCAATCGGAGACGGCCTCGGCGTTGCCATGAATCGGCGTCATCGCCGGGCTCGTCCCCGGGGATCCACGCATGCCCTCAGGGGCCCGCCCCGAGGGTCGGTGATGGCTTGAAGCGCTTCGTCTCACGCCGACGTGGATGGCCGGGACGCGCCCGGCCATGACACTGCTATTGGCGTTGCCCTGAATCAACGTCATCACCGGGCTCGTTCCGGGACGCTTTTGGCGTTGCCCTGAATCAACGC
>CAZEIW010000097.1:0-9036 GCA_964512305.1 uncultured Burkholderiaceae bacterium | reverse complement strand
ACGGACCATGAACCGCGTGCCAGCAAGAATGACGCCCGTGAATGCCGCGGGGGGTGCTCGAGGGGGGGCGCAGCCACCCCTCGAAGCCGATCCTCCCGCCTTTCGGTCCCGAAGCCGCCGGCGCCAAACGTCCTGCTCCGCCGCCCTTCGGAGCTACGGTTCATGGAAAGGGAATTGAATGACCAGCAGGGTTTCGGCGCTGGGGGTGCTGCTGTGCGTCTCAATCGCGGCGCCGGCGGCCTGGAGCGCAGGCGCCGCGCCGTTGCCGCCGGGCTTTCCGGTGGTCGACGCGGCCGGGATCCGCGCGCGCTGCGACGGCGAGCTGGCGCAGCGCCGCCGCGAGCTCGGGCGCATGGAGCACGAATCCGGCCCGGGCGCGGTGCTGCGCGAGTTCGACCATGTCGCGGTGCTGACCTCCAACTTCGATCAGCCGGTCTCCGTGCTGGAGAACGCGGCCACCGACAAGGAGACGCGCGACGCCGCGCACGCCTGCCTGGAGAAGCTGATCCCGTTCGGCACGGAACTGTTCCAGAGCGCGCAGCTGTACGCGCGGGTCAAGGCGCTCGAGCCGCACGGCGAGGATGAGGCCTCGTACCGGAGCCTGCTGCTCGAGCAGTTCGAGGACGCTGGCGCCGCGCTGCCGCCCGCCGCGCGCGCCCGCGCGCGCGAGATCCAGGACGAGCTCAACGCGCTGGCGCTGCGCTTCCAGCGCAACCTCAACGAGGACGCGACCACCGTCGCGCTGACGCCGGCCCAGGTCGAGGGCCTGCCCGATTCCTGGCTCGCGGCGCGCAAGCGCGACGCCGAGGGTCATGTCGTGGTCACGCTCGACTATCCGAGCTACATCCCCTTCATCTCGCACGCGGTCGATCCCGAGGCGCGGCGTTTGGTCTGGACCGCGTTCCAGAACCGCGGCGGCAAGCCCAACCTGGAACTGCTCGACCGCGCGCTCGCCTTGCGCTTCGAGCTGGCGCAGCTCAACGGCTATCCGGACTATGCGAGCTTCACCCTGCGGCGGAAGATGGCGGGCACGCCGAAGGCCGTGTCGGACTTCCTGGCGTCGGTGAAGGCGGCGGTCGACGAGGGCGAGGCGCAAGAGCTCGGCGAATTGCGGCAGGAGAAGGTCGCCCTGGGCAGGCCGGACGCGGGCGATCCCGCCCAGGTTCGCCTCGAACGGTGGGACATCGCGTTTCTCGAGCAACGCGCGCGGCGCGCGCGCTTCAAGGTCGACCAGGAGGTGCTGCGCGCCTATTTTCCGACGGAGGCCTCGATCCGCTACGTGATGCGCATCGCCGAGACCTTGTACGGCATCCGCTTCGTCGCGCGCGATGTGCCGCGCTGGCATCGCGACGTCCGCTACTACGAGGTCGTCGAGGCAGGCGCAAGCCCCGGCAAGGCGGGCACGGCGATCGGCGCGGTCTACCTCGATCTTTTCCCGCGCGAGGGCAAGTACGGACATGCGGCGGCGTTCGGCGTGCGCGCCGGCTCGGCCCTCGCAGGTCAGCGGCCGGTCGCCGCGCTGCTCGCCAACCTCGACAACAAGGGGTTGGACCAGGAGGAGCTGGTCACGCTCGTGCACGAGTTCGGCCACGTGCTGCACGGGGTGCTCTCGAAAGCGCGCTACGCGGACCAGTCGGGCACGGCGGTCCGGCTCGATTTCGTCGAGGCGCCGTCGCAGATGTTCGAGGAATGGGCGCGGCGCGAGCAGCCGCTGCGGCTGTTCGCGCAGATCTGCCCGCAGTGCCCGCGGCTCGACGCGGCGCAGCTGCAGCAGCTGGAGGCGGCGCATCGCTTCGGAGCCGGCATCAGGTACGCCCAGCAGTGGCTGCTGGCCGCGTATGACCTCGCGCTGCACACCGGGGCGTCGAAGACGGCCCTGCCGGCTTGGGAGGAACTCGAGGGCGCGACCCGCCTCGGTTATGTGCCGGGCACCCTGTTCCCGGCGGGCTTCGGACACCTGATGGGCGGCTACGAGGCGGGCTACTACGGCTACATGTGGTCCGAGGTCCTGGCGCTCGACATGCTGTCGGCGTTTCACGGCAATCTGCTCGACCCCGAAGTCGGCCGGCGGTACCGGAAGATGATCCTCGAGGCCGGCGGCAGCCGTCCGCCCGGCGAACTGGTGGAGCGGTTCCTCGGGCGCAAGCCCAACGCGGACGCGTTCTACGCCGAGATCACCGGCCGGCGCTGAACGCGGCTGGGCATCAGGCCGAGCACGAGCGCGGTCCCGACCAGCACGATGCAACCGGCGAGGACCATGCGCGCCGTCACGGCCTCGGACAGCAGGATCGCGCCCCAGGCGGTGGCGAACACCGGCACCAGGAACGTCACCGACGAGGCATGGGTCGCGCCCGCGTGCGCGATCAGCCGGAAGTACAGGATGTAGGCGAGTCCGGTGCAGACGATTCCGAGCGTGATCGCGGCGCCCCAGGCCGTGCTTCCCGGCGCGGCGGACGGCCACAGCACCGCGGCGACCGGCGCAAGAAGCACCGCCGCCGCGATCTGGCTGCCGGTGGCGACCGCGAGCGGCTCGACCGCTTTCAGGCGCGCGCGCGTGTAATTGGCGGCGGCCCCGTACGACGCGGATGCCGCGAGCGCCGCCGCCACCGCCCAGGCGGTCGCCGCATGCTGCCAGTCGGCCCGATCGCCCAGCAGGATGCCGACCCCGCCGAAGCCGATCGCGAGCCCGAGCCATTGCGACCGCCGCAGCGGCTCGCGCCGCCACACGCGGGCGATGAGCGCGGTAAAGAGCGGCGTGGTCGCGTTCAGGATCGCCGCCAGGCCGGCGCTCAGCTGCAACGTTGCGATCACGAACAGCAGGAACGGCAGCGCCGAGTTGAGCACGCCGACGACCGCGATCGGCAGCGCCTGCGCGCGCAGGCCGCGCCAAGCGCCGCGCGCGATCAGCAGCGGCAGCAGGCACAGCGCTGCGATCCCAACCCGCAGCTCGACCAGCGCCGCCGGCCCGAATGCCGGGCCCGCGACCCGCAGCAGCACGAAGCTCCCGCCCCAGATCATCGCCAGCAGCGTCAGTTCGGTGAGGTCTCGCGTTCGCATGGGTTGTGCCCTCGAATCGATGAGCGCGCAGACTAGCGGAGCACCGCGCCACGGCCCACCCGATTCCGGACCGAGAAACTCCCCTCTCCCGCTTGCGGGAGAGGGGCCGGGGGTGAGGGTGGCCACTCGGAGCTCCGCTGCCCACCCTCACCCCCACCCCTCTCCCGCAAGCGGGAGAGGGGACTAGCGCGGGCCCGTTTACTTCCCCGCGCTCACGCTCTCCACCCGCCGCAGCCGCACTCCCTCGGCCAGGATCTCCAGCGCCTCGACGCTCTTCTCCCATCCCAGGCAGGCATCGGTGATCGACTGGCCGTAGGTCAGCGCGCGTCCGGGCGCGAGGTCCTGCCGCCCGCCGACGAGATGGCTCTCGACCATCACGCCGACGATGCGGGCGTCGCCGCCGCCGAGCTGACCCGCGATGTCGCGGCACACGGGCAGCTGGTTGTCGGGATTCTTCTGGCTGTTGGCGTGGCTGGCGTCGATCATCAGCCGCTGCGCGAGTCCGCCGTGCGCAAGCTCCCGGCAGGCGGCCTCGACGCTGGGAGCGTCGTAGTTCGGCGCTTTTCCGCCGCGCAGGATGATGTGACAGTCCTCGTTGCCGCGGGTCGACACGATCGCGGAGTGGCCGCCCTTGGTGACCGACAGGAAATGGTGCGGCTGCTGCGCCGCCTTGATCGCGTCGGCCGCGATCCGGATGTTGCCGTCGGTGCCGTTCTTGAAACCGACCGGGCACGACAGGCCGGAGGCCAGTTCGCGATGCACCTGCGATTCGGTCGTGCGCGCGCCGATGGCGCCCCAGCTGACGAGGTCCGCGATGTACTGCGGCGTGATCATGTCCAGGTACTCGCAGCCCGCCGGCAACCCGATCTCGTTGATCTCGAGCAGCAACTCGCGCGCCAGCCGCAGTCCGTGGTTGATCCGGAAGCTGCCGTCCAGATCGGGATCGCTGATCAGTCCCTTCCAGCCGGTCGTGGTCCGCGGCTTCTCGAAGTAGACGCGCATCACGATCTCGAGGTCCGCGGCCAGGCGTTTGCGCTGCTCGATCAGCCGCCGCGCGTACTCGATCGCGGCCTTGGGGTCGTGGATCGAGCACGGGCCAATCACGACGATCAGCCGGTCGTCCATCGCATGCAGGATCCGGTGCAGCGCCTCGCGCGTGTCGTGCGCCGTCTGCGATGCCGCATCGGTGCAGGGAAACTCGCGGATCAGGTGCGCCGGCGGCGACAGCTCCTTGATCTCCTTGATCCGGAGATCGTCCGTCATGAATCGCATCGTTCGTGCTCCATCCATCGCGGCTTCCCACGCGTCAAGGGCAAAAAAAACCGCCAGGGTTTTTGGCCTGGCGGTTGGGTGTCGGTTGCTTTCGCTTCTACGCGAGCGGATCGACTCTTCCCGCCATCGGCCGGGAAAATCCGTAAAAGAAGAAAAAGCGGAAATGGCTCGGCAGGTGCATTGCAGCGCTTCGCGTAGCTTCAGCCCGTCACTCTACCGAATTTCCACCCAGGGCGCCAACAGCCCTTAGAAGCGGAAGCGCACGCCGAAATTGGCGGAGTTGCTGGGCCCGGTCCCGTAGACGTCCTGGGCCTCGCCGCCGGTATCGGTCAGACGATAGCCGCCGTAGAGCGCGAACTGCCGGGTCAGGCTGTAATCGACGCGCAGGTCGAGGTCGAGCGCCTGGCCGCGCGCGGTGCGCAGGCCGTCGGCGTTAAGGGTCAGCAGCCAGTTGTCGGACAGGCGGCCGGTACTCGACAGGTGCATCAGCGGCAGCGACCCGAAGCGCGGCCAGGGCCCCGTTGCGGCGCTGCTCGCGCCGGTGCGGAAGAAGGGGCCGAACTGGTCGAGGGTCGCCGAAAGGCCGACCTTGAAGTCCCAGTCGCGCAGCGACAACCAAGTGTAACGATAGGTTGCCCGCGGCCGGTCGAGCCCGAAACTGTTGTCTCCGAGCAACGGATCGCCGAAGGATTCCCCCAACCGCAAGCGAAGGTCATTCGAAACCGTCGTGAGCCGGAACTCCTGGCGCGAGCCGAGCGACGCGGCGCTCTCGACCATGGTTCCCGACAGGGTGCGGCTGAGGCTGCCGGTGAGGTGATAGTCGGGCGACTCGAGGTCCGTGGCCGGCACGGCCCCGGTATCGGCCCAAGCCGCACCCGAGGCCAGGAGCGCCGCGGACCCTACCGACAGAAGCAGACCAGCTCGACTCGAAAATTTGCGCAACATGGCTCGGCTCCTCAGGCGCGTTCGGCCGACAGTGCGGGCGGCCGGGGCCCTCCATAACCGACAGTCGATATTCAAGCGCGATCCGGTGCGTTTAACAAGGGGAAAATGCCGTGCATCGGCACTCTGCTTAGAACGTGCGGACTACTTAGCTCGCGTACTGATTAGCCTGCGCGGGCGCCGGCCGATCGTCGGCGGTAGCTAGAATGGACGCCGGTCATTGAGGGTGGCGCCCGAGTAAATACATGATGACAAAGACATTCACTCGATCAGTACTTGGCGCCGGACCCTGCGCCTTGCTGATGCTCGCCGGTTGCGGCGGCGGCGGCGGGCCGTCTTCCGGGTCGATCGGTGGGCCGCCGAGCACCGAGGTGCAGGTGTCCGGCGCCACGCCGTTCAACGCGACGTGCGGCAACCCGGGAACGATAGGCGGTACGGTGACGCTGAATGCCGAGGTCGAGCCGCAGCTGGCGGTCAATCCGACCAATACGGCGAACCTGGTCGGCGTCTGGCAGCAGGACCGATGGTCGAACAGCGGCTCGCAGGGCACCCTCGCCGGCTTCTCGCTGGACGGCGGGCTTACCTGGTCGCGGCCGACGGCCCCGGGTTTCTCGCGCTGCAGCGGCGGAACCTACGAACGCGCGTCCGATCCCTGGGTCACGTTCACCCCGGATGGCGTGGCCTGGCAATCGGCGATCGCGTTCACGGGCCCTGCGAACACGCTCTCGTCGACCAGCGCCGTGCTGGTCAGCCACTCCACCGACGGCGGCCGCACCTGGCAGGCGGTGCAGACGCTCGCGCTCAACACGAACGACGGCTACTTCAACGACAAGGACGCCATTACCGCCGATCCGAACAAGGCGAGCAACATCTATGTCGTCTGGGATCAGACGCCGCCGTCGGCGTTCTTTCCGCCGGGTCCGGTCTGGTTCGCGCGCACGATCAACGGCGGAGCGACGTGGGACGCCGCGCGGAAGATCTACGACCCGGGGACGACCGCGCAAACGCTCGGCAACGAGATCCTCGTGCTGCCGGCCGGCACGCTGGTCAACGCGCTGACCTACATCCAGCTCAATTCGGCGACACCCGTGTTTTCGCTCGCGGCGATCACGTCGAGCAACTTCGGCCTCAACTGGTCGTCCGACGCGGCGAACGCTGTGATCCCGATCGCGCCGATGAATTCGGTGGCGACGATCGACCCGGTGACGGGCGTCGCAGTGCGCGAGGGTTCGGACCTGGGAACGTTCGCGGTCGCGCCGAGCGGCGCGATCGTCGCGGCCTGGGAAAGCGGCGTGACCACGAGCTACAACGAGATCCGGTTCTCGATCTCGATCGACGGCGGGCAGACCTGGAGCACGCCGGTGGCCGTCAACGGCAACCGCAACGTGCCCGCTTTCACGCCCACGCTGACCGTGCGCAGCGACGGCGAGATCGGGCTCATGTACTACGACATGCGTCCGGTGTCGGGAGGCCCCGCCAGCGGCTCGGCCGCCGCGACGAGCCTCTGGCTCGCCCGCTCCGCCGACAACGGCGCGACCTGGATCGAGAGCAGGATCGCAGGGCCCTTCGACCTGACGAAGGCGCCCAACGTCGGGGGCTACTTCGTCGGCGACTACCAGGGACTGGCGAGCGTCGGTACCGTGTTCCTGCCGTTCTACGTGCGCACCGATGCGGGCGCAGTCACCGGGCCGACCGACGTGTTCACGAACCGGATCAATGTCGCGAAGGGCATGGCGGCGGCAGGCATGGCGCACGCCTACAGCGCGCGCCCCGCCACCGCGCCCACACCCGAGGTCCTCAGCGCCGCGAGCGACAACGTGCGGCGGGTGTTGCTCCGAAGGTATGGGCGGGTGCTGCCGCCGTGATTTTTTCCCCTCTCCCGCGAAGCGGGAGAGGGTAGGGTGAGGGTGAGAAGCGCAGCTCCGGCCGCGGCCCTCACCCCCGGCCCCTCTCCCGCGGCGCGGGAGAGGGGAGTCTTCAGGGAGAGGGGAGTCTTCAGTGCCCCGTCCCGCCGACCGTCAGCCCCTCGATGCGCAGCGTCGGCTGGCCGACACCGACCGGCACGCTCTGGCCGTCCTTGCCGCAGGTGCCGATGCCGGCGTCCAGCTGCATGTCGTTGCCGATCATCGTCACCCGCGTCAGCGCGTCGGGGCCGTTGCCGATCAGCGTCGCGCCCTTGATCGGCGCGCAGATGCGGCCGTTCTCGATCAGGTAGGCCTCCGCCATCGAGAACACGAACTTGCCGTTCGTGATGTCGACCTGCCCGCCGCCGAAATTGCTCGCGTACACGCCACGGGCGACCGAGCGCACGATCTCCTCGGGGTCGGCGTCGCCGTCGAGCATGCAGGTATTGGTCATGCGCGGCATCGGCAGAGCCGCGAACGATTCGCGCCGCCCGTTGCCCGTCAGCGGGACCTTCATCAGCCGCGCGTTGAGCGAATCCTGCATGTAGCCGCGCAGCACGCCGTCCTCGATCAGCACCGTGCGCCCGGTCGGGTTGCCCTCGTCGTCGATCGTCAGCGAGCCGCGCCGGCCCGGGATGGTGCCGTCGTCGATCACGGTGACGCCGCGCGCGGCCACGCGCTTGCCGATGCGGCCGGCGAACGCGCTCGAGCCCTTGCGGTTGAAGTCGCCTTCGAGGCCGTGGCCCACGGCCTCGTGCAGCAGGATCCCGGGCCAGCCGGGGCCGAGCACCACCGTCGTCTGGCCGACCGGCGCGGGCCGCGAGCCCAGGTTCACGAGCGCCATGTCGACCGCCTGCCGCGCATAGCGCTCGAGCAGCTCGTCGCCGAAGAACGACAGGTCGCTGCGGCCGCCGCCGCCCGAGAAGCCCTGCTCGCGCCGGCCGCCTTCCTCTGCGATCACGGTCAGCGACAGCCGAACCAGCGGACGCACGTCGGCGGCGAGCAGACCATCCGAGCGCGCCACCAGGACGACGTCGTATTCGGACGCCAGGCTCGCCATCACCTGCCTGACCCGCGGATCGCGCGCGCGCGCCAGGCGCTCGAGGCGTTCCAGCATCCGCACCTTGTCGCCCGCGGCGAGCGACGCCACCGGGTCGTCGGTGCCGTACAGCGGTTGATTCGCGCGCGCGCCCAGGCGCGGCGCGACCTGCACCTTGCCGCCGCCCGCGCGCGCGATCGAGCGCACCGTGCGCGCGGCGTCCATCAGCGCCTCGGCCGAGATGTCGTCCGAGTACGAGAACGCGGTCCGGTCGCCGGTGACGGCGCGCACACCGACACCCTGGTCGATGCCGAAGCTGCCCGACTTCACGATGCCTTCCTCGAGCGAGTAGGACTCCGAGCGCGTGTACTGGAAGTACAGGTCGGCATAGTCGGCGCGGTGCTCGAACACGGCCGAAAGGGCGCGCTGCAATCCCGCCTCGTCCAGTCCGTACGGCTCGAGCAGCAGCGCGCGGGCGGTCGCCAGGCGTTGCAATGAAGGGTCGGTCAGTTGCATCGAGAGCTCCGGAAGAATCGCGGAAGAATCAGGCGGAAGAATCGGATGGAGCGACGCCCGGGCCTACAGCACCCGGTGGCTGAGCGCCGGCAGGCTCGCGCGGCACTCGGCGATCCGGCCGAGATCGACATCGCCCACGACGACGCCGGCACCCTCGGCGCGCTCGGCGGCCACGTTGCCCCATGGGTCGATCAGCATCGAATGGCCGAAGGTCGAGCGCCCGTTCTCGTGGGTGCCGCCTTGCGCGGGGGCCAGCACGTAGCACAGGTTCTCGATAGCCCTTGTCCTGAGCATGGTTTCCCAGTG
>CAZEIW010000096.1:0-8460 GCA_964512305.1 uncultured Burkholderiaceae bacterium | reverse complement strand
CTGAGTGCGCTGCGGCGGCGAACCGCCGTGGCGTTCTTCCAGGGGCTGGACGCTTGGCTCAAGCCGTTGGTTGCGCTGCCTTTCCTGCTCGTCGCCGGACGCGACGCCGCAGTGGCCCTGGCTGGCTTCTTTTGCGCCACGCTGATTGTCAGCGCGGCCCAGTACCCGGCCTCGATCCGCGCCCGGACTGCATCGCCTGGTCAACCGGAGTCTCCCGCGCTGCGACGTGAAATCCGATCCGAAGTCGTTCGTTACGCCGCGTCATTCGCCGCCTTCTCTGCCTTCGGCGCCATCAGCACCTACGCGGATCGCTGGATCGTGCTGGGGGTGGCGGGCGAGCATGACCTCGGCGTTTACGCCGCGATGTACCAAGTCGCCAATGCGCCGTTCGTCGTCGTCGTCGGAATCATCACGCAGTTGATCACGCCGGCGCTTTTCGACCGTGCCGGTGGCGCCGAGTCGGCCGCTGCGATCGAACACAGCGATCGCCTGTTGGCCCATTCGATTGCCGCCTCTATCGCAATCATGGGAGCGATGGTGGCGTGCGGCTGGCTGTTGGCGCGCCCACTCATGATGCTGCTCACCTCAAGCGACTTCGCCGAGCGCTCCTCGCTGTTGGGTCCGATCATGCTCAGCCTCGCGATCTTTCAGGTTGGCCAGTTGCATTCGTTGAAGGGTCTCGTCCACCGTTCGCCCGAAATCTACTTCTGGCCCAAGGCGCTGCAGGCGCTCGCGTTGCTCGTCATCGGCTATGCACTAATGAAGCTCTTCGGGATAGAGGGTCTCGTATTGGCATTGAATCTTTCGGCCCTGGCCTACCTCGCCAGCGTGCTGATCGCCAACCGTAAGCTGGCGGTAATGCGATAACGTCCCCGATTCGAAGTCAAATGCATTCCTCCACGCCGCCGGTCCCTGCATGAAAGTCCTGTGCGTGTTCGGCCGTCATAACTACGGCGATCCCGGGCGGGGCGAGGGCTACGAATACACGAATTTCATCCCAGCGCTGCAACGTTTGGGCCACGAGGTCGCCTTCTTCGAGTCCTTCGATCGCACGGCCTGGAGCGACTTCGCCGCGCTGAACCGGGGACTGCTGGAAACCGCGGAACGCGATCGCCCAGGGCTGATCCTGTTCGTGCTGATGGGCTACGAGGTGTGGTCCGAAACGCTCGACCTGCTTCGCACGCCCGGCGGACCGACCTTGATCAACTGGTCGACCGACGACTCGTGGAAGTATGCGCAATTCTCGCGTTTGGTCGCTGCGCACTTCGATCTGTACGCGACCACCGACGAGAGTGCGCTGCAGGCGTCCCGGCGCGACCGGCTGCAGAACTTCGTCCGCTCGCAGTGGGCAGCGAACGCAGCCGCGCTCGCCGAACCTCAGGCCGCCAACCAGTGCCGATATCAGGTCTCGTTCATCGGCTCGGCGTACGGCAACCGCCCGCGCTGGATCGAGCGGCTCGCGCGCCGCGGAATCGAGGTCGAGTGCTTCGGCCACGGGTGGCCGCGCGGCGCGGTCGCCGCGGAAGAGATCCCGCGGATTATTCGCGATTCGGTCATCAGTCTGAATTTCGGCGACTCGCCGCCGATGCTGCGCAGCGCCGGAACGCCCCGCCGCCAGGTCAAGGCGCGCGTGTTCGAAGTTCCCGGCGCGGGCGGATTCCTGCTCAGCGAATCGGCGCAGGGCCTGGAGCATTGGTACACGCCTGGGTCGGAAATCGCGGTGTTCGAAGGACTCGACGACCTCGCGGCTAAGATCGGCCACTACCTCGCCCATCCACAGGAGCGCGACGCAGTGGCACAGCGCGGTCACGAGCGCACGCGCCGCGAGCACACGTACGATCTGCGATTCGCGGACCTTCTCGCGCGCGCCGCGAACGCGAGGCCAGCAGCCATCGCCCCCGACTGGAAAGTCGATTGGCCGCGATTCGAGCGCGCGGCCACTAGCCATCGGGTCGGTCCGGTGCTCAGTGCCGCACGGCGTGCGATCGTGGCGCCGTTCCGCGCGCTGTGGGGACCTCGCCGCGGGCCGCGGGCCGCGCGCCGTGCCCTGTTCGAACTGAGTTGGCGGCTGGCCGGAGCCCGAACCTACAGCGCGGCCGGCTGGCCGGGCCGGCTTTTCTACGAGGAAAGCTGAGCAGGATGCCACCTTCGGACGCCGAGCAGCCGCTGGTCACGATCGCGATGCCCGCCCGCAACAGCGAGCGGACGATCGCGCTCGCGCTGCGATCGATCATGGCGCAGACCTATCCACGCTGGGAGCTACTGCTGATGGACGACGGCTCGACCGACCGCACTCTCGAGATCGCGAGCGCACTTGGCGACGATCGAATCCGTATCCTTCGGGATGGCCGATGGCTCGGACTGGCGGCGCGGCTGAACCAGGCCATCGACGCCACAGGGGGACCTTACCTCGCACGCCTTGACGCCGACGACGTCGCTTTCCCTGAGCGGCTCGCGCGTCAGGTCGATTTCCTGCAGCATCATCCGGCCGTTGATCTGCTGGGGTCGAGCGCCGTCGTCTTCGATGACGCAGGCCGTGCGGTCGGCCGGTTTCCCGCCCCGGAAACGCACGCAGATATCTGCCGCCGGCCGTGGTCCGGCTTCCATTTGCCGCACCCGAGCTGGATGGGACGGACGGAGTGGTTCCGGAAGCACCGCTACCGTTCCGAACACAATCGCCAAGCCCAGGACCAGGACCTGCTGCTACGCAGCTATCAGGTCAGCACGTTTGCCAACCTGCCGGAGGCGCTGATCGGCTATCGGCAAAGCGAGCTGTCGCCACGCAAGTTCGCTCGCGGCAGGTGGCAATGGGTCCGCGTCGCCGTGCCCGAGGCCGCTCGTCGTCATGCCTACGGGGCGGTAATCTCGGTTCCGATACTGCAGTTCGCCAAGGCGTCGTTTGAGACACTCGCGATCGCCACCGGCAAAGGCCGCCAAATTCTTCGTCACCGGGCAATGCCGCTGACCCCGAGCGAAGTGCAACGCTGGACGCAGCTCTGGCAACACCTGAACACAATCCGGGATCGACAGCCGATCTAGACCCGATGCATGTCGGGTAGCAGCTCGGAAACCGGGCGCCGTCTGTCGACGAACAGGAAGTTGTGCGTCGGTAGCGTGTTGTGCGCGGATTCGGCGATCGCAACGACCTCCGCCGGAAGAACCGGCCGCCGGAGGCTGTCGGCCGTGTAGCACGCGTAGCCCGCGTCCCAGAAAATCGAGAAGGTCTCGACCAGCCTGGGATTCACCACCGCTCCCGCCGGCTGATGGACGTCGATGCAAATCTCGACCACCCATGCCGGCTTTGGCTCCCGACCGATGAGGTTTGTCGCGCCCTTCAACGCGGAGAGCTCGGCGCCCTCGATGTCCATCAGGACCAGGACGTTGCCCGCGGGCAGCACTGGGCTCAGCATGCGATCGATTGTCGACGTCGGCACGTATCGCACGTAGCTTGCGGGCGTATCGGCCCAGCCTTTCACCAGCGAGGCGCCGGTTCCCCCACCATAGATCGGCGCGAAACCGATGTCTTCCGCAGCTGCGACCGGAAATACTTCGATGCCGCGCTCCCAACCGTTGACCAGTACATTGCGGGCGAGGTACTGAAGATTGGTTTCGATCGGTTCGAAGGCGAACGTCCGCACACCCTTCGACAGCGCGATGCAGCAGTAATATCCGATGTTCGCCCCGACATTGACGAAGCTGTCAGCAGCGCTCAGCAATCCAGATATGAGGGCGGTTTCCTCCGGCTCGAAGCGCCCCGTTTGCATGGCTGCATGCCCGACGAACCTGAATCCCAGCGGCGTTTCGACCGGTGCGGATTCCAGCATTCGGCGGTCCAGCATGATTCGCCATGAGACGCCCAGCCGCGGTGACAGCGAGTCGACCGCCTTTTTCAAGATTCGAACGATGCCGCGTCCGAACATGCCGATGCCTCCCAAATGCGCGTGGGCCTGCACGTTACACGACCCTTTTCCGCGAGGATCGGATTTGCACGCGCGGAGCGAGCGATGAAGCGGAACGACCTGAGGAACTGGGTCAAGCGGGTTGCTCCGCGCTCGCTTTTGGCACTTGGTCGCCGGGCGAGGACGTTCTGGATGACCAGGGTCGTCCGTGACGAGCATTCCATAGCGTACGAGAGTTGGCTGCGCGACGATGCGGATCGGCGCCTGAGGTTCAACTACCCCTTGAGCGCACGTTCAACGGTGCTCGACTGCGGCGGCTATCACGGAGACTTCGCCGGTGAAATCGTGACGAGATACGGCAGCCGCGTGTTCGTGTTCGAGCCGGTCGCCTCGTACCACGCCAGTTGCGCCCTCCGTTTCCGAGACGATCCGAGGGTGACATGCCTGAACTACGGGGTCTCGTCGTTCGACGGCGAGGTGGCGATCACGGACGAGGAGGACGGCTCCAGCGTAATCAAAGCCGCAGGCGAAGGCGAACGCGTACGCGTGCGTGCGTTGTCGGAAGTCTTGCGCGAGCAACACGTCGACGAAGTGGACCTCATCAAGATAAACATCGAAGGTGGCGAGTATCAGTTGCTCGAGCATATGATCGAGGCCGGATTGGTGCTCCGCTTTCGATTCATACAAGTCCAGTTCCACGACTTCGTGCCCGACGCCAGGGCCCTGCGCACCGCGCTGCGCGAGCGCCTTCGGCAGACTCACATGGAGTCGTGGTGCTATCCGTTCGTTTGGGAGTCGTGGGAGCGGAAGGCCTGATCGCGGCAATTTCCGCTACGATTCAATGGCTTACGTCTCCGACATCATGCCTTCTGTCGACCGCAACGCGTTGCCCCGCATCCGCCTCCTCGTGGTCGGCGACCTCATGCTCGACCGCTATTGGTTCGGCGAAGTGGAACGCATTTCGCCAGAGGCGCCCGTGCCGGTGGTCCGCATCGCCAAGACCGACGAACGGCTGGGCGGCGCGGCGAATGTCGCGCGCAACGTCGCGGCGCTGGGGGCGCGGGTGGGCCTCCTGGCCGTGGTGGGCGACGACGAGCCGGGGCGCGCGGTGGCGGCGCAACTGAAGGCCAGCAACATCGAGAACCACCTGCAGATCGATGCCGGGCTTTCCACCACGGTCAAGCTGCGCGTGGTCGCGCGCCGCCAGCAGCTGGCGCGCATCGACTTCGAAAGCGAGCCCCAGGGCGAAGTGCTCGAGGCCCACCTCGACGACTACGAGGCGCTGCTCGGCACCGGCGATCTCGTGATCCTGTCCGACTACGGCAAGGGCGGGCTCGCGCACATTGCGCGCATGATCGACCTCGCGCGCGCCGCCGGCCGCCCGGTGCTGGTCGACCCGAAGGGCGACGACTACTCGCGCTATGCCGGCGCGACCATGATCACACCGAACCGGGCCGAGCTGCGCGAGGTGATCGGCCGGTGGAAGGATGCGGCGGACCTCGAGCGGCGGGCGCAAAAGCTGCGCCGCGAGCTCGCCGTGGCGGCGCTGCTGCTCACGCGCAGCGAAGAGGGCATGACGCTCTTCTCGGACGAAGGCGCGTGGGACGTGCCGGCGCAGGCGCGCGAGGTGTTCGACGTCAGCGGCGCCGGCGACACGGTGATCGCGGTGCTCGGCACGATGCTCGCGGCCGGGATGCCGATGCGCGACGCGGTGGCCACGGCAAACCGGGCGGGCGGGATCGTGGTCGGGAAGCTGGGAACGGCGACGGTGAGTTTCGACGAGCTGTTCGGGGCAGCCTAGGAAGCGTGGACGCCGCGCTTCGGATTCCTCCTCTACGTAGATCTCTCGCCTTGCGCTGACAACGCCTAGCTCTGGACGCGACTTCGACGCGCCGCGGTACACCCTCCGGCTCGTCTGAGCGTTCACTAAGTTGGGTAGTCCGACGCGATTTTCGCCCCAGCGCGGCGGCGGGATGTGGCAACATGCGCGACGCCGGGCTCGTCCGCAAGTCCGGATGGAACTGCCGCGATCGATCCCATGAAAACCGTCGTCACCGGCGCCGCCGGATTCATCGGTGCGAACCTCGTCAAGGCCTTGAACGACCGGGGCGAGACCGACATCGTCGCGGTCGACAACCTCGTGCGCGCGGAGAAGTTCCGCAACCTCGCCGAGTGCGAGATCTCGGATTACTTCGACAAGGTGGACTTCATCGAGCGCGTGCGCCGGCGCGAGCTCGGGCGCCCGGACGTCGTGTTCCATCAGGGCGCTTGCTCGGACACGATGGAAACCGACGGCCGCTACATGCTCGAGAACAATTACCGCTACTCGGCGACGCTGCTCAAGTGGTGCCAGGACGAGGGCGTGCCGCTGGTATACGCATCTTCCGCATCGGTGTACGGCATGGGCCCCGGGTTCGCCGAGGAGCGGATCTACGAGCGGCCGCTCAACGTCTACGGCTACTCCAAGCTGCTGTTCGACCACGTGGTCAGGCGCGCCCTCCCCTCGGCCACCGCGCCCATCGTCGGCCTGCGCTACTTCAACGTCTACGGCCCGCGGGAGTCGCACAAGGGGCGAATGGCGTCGGTCGCCTACCACCACTTCCACCAGTTCCGCAGCGAGGCGCGGGTCAAGCTGTTCGAGGCAAGCCACGGCTACGGGCCTGGCGAGCAGCGGCGGGATTTCATCCACGTGGACGACGTGGTGAAGGCGAACCTGTTCTTCTGCAACCGGGCCGTCAGCGGCGTCTACAACCTGGGCACCGGGCGTGCGCAGAGCTTCAACGACGTCGCGCTGGCGGTCGTCAACGCCCTACGAGAGGCCAACGGCCAGGGGGCGATCACGCTGCGCCAGGCGGCGGCACAGGGGACGATTGAATACATCTCGTTTCCGACCGCGCTGCGCGGGAAGTACCAGGCGTTCACGCAAGCGGACACGACGCGCTTGAAGGCCGCGGGGTATACCGAGCCGTCGCTGACGGTCGAGCAAGGGGTGTCGGCGTACGTGCGGTGGTTGCTGAAGAATTCCTAGGGGTCCGGTCGAACCGGCCGTGCCGGGTGGACACGGAGTGCCAGCGTGCCGACGTGGATCCCCGGGACAAGCCCGGGGATGACGCCGACTACTGGAGCGCTGTTAGCGCTTGTCATGGCCGGGCTTGTCCCGGCCATCCACGTCGACGCGTGCTCGCGGGGTGTCAACGTAGTACACGGGCTGAACGATGACATCCCGGGCC
Organism: uncultured Burkholderiaceae bacterium; assembly: GCA_964512305.1. Lineage (GTDB taxonomy): Bacteria > Pseudomonadota > Gammaproteobacteria > Burkholderiales > Burkholderiaceae_F > CAZEIW01. Next base: position 1,331 of record CAZEIW010000096.1, on the reverse strand, counting down.
GCCTTCCTCGACCGTGACGGCGTGATCAACCTCGATCACGGCTACGTCTGGCGGCGCGAGGAGTTCGAATTCGTTCCCGGCACCCTCGCGGCCTGCGCGCAGCTCGCCCGGCGCGGCTTCGCGCTGGTGGTCGTCACCAACCAGTCCGGCATCGGCCGCGGCATGTATGCGGAGGCGGATTTCGAGCATCTCACCGCCTGGATGCGCGAGCGCTTCAGCGACGCGGGTGCGCCGCTGGCGGGCGTGTACTTCTGCCCGCATCATCCGACCGATGCCGCCGGCAGTTACCTGCGCGCCTGCGCGTGCCGCAAGCCCGCGCCGGGAATGCTCCTGCAGGCGGCGGCAAAGCACGGTCTCGACCTCGCCCGCTCGGTGATGTTCGGCGACACCTGCGACGACTTGGAAGCCGCGCGCGCGGCCGGCGTGCCGCAGCGGGTGCTGCTCGGCAAGGACGGCCGTGCGCTGCCGCAGGCGGCCTGCGCCGACGGCCTGGTAGGCGCGCGCTTCGCGTCACTCGCGGACGCCGTGAGCGATTCCAAGCTGTTGCGCGCGCTCGAGGCTGCGGCGGCGCCGTGAGCGACTCCACGCTGTTGCGCACGCTCGAAGCCGCAGCGGCGCCGGAGCCCGGGCGTGGCTGAGCGCCCTGCCCCCGCGTTCGAGGACAAGATCGTCGCGCGCGGCGACCTCGCGGCGCGCGTGCGAACGCTGGCGCGCCCGATCGTGCTCACCAACGGCGTGTTCGACATCCTGCACCGCGGCCACGTGACCTACCTGGCGCGGGCGCGAGCCCTGGGCGCGAGCCTGGTCGTGGCGATCAATTCGGACGCTTCGGTGCGCCTGCTCGGCAAAGGCGCCGACCGCCCGGTCAACCCGCAGGCGGATCGTGCGGCAATCGTCGCCGCGCTGGAAAGCGTTTCGCTGGTGACGATTTTCGACGAAGCGGTGCCGCTGCCGGTGGTCGAGCTGGTGCGGCCCGATGTTTACGCCAAGGGCGGGGACTACGACATGAACGCCGTCCCGGAGGCGCAACTGGCGCGCACTTGGGGTGCGAAGGTGGTTGCGATCGCGTTCGAGCACGACCGGTCGACGAGCGCGCTGCTGGCGCGGCTTCGGGGCGGGGCCTAGACCGTGCTCCCCTCTCCCGCTTGCGGGAGTGGGGTGGGGGTGAGGGTTGCAGCCGGCGAGCGCCCTCACCCCCGGCCCCTCTCCCGCAAGCGGGAGAGGGGAGCACCCGGCGCTTACGAATACCAGCGCACGAGATCAAAGCCTTTGCGCCCCCGCAACCGGAAAGTCGTGAAATCGCGCTGATCGACCGTCAATATCCTCCTGAC
>CAZEIW010000095.1:0-7980 GCA_964512305.1 uncultured Burkholderiaceae bacterium | reverse complement strand
CCGCGGCCGAACCGCCGAACCACGGCAGGATCCTGTTGGCGATGATGGGCTGGAGCAGGAAGAGGAGGAAGGCGGAGAGGAAGACGGTCGCGGCGTAGGGCAACACGGCGAGGGACGGTCGTCCGGCGGACGCAGCGGTGGCGGGGGCGGCGGCACTCATAAGGGGAAGGGAGAAGAAGGGACTGGGCGTGACTCCCCTCTCCCGCTTGCGGGAGAGGGGTGGGGGTGAGGGTTTGCAGCGGAGCTTCGGCGGTCGCCCTCACCCCCGGCCCCTCTCCCGCAAGCGGGAGAGGGGAGGTGGGAGAGGGGAGTCGTTCAGTGCCCCAGGATCTTCGACAGGAAGTCGCGCGTGCGCTCGCTCTTGGGGTTGGCGAAGAACTCGTGCGGCGAGTTCTGCTCGACGATCTGGCCGTGGTCCATGAAGATCACGCGGTCGGCCACCGCCTTGGCGAAACCCATCTCGTGCGTGACGCACAGCATCGTGATGCCCTGGCCGGCGAGCTCGATCATCACGTCGAGCACCTCCTTGATCATTTCCGGATCGAGGGCGGAGGTCGGCTCGTCGAACAGCATGATCTTGGGCGTCAGGCACAGCGCGCGCGCGATCGCCACGCGCTGCTGCTGGCCGCCGGAGAGCTGCAGCGGGTACTTCGACGCCTGCTCCGCGATGCGCACGCGCTGCAGCTGCTGCATCGCCCGCTCCTCGGCCTCCTTCCTGGGCATCCGGCCGACCCACATCGGCGCTAGCGTCAGGTTCTCGAGAACGGTCAGGTGCGGGAACAGGTTGAACTGCTGGAACACCATGCCCACCTCGCGCCGCACCTTCTCCACGCTGCGGATGTCGTCGCTCAGCTCGACGCCGTCGACGGTCAGGCGTCCTTCCTGGTGCTCCTCGAGACGGTTGATGCAGCGGATCAGCGTCGACTTGCCCGAGCCGGAGGGCCCGCAGATCACGATGCGCTCGCCGCGAGCGACCCTCAGGTCGATGTCGCGCAGCACGTGGAAGCTGTTGCCGTACCACTTGTTGACCCGGTCGAAAACGACGATAGGCTCGGCCATGACAATCCCCGTGGACCCGTCTCAGCGCTTGCGTCCGCGGCTCACCAGCCTCTCGACCCACAGGCTGTACCGCGACATCGAAAAACAGAACACGAAATAGATCAGCGCGATGAAAAGATAGCCCTCGATCTTGTACGGCCGCCAGTCGGCATCGGAATTGAACGCGAGGCCGAGCGAGCCGGTCAGCTCGTACAGCGACACGATCGTCACCAGCGACGTGTCCTTGAAGGTCGAGATGAAGCTGTTCATGATGCCCGGCACGACGAGCGAGAGCGCCTGCGGCAGCACGATCTTGCGCTGCGTCTGCCAATAGGTCAGCCCGAGCGACGCCGCAGCCTCGATCTGGCCGCGCGGGATCGCCTGCAGCCCGCCCCGCACGACCTCGGCCAGGTAGGCCGCGGCGAACAGCGTGATGCCGGCCAGCACGCGTACCAGCACGTCGATCGAGAGGCCCGGCGGCATGAAGAGCGGAAACATGAAGCTCGCCATGAACAGCACCGACACCAGCGGCACGCCGCGCACCAGCTCCACGTACACGGTGCACAGCGCCTTGATCGCAGGCAGCGTGCTGCGCCGGCCCAGCGCCACCAGCACCGCCAGCGGGAATGCGGCGGCGATCGACAGCGTCGAAAGCATGATCGTCAGCGGCAGGCCGCCCCAGCTGTCGGTCGGCACGGACGCGAGGCCGGGCACGCCGCCGCGCATCAGGACGAAGAACGCGGCGAGCACGGCCACCCACCAGACCGCAAGCCAGCGGCTCCACAGCGCGCGCGCGCAGCTCGCGACCACCAGCGCGACCATCAGCGCGGTCGCCAGCAGCGGACGCCATTGCTCGCCGAACGGATAGCGGCCGAAGATCACGAGCCGGTACTTCTCGACCACCGCGCCCCAGCAGGCGCCGCTGCCGCGCGCGGCCGCGCAGGCGTCGAGGCTGGGCCGGGTGACCGCGTCGAACACCGCCCATTGCAGCAGCCGCGGCGCGACCCAGGCCGCGAACGCGGCGATCAGCAAGGTCGTCACGGCGCTGCGCCAGTCGCCGAACAGGTTGGCGCGGATCCACGGCACCAGACCTTCGGTCCGCACCGGCGCGGGGCGCGCGGGGATCGCGTCGAAGACTGCCGCCGTGTGCGATGCCTGCACGCTAGCGCTCCTTGATCGCCGCCCGGCGGTTGTACCAGCCCATCAGCGCCGCGGTAAGGAGCGACAGCGCCAGGTAGACGATCATGATGACCGCGATGCACTCGACCGCGCGCCCGGTCTGGTTGATCGCCGTGTTGCTGATCGACACGATGTCGGGATAGCCGATCGCCACCGCGAGCGACGAGTTCTTGGTCAGGTTCAGGTACTGGTTGGTCATCGGCGGGATGATCACGCGCAGCGCCTGCGGCAGCACCACCAGCCGCATCTGCTGGCCGCGCGACAGCCCGAGCGCCGCGGCGGCCTCGGTCTGCCCCTGCGAGACCGAGGCGATTCCGCCCCGCACGACCTCGGCCACGAAGGTCCCGGTATAGACCACCAGCCCGATGAGCACCGACAGGAACTCCGGCGTCAGCGCCGCGCCGCCCTCGACGACGACGTCGGTCTTGACCGGAACGTCGAATGTGCTCGGCGCGCCGCCCGCCAGCCACCCGACGAGCGCACAGCCGGCGACGATCGCCACCGACGGCCAGAAGACCGGCAGGGCGCGCCCGGTGCTCTCGAAGCGCGCGCGCGCGCGGCGCCGGTACAGCCACGCCAGCACCAGGCCGGCGAGCGCGCCCGCCGCCGCCCATGCGTGTCCCGTGTCCCACACCGGCCACGGAAACGACATGCCGCTCTTGCTGACGAACACGCCGGGGCCGAGCTGGATCGCGTCGGCCACCGGCGGCAGCACCTCGGTGAACAGGATGTACCACATGATCAGCTGCAGCAGCACCGGCACGTTGCGGAACGTCTCGACGTAGCCGTAGCAGATCCCGCGCACGATCGCGTTGCGCGAGAAGCGGCCGATGCCGGCGAGCGTGCCGATGATGGTGGTCAGCACGATGCCGATCACGGCCACCCGCAGCGTGTTCAGCACTCCGATCGCGAACGCCTTGAGGTACGGGTTCATCGAGTCGTACGGGATCAGGGTCTCGCCGATGTCGAAGCCCGCCGCTTCGGTGAGGAAGTCGAAGCCGCTCTGGATGCCGCGCGTGCGCATGTTGGCGAGCGTGTTGTGCACCAGGAACCACGTGCACAGCGCGATCGCCGCAAGGGCGAGCACCTGGTAGGCGAAGCCGCGCAGCGCGCGGCTGCGCCAGGTCCAGCGCCGCGTCTTGGGCGGCGGCGCGCGCAGCGCCTGATCCTGTCCGCTCATGGGCTCGGGTCCGCGGGGCGGCCGCAGGGCGCGGCCGGCGGCCGCGCCCGTCCTTCGGCCGTCAGCGGATCGGCGGCGCGTACTGGATGCCGCCCTTGTTCCACAGCGCGTTGACGCCGCGCGGCAGCTTCAACGCCGATTTCATCCCGACGTCGCGCTCGAACATCTCGCCGTAGTTGCCCTCGGCCTTGATCACCCGGACCATCCACTCGCGGTCGAGGCCGAGCAGCTTGCCGTCGTCCTCGGACACGCCCAGGATCCGCTGCACGGCCGGGTTGTCGCTCGACTTCATCTGGTCGACGTTGGCCTGCGTGATGCCGTACTCCTCGGCCTCGAGCATGCCGAACAGCACCCACTTGACGATCGCGAACCATTCGTCGTCGCCGCGCCGCACCGCCGGTCCGAGCGGCTCCTTCGAGATCAGCTCGGGGAGGATCACGTGGTCGTCGGGGTTCTTGGCCTGCTTGTTGCGCGTCGCGGCCAGCCCCGAGGCGTCGGTGGTGTAGGCCTGGCAGCGGCCCGAGAAATAGGCCGCTTCCGCCGCCTCGAGCTTCTCGAACACGATCGGCTTCATGTTGAGCTTGTTGGCGTGCGAATAGTCGGTCAGGTTCTTCTCGGTCGTCGTGCCAGACTGCACGCAGATCTGCAGGTTCTTGAGCTGCTTGGCGCTCTTGATGCCGCTTTTCTTCGGCACCATGAAGCCGTGGCCGTCGTAGTAGGTGACGCCGGTGAAGCTCAGGCCGAGCGAAGCGTCGCGCGTCAGGGTCCAGGTGGTGTTGCGCGACAGCACGTCGACCTCGCCCGACTGCAGCGCGGTGAAGCGCTGCTGCGCGTTGAGCGGCACCCACTTGACCTTGTTCGCGTCCCCGAGCACCGCCGCCGCGATCGCGCGGCACACGTCGACGTCGATCCCGCTCCAGTTGCCCTGGCTGTCGGCGGCGGAGAACCCCGGCAGCCCGGTGTTGACGCCGCACACGACCTGGCCGCGCGCCTTGATGTCGTCCAGCGTCTTGCCGGCATGCGCGGGCGCGGCCGCCAGCGCCGAGACCGCGAGCGCGGCCGCGGCGATCGTTCGAGTAGCATGTTTTTGCATTTGACTCCCTCTTCCTCGCAGTTTCGGCCCCAGGGGCCGGTTCACGACATCAGCCGGTTTCGCGGCATCGTTCGGCTAGCCGCCCAGCTCATCGCCGACTTTGTCGGTCGGAAAGCGCAGCTGGTCGCGCATCAGCGCGCTCAGCGGAACATCGAGGTTGACGCCCTTGGGCGGAATCGGCGAAAGGAACCAGCGCTCGTAGATGCGCTCGCCGTCGCCGTCGATCATCACCCGCGACAGCGTCGAATCGACCAGGCGCTTGAATTCGGCGTCATCGCGCCGGAACATGATCGAGAGCGGCTCGACCGACGTGAAATCGCCGACCACCGCCAGCTGCGAGGGATCGGGGCTGGTCGCGCGCATGCTGTAGAGCACGATGTCGTCGTACAGGAAAGCGTCGGCCTCGCCTTTTTGCAGTACCGCGAAGGCGGCGTCCGGATCCTTCGCTTCGGTCACGCTCGCGTTGAGCAGACCCTTTTTCTGGGCATCCGCAAGGCGCGCGGCATGCGTCGACCCTCGCGTCGTGATCACGCGCTTGCCGCGCAGGTCCTGGAAGCTGTGGATGCCGGAGTTGGTGCGGACGAGCAGGCGCCCGCCGGCGAAATAGTGCGTGACCGTGAACGCGACCTGCTTGCGGCGCGAGGCGGTATTGGTCGTGTTCCCGCATTCGAGGTCCGCCTTGCCCTCGACGATGGTCGGGATCCGGGTGGCCGCCGTCACCGGCAGCCATTGGACCCGCAGGTCCGGCGCCTTGAGCTCGCGCCGCAGCGCATCGACCACCTTCAGGCACAGATCGATCGAGTACCCGACCGGCGTCTTGTCCGTCGCGAGGTACGAAAACGGGATCGACGACTCGCGGTACGCGAGCGTGACCGTCCCGGAGGAGCGGATCTTCTGCAAGGTCGAATTGGCGGCGCCGTGCGCCGTGCCGCCGGTCGCGGCCATCAGCGCAAGCGATGCTCCAAGCAAGACTCCGGCGCCCGAAGCGAAGCGCCCGGCGGCGCGCCGGCCGGTCAAGCATGAGCTCATTCGCTGCCCCCCACGCGGCTGGATCGCGGAGTGCGGAGTCTAGCCGGAACCCCGGCCATTGGTCACGCGGGGCAACCCGAGGGCGGGATCATGCCGCCGCGAGTCCGATGTCGCGCTCGCTTTCGCGCTGCTGCAATGCCCACATTCGCGCATAGGAACCGTCGCGCGCCAGCAGTTGGGCGTGGGTTCCGCGCTCGACGATGCGGCCCCGATCGAGCACGAGGATCTGGTCGGCACCGACGATGGTCGACAGCCGGTGCGCGATCACCAGGGTCGTGCGGTCGGCCGCCACGGCCTGCAGCTCGGCCTGGATCACGCTTTCGGTCTTCGAATCGAGTGCCGAGGTCGCCTCGTCGAACACCAGGATCGGCGGGTTCTTCAGCAGCGTGCGCGCGATCGCGACCCGCTGCTTCTCGCCGCCCGACAGCTTCAGGCCCCGTTCGCCGACCATCGTCCGGTAGCCGTCGGGCAGCGACTCGATGAACTGGTGGATGTGCGCCGCGCGCGCGGCGGCGGCGATCTCGTCGTGCCCGGCGCCCGGGCGCCCGTAGCCGATGTTGTACTCGATCGTGTCGTTGAAGAGCACCGTGTCCTGCGGCACGATGCCGATGGCGGCGCGCAGCGACTGCTGCGTGACCGTGCGGACGTCCTGGCCGTCGATCAGCACGCGTCCGCCCTGCGCCTCGTAGAAGCGGAACAGCAGCCGCGCCAGCGTCGACTTGCCCGAGCCCGTGGCGCCGACGACCGCGCAGGTGGTGCCGGCCGGGATCGTGAAATCGACGTCGAACAGCACCTGCCGGCGCGCGTCGTAGCGGAACTCGACGTGCTCGAAGCGCACCTCGCCTGCGCTCAGCGCGAGCGGCGGCGCGCCCGGCAGGTCCGCGATCTCGCGCTCGTTGTGCAGCAGCCGGAACATCCGCTCCATGTCGGCCAGCGCCTGGCGGATCTCGCGGTAGATGACGCCGAGGAAGTTCAGCGGCACGTACATCTGGAGCATGAAGGCGTTGACCAGCACCAGGTCGCCGATCGACATCCGGCCCTGCTGCACGCCGAGCGCCGCGCGCCACAGCATCAGCGTCAGCCCGACCGCGATGATCGCCTGCTGGCCGATGTTGAGCACGTTGAGGGACTGCTGCGACAGGATCGCCATTTTCTCCTGCTGCGCGAGCGTCGCGTCGTAGCGCCGCGCCTCGAAGTCCTCGTTGTTGAAGTACTTGACGGTCTCGAAATTCAGCAGCGAGTCCACCGCCCGCGACGATGCCTTGGCATCGAGCTCGTTGACCTGGCGCCGGAAATGCGTGCGCCAGTTGGTGACCGCGAACGTGAAGCCGATGTACAGCACCAGGCCGGCGGCGACGATCAGCGCGAACCACGGCTCGTAGTGGAGCAGCAGGTAGGCGAACACCAGGCCGATCTCGACCAGGGTCGGCAGGATCGAGTAGAGGGTATAGCTGATCAGCGACGAGATGCCGCGGATCCCATGGTCGATCTCGCGCGTGACCGCGCCGGTGCGCCGCTCGAGGTGATAGCGCACCGACAGCGAATGCAGGTGGCGGAAGGTCTGCAGCGCGAGCGTGCGCACCGCGGCCTGCGTGACCCTGGCGAAGAAGAACTCGCGCATCTCGCCGAAGAACGTGGTCGACAGGCGCAGCGCGCCGTAGGCGAGGATCAGCGCGATCGGCACCGTGGCCGCGGCGTGCCCGGCATCGAACGCGTCGACGATGTGCTTGAGCAGGATCGGCACGCCGACCACGGCGACCTTCGCGAGCACCAGGCAGCCGACCGCCAGCGTGACCCGCGCCTTGTACGCCCACAGGTAGGGCAGCAGCGTGCGCAGCGTACGCAACTCGTGGCGCGCGCGCCCCGCCTCGGGTGCGAGGTGCGGCGTCCGGCCGACTGGCGGCCGCATGCCCCTCATGTTTCCTCCCGGTTCCTCCGGCCTGCGCGGCGGCTTGACAGTCGCGCGCGCGCGGTCAGAATGGCGCAGGTCCAACACCGCTGCCGCGTCCGCGGAACGCCGGCGCGAATTGCGAAGCGCGCGGGCGGCGGACGCGGGATTGCGTTCATTATCCACTGGGTCGCGACCCCATGCGCGACCGTCGACTCCCCGATGCGAGCCAGGCTGCCCGACGAAGAACCGATGCTGCGCGTCATGCCGATGCCGGCGGACGCCAACCCCCACGGCGACGTCTTCGGCGGCTGGATCATGTCGCAGGTCGACATCGCCGGCGGCATCCTCGCTTCGCGGCGCGCCAACGGGCGAGTGGCGACGGTGGCCGTGACCAGCTTCGTGTTCAAGGAGCCGGTGTTCGTCGGCGATCTGCTGTCGTTCTACGTGCGCGTGCTCAAGACCGGACGGACGTCGATCACGGTCGATGTCGCCGTGTACGCCGAGCGCGCGCGCATGACCGCCGACGTGATCAAGGTCACCGAAGCCACGCTGGTGTACGTCGCGACCGAC
>CAZEIW010000094.1:0-6713 GCA_964512305.1 uncultured Burkholderiaceae bacterium | reverse complement strand
CGAGCTCTCGCATCAGATCGCGCTCCAGGTCGAGGCTGGCTGCGAGCGAGAGGCCCGGCGAGGCGAGCAGCGCCTGCTTGGTGCGCGCATAGCCGAGCGTCGGGCCGGCCGCCAGTTGCGCGGCGAGGCGGTGCGCCGCGGGCATCAGTTCGGCATCCTCGACGCACTGCCAGATCAGCCCCCAGGCCTGCGCCTGGTCGGCGGGGACCCGGTCGCCGAACAGCGCCAGCCCCATCGCCCGGGCGGGCCCCACGAGCCGCGGCAGCAGCCACGTGCCGCCGGTGTCGGGCAGCAGGCCGAGCTTCGAAAACGGCTGGATGAAGCTCGCCGAGCGCGCGGCCAGCACGACGTCGCACGCCAGCGCGAGGTTGGCACCGGCGCCGGCGGCGACCCCATTGACCGCGCAGACGACCGGCAGCGGCAGCTCGCGCAACGCGAGCACCACCGGCTTGTAGCCCGTCTCGATCGCCGCGCCGAGGTCGACCGCGCCGCGCGCGGGATCGACGGTGGGGTCCGCGAGGTCCTGCCCGGCGCAAAACGCGCGCCCGGCGCCGGTGAGAAGCAGGCAGCGAACCGAACCGTCGGCGCGCACCGCCGCGAGCGCCGCCCGCAACTCCGCCAGCATCGCCGAGGTCGCGGCGTTGAGCCGCTCGGGGCGGTTCAGCGTCAGCGATGCGACACCCTGGTCGATCTCGAGAAGGATCGTGCTGAAATCGTGCGCCATGTTCGCCGCCTGGGGACGTTGGGCTTCGACCGCGGGACCTGTGGATCAGGTCCAGGGAGCGAAATGAGAATCATTGACCGATCGGTCGGTCAATAGTAAGTCAGGCCACGGCGTTCGACAAGCCGGGCGTCCCGGCTCTCGGGGCTCGACCCGGCCGGCATGCGCCTCGCGCGGATGCGGCAGGCGGCGCCAAGCTGTCCCCAAAGTTCCCCGATCCGTTCGACGCGAGCGGCGTTTCGCTTGACCGGCATCAAGTCTTCTTCATCGGAATGTTACGAATCCTTCAGGGTTTGGCATCCTTCCGGGCTGCCACGGGGGAGACGCATTCTCATGCCGCGGATTTCCGCCTCACCGGACCGCCCGAGCGTCCGCCCGGAACGCCGGCAGCCGCTCCCTGCCGCGGCCGCGGGGCTGTCGAGTTGCCGCGTTGAAGGTGAGCCGCTCCCGAAACCCGCATCGGAAGCGAACACTGGAATGAGATTTATTCCTGCGCCTGCTCTAAGCTTGGCTCAAACAGAACATTCCAGGGAGCAATCCGGTGCCCCTCCCCCGCTCGGGATGCGTGGCGCGCCGGATTCTGTACCGTCGCCGTGAACATGATTCCGAGGCCCGATACGGCGCCCCGGCCGGACGCGCAGGCAAAGCTGCCGGCGCTGCTGGTGGCTGCACTGCCGCTGGCGGTGCTGTTCGGCGTCGTGCTCGCGTCGCTCTGGGAGCCGCCGACGCGCGGCGGCCCCGCAGGCGGGTTCGGGGTCGCGGCGCTGCTCGCCGCGCTGGTCGGATTGAGCACGGCTTTCGGGGCGCTCACAGTGCTGCTGCTGCGGCGGGGCACGCGTCTTCAGCGCAGCATGTCGCATCTGCGCGCGATCGCCGACAGCCTTCCGGAACTGGTCTGCTACCTCGATCACGAGCGGCGCGTGCGCTTCGCCAACCGCGCCTTCGCGGCATGGCTGGGCGTCGATCCGGCGCGCCTCGCCGGGCGCCTGCTCGACGACGTGTGCACGGCAGCGATCCGGGAGAGGATCGCGCCGCAACTCGACGCGGCGATGGCCGGCGAGCCCGCGATCGCGCAGCACGAATTTCCACGCGTCGACGGCGGCGAAGCGCGGACGATGCTGGTGACCGCGATCGCCGACAGCAGCCCCGCAGGGGTCATCGGCGCGACGCTGCTGATCAGCGATCTGACCGCCCGCCGGCACGTCGAGCACGCGCTGCGCGAGAGCGAGCAGCGCCTGCGGCTGGTGGCCGACATGCTGCCGATGCGGGTGTCGTACGTCGACGCCGGGCTGCGCTACCGGTTCAACAACCTCGCCTACGAGCGCGCCTTCGGCATCAAGCGCGAGGCGCTCCAGGGCCGCACGGTGCGCGAGGTGGTCGGCGAGGAAGCCTACCGCGACATCGAGCCGTGGATCAGGCGGGTGCTGGCGGGCGAGACGGTCACCTTCCAGAGCGAGATGACCGTCAACGACCTGTACCAGTGCTTCGAGGCGACCTACATCCCGGAGTTCGGCGACGACGGCGTCGTGGTGCGCGGCTTCCAGGCCGTGGTGCAGGACATCACGCCGATCAAGCTCCAGGAGCGGCGCCTGCTCCGGATCGCGCTCCTCGACCCGGTCACCGGGCGCACCAACCGGGCCGGCTTCGACCTGCGCCTGTTCGAGGCGATGCAGCAAAGCCAGGCCGAGGGCGCGCTCATGGCGCTCCTGTACCTGGATCTGGACCGCTTCAAGCAGGTCAACGACACGCTCGGCCACGCCGCCGGCGACGCGCTGCTCAAGGCGTTCGCCGACCGCGTCGCGCAGACGCTGCGGGCGTCGGACCTGGTCGCGCGGCTGGGCGGCGACGAGTTCGGGATCGTGCTCGAACGGCTGCCCGGGCCCGAGCACGCGACGACGGTCGCCGAGAAGATCGTCCGCTCGATGCAGCAGCCGTTCACCTGCGATGGCCAGCCGTGCCGGGTCACGACGAGCATCGGCATCGCGTTCTACGACGGCGGCGGCGTCTCGCCGGCTGCGCTGGTCGAGCGCGCCGACGACCTGATGTACGACTCGAAGGAGGCCGGCCGCAACACCTGGAAGGCCGACGTCGAGTTTCTGGCGCGCCGCGCGCCCACCGCTTTCTGATCCGGCCGGCGTCGGCCGGCGGCAGGTTGTTAAACTTCGCCCCGATTCGGATCCGGGACCGGGCGACCGCGCGCGCCGCGCAGGCGGCGGGGCGGCGTCGGAGCCGGAAACGGGCGCAACGGGAGCGCAGATGAACGCGACAGCCATGCACGCGCAGCTCGATCTCGAGCGGGCGCGCCACAACATGATCGAGCAGCAGATCCGCCCCTGGGAAGTGCTCGACCAGTCGGTGCTCGACCTGCTCGCCGTCGTCCGGCGCGAGGAGTTCGTGCCTGCGCACCTGCGCGCATTCGCGTTCGTCGACACCGAGCTGCCGCTGAACATCGACGGCGTGGAAACCGGCGAGTCGATGCTGGCGCCGAAGGTCGAGGCGCGCCTGCTGCAGGAGCTCGGCATCCAGGCGCACGAGCAGGTGCTGGAGGTCGGCGCCGGGTCCGGCTACATGGCCGCGCTCGCCGCGCACAAGGGACAGTCGGTGCTGACCGTCGAGATCGACCCTCGCCTGCACGCGTTCGCCGGCGCCAACCTCGCGCGCGCGGGAGTGCGCAACGCGCGGGTCGAGCTCGGCGACGGTGCCCAGGGCTGGGCGGCGCGCGCGCCGTACGACGTGATCATCGTGTCGGGGTCGCTGCCCGTGCTGCCGGAGTCGATCCTGGCGCAGCTGAAGGTCGGGGGCAGGCTGGCCGCGATCGTCGGCGACGCGCCGGCGATGACGGCGCAGATCGTCACCCGCGCCGCGCCCGACGGCTACGACACGCTGCCGCTGTTCGAGACGGTCATCAAGCCGCTGCGCAACGCGCAACGGCCCTCGCGCTTCCGCTTCTGAGCGCCAGCACCGCCCGTTTGCGCGCGCCGCTTCGCATGACGCCGATCGCTGCCCGCGAACTCGCCGACTGGCTCGCCGATCCGCAGCGCGCGCGACCCCTGCTGCTCGACGTGCGCGAGCCCTGGGAGACGGCGATCTGCCGCATCGAAGGCGCCGAGCTCGCGCCGCTGTCCCATTTCGGCGAGTACCTGGCGCGAATCGGCCAGGAGCGCCCGATCGTGTGCATCTGCCATCATGGCGTGCGCAGCGCGTACATCGCGACCGTGCTGGAACGCAACGGCTGGCGCGACGTCCACAACCTCACCGGCGGCATCGACGCCTGGGCGCGCGAGGTCGACCCCTCGATGCGCGCGTACTGATGCCCGCCCCTCATTCGGGAGATCCGATGCACCCGGCGACCCACGCGAAGCCGTCCGTCGCGCTTTCCGCCTCGATTTTCGCGCCGCTGGGCGCCCTGCTCGCCGCCGCGCTGCTGCCGCTCGCCGCGCCGGCCGCGGCGGCGTCCAACGACCTCCTGACGATCCTGCGCGACGCGACCGAGCACGATCCGGTCTTCGCGTCGGCGCGGTTCGCGCAGCAGGCCGCCTCCGAGGTCGAGCCGCAGGCGCGCTCGGCGCTGCTGCCCAACGTCAACGCCTCGGTCGGGGCGAGCTCGACGCGCTACAAGTTCTCGACGGACACGCCCCAGTTCGCGCCGGATTTCGAGCGCACGTTCAACGCCTGGGGCCCTGCCCTTCAGGTCACCCTGCCGATCTGGCGGTCGCAGCTGTGGGACAGCCTGTCGCAGGCCAAGCTGGCGGTGCGGCAGAGCGAAGAGCAGCTGGCGCAGGCGCGCGCCGACCTCGCGGTGCGCGTCGCGCAGGCCTACTTCGACGTGCTGTCGGCGCAGGACACGGTAACCGCGCTCACCGCCAACAAGCAGGCGGTCTCCGAGCAGCTGGCGCAGGCGCGCCGCGAGTTCGAGGTCGGCACCAAGACCATCGTCGACACGCACGAGGCCAAGGCGCGCTACGACCAGATCGAGGCGCAGGAAGCGGTCGCCCGCGGCGACCTGATCGTCAAGCAGAGCGCGCTGCGCGCGATCATCGGGCATGACCCCGGCGCGCTGGCGCCGCTGCGCGACCCGGCCGAGCTGGCCGCGCCGCAGCCGGCCGACATCGACGCCTGGGCGAAGAACGCCGAGGACGCCAATTACACGGTGCTGGCCGCGCGCGCCGGCGCCGAGATCGCCCGGCGCGAGACCGTGCGTGCGCGCGACGCGTACCTGCCGACGGTGGACCTGACCGGCACCGTGCAGCGCCAGCAGGCCAACGGCGACCCGAGCCTGCCGTTTTCCAACCGGGTGACCACCACCACGTCGGCGGTCGGGCTGCAGCTCACGGTGCCGATCTACACCGGCGACCTGATCCAGAGCCGGGTGCGCCAGGCACGCGCGAGCGAGGAGCGCGCGGCGCAGGATCTCGAATCGGCGCGCCGCACCGCGTCGCAGGCGGCGCGGCAGGCGTACACCGGCGTCGACTACGGGCTGGCGCAGGTGCGCGCGCTCGAATCCGCCGAGGCCTCGGCCAAACTGCAGCTGGATTCCACCCGCCTCGGCTACCAGGTCGGCGTGCGCATCAACCTCGACGTGCTCAACGCCAACACGCAGCTCTTCAACACCCAGCGGGACTTGAAGAAGGCGCGCTACGACTTCCTGGTCAACGGCCTGCGCTTGAAGTCCGCGGCCGGCAGCCTCGAAGAGAAGGACGTCGAGGCGGTGAACACGCTGCTGCAGCCGTAGACGGCAGCTTCAGTCCTGCGCCGACGTGGATGGCCGGGACAAGCCCGGCCATGACACTGCTTCGGATCGCATTGAGAGAAGGATGTCGAAGCGGTGTGATCGCGCTACTGCAACCGCAGGCGGCAGCCCCGCGCAGGCGTCATCCCGGGTTCGTCCCCAGCGATCCACGTTGACCTCCCGCTGTCATCCCCGGGCTTGTCTCGGGGATCCACGTTGACCCTCCCCGCTGTCATCCCCGGGCTTGTCCCGGGGATCCACGTCGGCGCGAGGCGACAGGTCCGGCCATGACACTGCTTCGGTCATCGCAATGACAGCGGCTGTCGCCCCGCCCACGCCTACCGCATCACCTCCTCGATAAGCGCCACGGTCCTCTCAGTCGCACCACGATGCGCCCGGGCGAACTCCGTCGCGGCCCGCGACATCCCGGCGCGCCGCTCGGAGTCGCCGGCGATCGCCTGCATCGCGCGCAGCGCGGCGGCGGCATCGCCGACCTGCAGCGCCGCGCCGGCGGCCACCGCGTCGGCGGCCGCCTGCTCGAAGTTGAACATGTGCGGCCCGAAGACAACCGGGCAGCCGCAAGCGCAGGCCTCGATGAGGTTCTGTCCGCCGAGGGGCGCGAGGCTGCCGCCGATCAGCGCGACGTCGGCCATCGCGTAGTACATCGGCATCTCGCCCATCGAGTCGCCGAGCAGGAAGCGGGCGTTCGCATCGAGCGACTCGAAGTCGCGCCGCCGCACCACCGGTTCGCCGGCGGCGGCGAGCAGCCGCGCTACTTCGTCGAAGCGCTGTGGGTGGCGGGGAACGAACAGAAGGACCGGGGCTAGGGCCGGCGGCGACCGTGGCACCGGGCGGGCGCCCTCACCCCCGGCCCCTCTCCCGCTCGGCGCGGGAGAGGGGAGCCCGGCGGTGAGCGGGGCCTCGGGGAGCGCGGCGGTGCGTAGCGCCTCGAGGATCATGGCCTCTTCGCCGTCGCGCGTGCTCGCGAAGAGCCACACGGCCCGCCCGGCCAGCCGCTCGCGCAGGGCGCGGCCGCGCTCGATCGGCTGCGGCGGCGGCACATGGTCGAACTTCAGGTTGCCGGTCACCGCGATCGCGCCCGCGTAGATCCGCGCCAGGCGCGCGCGGTCGGCCTCGGTCTGCGCGCCGACCCGGGCCAACGTGGCGGCCGCTGGAGCGATCAGGCTCGCCCAGCGCCGCGCCTTGGCGGCGGACCGCTCCGACAGGCGCGCGTTGGCGAGCACCACCGGCACGCGTGCGTCC